>VYAQ01000123.1 GCA_009844885.1 Gemmatimonadota bacterium
GGGGTGGTGTGCGTGGTGAGTCCCGGCGACTTTGGAAGATACTATGAGGGGGAGGGGGACGGTGGTGGGTCCGGGTCGTTGCGACTGACGGTGCCCAGCCATCACAGGTCTCCAAGCACCCTCCGGCGGGCGGCGGCGTAGGCGCCGTGGCCGAATAGGCGTGATGAAGGTCATGCCGACCTTACAATCTGTCATGTTCTGTTTACACCTGCTGGCCATTCGTGCCCGGAGTCGCGTCATCTCAGGAATCAGTCCCATCCCGCCATTCCTCCGCCCACGGCCGTTCGCCACCGTTTCCTCCTGACCACCGAAGGACCGGCGGGCCCGGCTCCCGACACCGTCTCCGCCGTCCTTCCCACCTGGGGAACACCCGCCATGCCGGAAAACGCAGCGCTGGCCAGAAAACCCGAAGCACGCCGTTTCGTGGAAGGAATCCATCACCCACTCACAGGCCGTGGAGCCTGGCCCTCGCCGTTTGGTCAGGTGTCGTATTATTGTAGGAGTTACAGTGCCCCCGATTTCTCTGGACAGTAGTTTAGCAACCCTTCCGGGGTCTAGGAGAGAGGAGGCATGGGATGTCTGGGAGTACGGAAGAGCAGGATTCGGCGAAGAGCCGCGGACGGCCGGAAGCTCTTGAGGCGCTTGGACGGGTGAGTCCGGCGACGAGGCGGCCGTACCCGCAGACGGCCCTGAGCGATGAGGAACTGCTGCAGGAGATCCGGACGGTGCTGAAGGCGAGTCCGTTCCTCGGCGAGGGCCACCGGAGGGCGAAGGCCCGGCTGGCGGCCAGGGGGATTCGGGTCGGCACTGCGCCTCGGACGTCGTCGGCTGGCACCTTGCGAAGAAGGGCGACCGCTGGGCGGCGCTGGCTCCAGCGGCACGGGTACATGACCCCGGCCCGTGCCCGCGAAAAGTTCAGCCGGAGGGCGGCATGATGTTTAAGCCGTCCGCGGTGAGACTGGTGCGCTCAAGAGAGAACCCCACTGTCTCCCGCAGCGGCACCAGGAATCGGAGTTGACCGTCTCGCCCAAGCCCCCGCTCCTGGCGTTGCTGGGCAGTCCCAGGCTCCGCGACCGGGTCCGTGTCGCGGTGAGGTTGGGTGCCTCGTCAACAGTCGTCGGCCGCTTGGCGCTTGCCTCCAATTGGCGCCAGCTCTGGCATCTCGCCGAGCAACACCCGGGATCTCCGGCCGTGATCGACACGTTGCCGGAAGGCCCCGGGTCGTCCAAGGGGGGATTCGGGTACACAAGTGCCGACGATCGCTCATTCATTCCGATAATTAGCTACGCCGCGTTCGGCGACTGGGCCACCGAGCGCAAACTGGACCAAGGGAGCATCGCCGTCGAGGCCCACATGGTGCCGGGCGTCAGCGACGACTTCGATGCAATCGACACGGCGATCCTGGGAAGCATCGATGCGCAGCACGTCTACCGGCTGCGTGAGCGTGTCGGACGGACGGCCGACCCGCGGGCCGTCGAGCTTCTCGAATGCGCCCTCGAATTCGCGTTCGGTCCATGCACCGTCGCCGATTTCGCCGTCCGGGTTGGCCTGAACGAGCGGGCCTTGCAGCGCCTCTGCGCCGCACTCGGGATTCCTTCTCCGAGAAGACTTCTCTCGCTGGCCCGGATCTACACCGTTCAGAGGCTTTCGGACTGGAGCCGTCAGCCGTTCGGCACGGTCGCCTGCGCGCTCGGGTTTTCGGCCTCATCGAACTACCGCCGCCTGGTGCGTGGTCTCCTTCAGCATCCGCCTGCGGCGATCCAGCAACTGGGCGGAGGCGACTACATGGCCAAGGTCATTGTAGAGCGCGTAGGCTGATTGCGACGCCGCACTCACGGCTGGCGGGGAGATGAGTTGGCCGAGAGGTGCGGGCTGGCGGACCCCATGAGGTCCGCGTACCGTTGTTTGGTCTGTTCCACACCGAACTCGCAACCACTTCTCGCCGCTCCGGCGACGCAATGACCGATTACTGATCCGATCGATCTGGCACGCCTCGCAGCCCGTGATCCCGTTGTGCTGGCGGAGCTGGTGGAAGAGCTCGGCCCACGGATCTGGTGGGCGATTCGCTCCTACGCGGATGACGACGACCACGCCGACGACCTGTTGCAGGACTGCTGGGAGGCAATCCTGGAAAGGCTCCACCAGTACCGGGGGCGCGGTTCGTTCGACAACTGGGCGATAGCGGTGAGCAGGAATGTGTGCCGGATGCGTTTGCGCGAGGCGCGCCGCAAGCGCGAAGTCGCCCTGGAGGATGCCACGTTGGTCCTCGACGACGCCCCCGATCCCGAACACGAACTGATGCTGCGCGAGCGGCGCGAGGTCCTCCATCGTGCGCTCGACGAGCTTCCCGACCGGGAACGGGACGCGGTCATTATGCGGATGATCCAGGGACGGGACACCGCGGAGATCGCGGAGGCGATGGGCGTGAGCCGGCCGACCGCACGATCGCGGGTTGCGCGTGGCATCGCAATGCTGTGCCGGATGGAGCAGATTCGGCAGCTGGTCATGGACTGGATGCACTAAGCAGCGGCATTCAGTTGTCGCAAAATGATCCATCCTGACCGGGCCCTTCGGCATCTAGGGGAACGGACAGACGGAAACCGCCACGGCCGTTTCAGGTTTCCCAGATTGGATCCGAACCGAAGAGTACCTCGCGCAAGATGTCGAGATTCCAAAACACGCTGCTGGCAGTGCTGGTCGCCGGGATCGTGGTGCAGGTCTGGATCCGAGCCGGGCGAGTCTCCACCGGTGAGTACCGATCCAGCTTGACTGAACCACTCGCCGTGGGAGATACGGTGTCTCTGCTGACCGGTTACAACGAGGCAGGTGCTCCTGTCACAGTCCACCTGGGTGACGACGGGGTGCGCGGTACGGTTCTGTACAGCTTTCATCCTGCCTGTGCCCACAGCCGCACCTGGGGAGCGGAGTGGGGCCGCCACTTCGACCAGGTTCAGGCGATCGATGACGGAGTCCGGAGGATAGCGCTTACGTCAGACAGCCCAGC
>VYAQ01000358.1 GCA_009844885.1 Gemmatimonadota bacterium
CCCCAGCAGCCCCGCCAGCAGCAGGAAGAGGATGGGCATGTCCCACAGGTCCCTTTCCTCGGTGACCGTCACGCCGCCGCCCGTGAACTGCAGGTCCTCCGGCAGCTGGCTCGCGGTGTCGAGGGTGTAGTAGCGACCGCCCGTCTCGTCCGCGATCCGTTCCATGAGGCTGCGGCGCTGGTGCGGGTCGCGGAACTCCTCGAGGCCGGGGGCCACGCGGATGCCGGTTTCGGATTCGCCGAGGGTCAGGGTGTCGCGGCCGGCGTGTACCGACACCTCGAAGATGCCGTCCATTTCAGGGGTGAAGGTCGCGCTGTAGCGGCCGTCTTCGGTGACGGACCACTCCATGGGCAGTTCGTGCGCCTCTCCGGCGGGATTGGTGACGCGAGCTGTCACGCTGGCGCCGTTTACTTCGACGAACCCCTCGTCCAGGACGGTCGCCTCGAAGGTCACCGGCTCGCCGGCCTCGACGGATTCGCGGGTCGGAGCGGCCTCGACGGGGTCGGGCGTCTCGGCGACAAGCCAGCGGAGCAGTTGCTTCCAGAAGTTCTCGTGGCTCTGGTCCTCGAGCGCGACGGTGTGATCCATCTGCCACAGCCACGTGTCCTGCACCGCCAGCACGACCGAACGCCCCTTCCCGTAGCGCTGGAAGGCCATGACGACGCGGTCGCTTGCGTCGCCCTCGAACTGCGCATCGGCCCCGTCGCCCATCGGATCGTCGACCACGGTCCCGCGCAGCAGCTCGGTGGCGCCCGCCTTCAAGCCGGTCAGGATGTTGGTCGTGGACACGGGTGGCAGCGAGTCCCAGCGCGCCGCCGACGCGTCCACCGACCCCTCGATCCGGGTCACGGGATGATTCGCCCCCGCGGGTGTGGGCGCGACCTTGACGAAGGCGAGCCGCTCGGTGGGCGTGGTGCCGTTGGATTCGCTGAGTACGACCGGGAGGACGTCTTCGAGGGGCGTGCCCTTGTAGCCTCCCTCGGTGAATGCGCGGCGGCCCCCCAGCATGAGCAGGGCGCCGCCGCGGGAGCTCACGAAATCGGCGATCATGTCGAGCTGATCGTGGGTGAAGAAGCTGGCCTCGACCGATCCCAGGATGAGCGCGCGGTAGCCGTAGAGCTCCTCGCGGGTGGTGGGGAAGCCTTCGACGAGTTCGAGGGGGTCGTCGAGGTTGCGGCGGAAGAACTTGTTCTCGGCGGTGCGCTGGAGGAGGACGACCTGGAGGTTCTCGTCGGCCTGGATCGCACGCAGCATGAATGCGACCTCGTGGCGGGGCTCGCCCTCGAAGTACAGGACCTTCTCGGTGCGGTCGCGCACCTGGACGACCGCGTGCAGTTCGTTGTTCCGCAGGACCCGTTCACCGGGCTGCCCCGGGACGCGGAAGGTCAGCTCGCGCGCGCCGGCGGTCTCCAGGGTGATCGCGATCGGGGCGACCAGGGTCTCGCCGTCGTCGGGCAGGACGACTTCCTCGCTGGTCACGATGCGTCCCATGTCCTCGACGATGATCGGCACTGTCCGTCCCGCGTAGCCACGCGCTTCGACCGTGACGTTTACGACCATTGACGTGCCCGTGAGCGCATGACCCGGCACGTCCGCGCGGCTGGTCTGCACGTCGGCCTCCATCTCGTCGTCGCCCAGCCCGACCGTGAACACCGGGACCGACGCCGCGCGCAATGGCAGCAGCGCCTCGCCGATGGCCTCGTCGGTGTTGTCCCCTCCGTCGGAGACCACCACGATGCCCGAAAGGGGCACGCCCTGCAGTTCGTCGCGGGCCTGGGCGAGCGCGTCGCCGATCCGGGTCTGGCTGCCGTCGTACGAGAGCGCGTCCACGCCGCCCACACGCGCAGTCGCCGACGCGAAGCGGAAGTAGCGCAGCGCGAAGTCGTCGTTCAGCGCGGCAACCAGTTCGCCCTCGGGGTCGAGGAGTCCGGCTGCCTTGTCGGCACGCGAGGTCCCGTCGCGGTCGTCGATGGTCATGCTGCGGGAGTCGTCGACGAGGACGGCCAGGAAGTTCCGCTGGGGCACGACAGAGGTCAGGACGAGTCCCGGCTGCATGACGATGAAAAAGAGGACCAGGAAGGCGGCGCCGCGCAGTGCCCCGAGCACCCACCGGTCGGCCGGGCTGCTCTTGGCGCGGGCGCGGGTGTAGCTGAGCACGGCGGGCACGGCCAGCAGCACGGCCAGGCCGCCGACGGTCGCCAACGGCCAGGGCGACAGGAAGGTGAAGTCGCCCTCCTGGTACAGCACGGGCCGGTACTTGAAGAGGAACTCGAAGAAGCTGCTCATATACTCAGTGACTCATCGCGTAGATGATCATGTTGACGCCCATCTGGAAGGCGAAGGTGGAATACTGGACCGGGTAGTCGGGGCGTTCAGCCCACTCCCAGGCGTCGCCCAGGTCGGTGTTCCAGTTGATGATGACCATCAGTCGGCCATCGTCGTCCAGGATTCCCTTCACATGCGGCACGAACCCGTCGCGCTCAAAGGTCTGGCCGCCCCAGTAGCGCCCGTAGGCGGGCACCTGGAGGATCTCGTCGATGTCGTAGAAGGTGTTGAAGACCGGGTGATCGAGTTCCAGGTCGACGATCGGGTGTTGCGGAAAGACCAGGCTCATCTGGTACTCGAACTGGCCCCACTCCCGCGTACCCCAGAAGTCGTCGATGACCAGGAACCCGCCCGCCTTGAGGTAGTCGCGCAGCCCCTCGATCTCCCCGGGCGAAAGGCTCATGTACCCGACCTCGAGGGCATAGAGGAAGGGATAGCGGCGGATGTTCTCGTCGGTCAGCAGGATCGCGTTTTCGTAGCTGAAGGCGTCGAGGTTGGTGAGCCGCTGCAGGACGGTCAGGAACTGGCGGTCGGACTTGGGATAATCGGTGGCCCAGGAGCGGGAGCGGCGGCCCCAACCGGAGTAGCTGTTGTAGGCTGCCCGCGTGAAGTAGAACTCGTGCCACTCCGGCGGCGGGCGTTGGGCGAAAAGTGGGGTGGTCGAGCCGGGCAC
>VYAQ01000029.1 GCA_009844885.1 Gemmatimonadota bacterium
AGCCCGAACCACGTCAGCAGCCCCGACCCCAGCACCAGCACCACCGTCTGCAGCGCCTCGGTGTAAGCGACCGCGCGCATCCCCCCGGCGACCGTGTACACACCGGTGAGCACGATCACCACCAGCGATCCCACCCAGAAGCTGTTCAGCACCCACGGCCCGAGTTGCAGTTGCACGTCGGGCAGGAGTGTCGCGAAGACCACGCCCCCCGCGAAGATCCCCACCGCGATCTTGGTCAGCACGTAGCTTACCAGCGAGATCAGCGAGAGCACCCAGCGCGCGGCCGGCGAGAACCGCCGCTCCAGGAACTCGGGCATGGTGTAGACCCGCGAGCGCATGAAGAACGGGACGAACACCCAGGCCAGCACGAGCAGGCACCACGCGTGCAACTCGTAGTGCGCCAGGGCCACGCCGTCCGTCGCCCCCGACCCGGCCAGGCCGACGAGGTGCTCGGAGCCGATGTTCGACGCGAAGATCGAGGCACCGACGATGAACCAGCCGAGGTTGCGGTTGGCCAGGAAGTAGTCGTCCGGCGTGTCCTTGCGCCTGCGGAACACCCACGCGGCGAGCCCGCCCACCAAGCCGAGGTACGCGAGGATGATCAGCCAGTCGAGGGTCGCCATGCGGTCAGCCCGCCACCCCGAAGGTCAGGACGGTGCGCGTGCTGTACTCCTCGCCGGGACGGACGATGGTCGAGGGAAAGGCGGGCTGGTTGGGGGAGTCCGGAAAGTGCTGCGTCTCCAGGCAGAATCCGCTCCGGTGTCCGTAGACGCGGCCGGCTTTGCCCGCGATGGTGCCGTCGAGAAAGTTGCCGGAGTAGAGCTGGATCCCTGGTTCCGCGGTGTGGATCTCCAGGGTGCGGCCGGTCAGCGGCTCGAACACGAACGCCGCGCGATGCAGGCCTTCGCGGTTCTTTTCCGCTAACCCTGACGTTACGTCAGGGTCGTCCCCGTCCAGCACGAAGTTGTGGTCGTAGCCCAGGCCGGCCGCGAGTTGCGGGTGGTCGTCGTCGATGCGCGCTCCGATCGTGGTGGCGGTGCGGAAGTCGAAGGGCGTGCCCTCGACGGGCGCGAGTTCGCCTGTGGGGATCAGCGTCGTGTCGACGGGGGTGAAGCGACTGGCGTCGAGGGTGAGCTCGTGGCCGAGGATGTCGGCAGCCGCGCCCCCGGCGAGGTTGAAGTAGCTGTGCTGGGTGAGGTTGACCGGGGTGGCGCGGTCGGTGGTCGCGCGGTAGTCGAAGATCAGTTCGTTGGCGTCCGTGAGTGTGTAGGTGACGCGAACCTCCATCGTCCCCGGATACCCCTCCTCGCCGTCCACGCTGGTGTAGGTGAAGGCGACGCCGACCGCGTCCTCGCGCTCGAAGGGCTCGCCCCCCCACACCACCTTGTCGAAGCCCACGTCGCCGCCGTGCAGGTGGTTCGGCCCGTTGTTGGTGGCGAGCGTGAAGGTCTCGCCGTCGAGGGTGAACCGTCCGCCCGCGATTCGGTTGCCGTAGCGCCCGATGATCGAGCCGAAGTAGGGCGAGCCCGCCTCGTAGGGTTCCAGGGAGTCGAAGCCCAGGACGATGTCGTCCCAGCGCCCGTCCCGGTCCGGCGTCTTGATCGAGAGGATAATCCCGCCGTAGGTGATCGCCCGCACCTCGATCCCGTTGGCGTTGGTCATCGTGAAGAGATCGACGACTTCGCCCGTCGCGGTCGTGCCGAAGGGGATGGTGGCGATGCTTCGCGGCATGGGGGAGTCGTCGGGTGCGCAGGCGAGCAGCGTGATCAGGGTGGCCGTCGGGATGACGGCCGCCGGTGCCGCCCTCGGCGGGCCGTACGGGACCCTTCCACGGGGCGCCACGTCGACGCCGGATCTTGCACGGGCCATGAGAAGCGCTCTCTTCCGAGGGTTCTGGGGAGCCACTCCTGACGGCCGCATCTGCGTGTCCCCATACGCTCCCGGACATAGTAGAGTCCGCCGGTTCCGGAATCCAGCGTACCGACCCCGCTATCGGTGCCCACGCGCCCACCGCAGCTCTCGGCGGAACCTCCTCAACTCCGTGTCGGCATCGATGAACAGGCACTCCACTCCGGCCATCACGGCGAAGTCCTCCAGATGCTCCGTGGTCAGCGCCAGCGAGAACCCCGTGTGGTGCGCGCCGCCCGCGTGGATCCAGGCCGCCGCCGCAGTCTCCAGATCCGGGCGCGGCTTCCATAGCGCGCGCGCTACAGGGAGCCTCGGCAGCGGGAGCGGCTCGACCACCTCCACCTCGCTCACCACCATCCGGAAGCGGTCGCCCAGGTCCACCACGGTCACGTTCACGGCCGGCCCGGCGGCCGCGTCGAACACGAGCCGCACGGGGTCCTCCCGGCCCCCGATCCCAAGCGGGTGCGCCTCGCACGACGGCGTGCCCGCGGCGATCCGACGGACAGATCTCCAGCATGTGGGCGCCAAGTGCCGCCTGGCCTCCCGGGTCGAAGTGGTAGGTGTAGTCCTCCATGAAGCTGGTGCCGCCCGGGAGGCCGTGGGCCATGACCTTCATGGAGCGCACCAGCGCGGCGTGCTTCCAGTCCCCCTCGGCGCCGAACCCGTAGCCGTCGGCCATGAGGCGCTGGGCGGCGATGCCGGGGAGCTGGCGCAGGCCGTGCAGGTTCTCGAAGGTGTCGGTGAAGGCGTGGAAGCCGCCGCCGGTCAGGAAGGAGCGCAGCCCGAGTTCGATCCGCGCGGCGTCGCGCAACGACTGGTGGCGCGCGCCGCCCGGCCACAGCCCCTCCATCATCGTGTACGAGTCGGCATACTCCGCGCACAGGGCATCGACCGCGCCCTCGCCCGCGGCCTCGACGTGCGCCACGAGATCCCCGAGCCCGTAACCGTCCACCGCATACCCGAAGCGGCGCTGGGCCTCCACCTTGTCGCCTTCGGTCACGGCGACCTGCCGCATGTTGTCGCCGATGCGCGCGATCCTCATGCCCTGGCTGTCGTGCCACGCCGCCGCCGCGCGC
>VYAQ01000058.1 GCA_009844885.1 Gemmatimonadota bacterium
CGGACCGCGAGCTGATTCACCACACCGCCGCCGTAGCAGAACCCGACGGCCCCGACTCGCCCGGTGGTGGTCTCGAGGTCCCGCAGGAACCGGAACGCCGCCACCCAGTCTGCCATCATCACGTCCCGGTCGAGCTGCCGCTGCATCACGCGGCCCTCGTCGTCATTGCCGGGATAGCCACCCAGGGGAGTGAGCGCGTCCGGCCCCAGCGCCACGAAGCCCGCAGCGGCGAACCTGCGGACCACGTCTTCGATGTAGGGGTTCAAGCCGCGATTCTCATGGATGACGAGGACCGCGGGCTCGGGCTCCGTCGCGCCGGCGGGCACGGCCATGTAGCCACGCATGGTCCCCGAGCCGTCCGGCGAAGGATAGGTGACGTACTCCTGCCGGATCCGGGCATCGTCGGTCGCCACCTGCCGCGCCCACGCGTAGTTGGGACGAAGTGCCTCGAGTACCGCCGCCGCCGCCGCTCCGCCGCCCAGCACCTTGCCGGCGCCTTCAAGGAAATCCCGACGTTGAATGTGCCCGTGTACGTAGCCATCGAAGAGGGTCAGTACCTCTTTGGGGAAATCGCTCGCCTGCTTTCGTTTGGTCATGGGTATCCTCCTCCGGTTAGTCGCGGCTCTCGTCCCCGAGACGCTGTGCGATGCGGTCAAGCTTCGGCCGGATGGATGACATCACGGCCGCAAACAACACAAGCGCCCATCCCGCCGAAAAGATCAAGTGGATTCCCACCAGTACCTTCGCCGCGACGGAAACCGGGGCCACGGTCGCGAAATCCTGGCCAAGGGCGGTGAAGAACGCGAAGGACAGCCAATCGGTGATTCCTGTGCCGGCGCCGGCAAACGCGCCTGGACGAAAACGTTCCAGCGTCCCGTAGAACCCGGCGAACAGGGCGATGATCGTCAGATAGCCTACGGCAAACCCTCCGATCGGGACCCACATGACGCGCAGGTAGTCAGCAAGGCGGCCGTACACCTGAAGCCGCGGCTGCAGCCAGGTTATCACGGCGCGGCCAAGAAGAAATGCGCCCGCCGGGAGCGCCACCAGCAACACCGCCAGGACACCGGCGGCGATGAGCACGACGGACACCGCAGGCCCATTGACCTCGGACGCAAACAGAATACCCATGACGACCAGTGTTGCAGCCGCGCCCAGCACCAGAGGCCGGGGAGGACGGGCGTCTTGCCAACCCTCCCGGCGGCGGCTGAGGAAACCGACCATCAGCGCGGTCCAGGGCGCCAAAAGGAATGGCTGAATCAGTATCACGATCGGTATCACGAGGGTGCGGAAGGAGGTGACCAACACATAGGGAAGGAGCCCCAGGGCGAGTAGCACGGACATGATCAACGTTTCGCGCCCCAGGTCGCGATAGCCCACAAGCGATGGCCCGCGGATCCCGCTGATGAGGCCGACCGCCAGGGCGAGCGTGGTCGGGATGATCAATCCCCATCGGTCGCCAGATAGGGCCCCGGCAAGAGACACCGCGGCGATCCCCACGATCGAGCCGATCAGGATACCGGTCCACGGGCCACCCGTCGAGCGTCCCCGGAAGCCAACACCCACTCCGAACGCAACCCCGCAGCCCGCTCCTATCAGGACATCGGTGTGGACCCCGGTGAACGCATACCCGAAGGACCCGACAACCAGTGTTACGCCGGCCGCGATACGGATGGCCAACCAGGTCAGGCGCTTCAGGGGCATTCTCTGCACTTCATAGCGTCGGTCATGAGAGAGTGTGTCCATTTAGCCGATGAGAGAATGCCGCGCAAGTCGGACAGGAGCTGGCGGATGGCCACGACGCCGAGGCGCGTCCACTTCGACTGCCTTGTGAGAAGGTGCGGACTAAAGTAGCATTCGGGTGCTACACGGAGGTGGCACGATGGTTCGAAATGTCAAACTGCGGCGCATGGGTGGGTCTGTCGGGGCCACGCTACCCAAGGAAATGGCGGAGCGTCTTCACCTGGCGGCCGGCGACGAAGTGTTGGCCGTCGAGACGGCACATGGGATCCTTTTGAGCCCGTACGATCTCGATGTAGTGGAAGGGCTGGCGATAGCAGCCGAGGCTCAGAAACGCTATCGGGGAGCACTTAGGGAACTGGCCAGGTGACGCGCCAGGAGCCCAGGTGGGTTCCCCGGCTGGTCATCGAGGCGGTCCATCTCGACCAGGTCCGCGAACACGGGGGTCTGATCGGCATTCGAGACGAGAACGCCCTTGAGTCGGGTCTCGTGCGCGCCAGGCAGAGATGGACCCTTGACCCGGACTCGGATCTGTCGCGTCTCGCCGCTGGCTATGTCTTCGGGACTTGCACCGGCCATCCGTTCCGCGACGGAAACAAGCGCATCTCGTTCCTGGCCGCCGTCATCTTCCTCGGCCTGAATGGCTTCGACCTTGTCGCACCTGACGAGGTAGTGGTGGAGAAGATGATGGGCATCGCATCCGGCAAGCTCGTGGAGGAAGCAATCGCTGACTGGCTGCGCTCCCGAATCGAGCCTCGGGCGGTCGTCTGACCGGGCCCGACTCTCGTCGCGAAACACGCATATCGAGGCTTCCTGCCGCGCTGGTGACTTCAGTAGTCGGCGCACTCCGCCAGGTCAACGTGCCTCAGGTACGTTGCCGTCGCAACGATCACCAGCAGCGCGTAAACCCCGGCCTGGGTGGCCGAAACCGTAAGGCCAGCGTTCGGCTGCGCCAACGCGACAGCGAACGTCGCCAGAGCTGCCAGCAGTCCTGACCCGACGAGATGCCCCCAGCCGGGGAGTTGCTCCGAGTGGCGAATGATTGCGGTCGCCCGCGCAATGATCCTCTCGTTCAAACTGGCCGATGCGCTGGTGTTGATCTCCGGATCGAGCAGATAGCGGGCCCCCTGTTGAATCTGCCAATCGAGCCGGCATGCGTCGCAATTCTTCACATGCTCGACCACTTCGGGGTCCGCGTGCGGAGTGCCGACGCGCGCCAGTGCGGACAGTTCAGGGCATGAACTCATTCTTCGCATCTTCCAGGACATCCCGAAGCTGGTTCCGGACGTGTCGAATCTGTGACCGGACCGTCGCGGGACTCGTTCTCATCATGCGCGCCGCCTGGTCTGTACTGTATCCTTCGTAGTGTACGAGACGCCAGGCCGTGGCCTGACGATCAGGAAGGGCGGCAATGGCCTGGTCCAGTTGCTCGAGGAACGTCCGGCATTTGAGCACGCGCGAAGGATCGTCGAGCAGGGCGTCGGATTCCTCGACCGGTGGGACGTGGGAGGAGTACCCTTCGACAGCCGACTCGCGCGCAATCTGTGCGTTGCGCCAGTTTCGGCAAACGCCCCGAGCGAGTGTGGTGATCCAGCCCTCCATGGCACCCATTTCACGGTAGTGCTTTCGCCGGATCAGCAGCCGCATGCACACTTGCTGATACAGGTCGTCCCGATCGTGACGGTCGTCGGTATACGAGTTTACGACGCGTCGGATCGACGGCCCGAATCGATCGAGTACTTTCGCGAAGCACTTGGGATCTCCCCGCCGGAACGCTTTGCTGTCGATGGGTGACGCGTGGGACGACTCCCTGGACGCAGCCCCACGGGGGACCAACGCGCCGAGATCCAGCGACCCGGAAGCTGCGGAATCACTCATTAGTACCGCTTCCCGCGGACCAGGTAGCTGAAGACCAGGATTTCGGCAACGGGCAGTCCCAGTGGCAACCAGGCGGCGGTCACGCCCGAGCGCATCGTGCCGTCGCGCAGGAACGGCTCCACCGGCCCCGCCAGCAAGTGGCAGGTGAGGAAGGCGATGCCGCCCAGCACGCCAATCGCCATTCGAGCGTTGCGTCGGCTCCCGCGTTTCAGGTTGACGGTCAATTCGGCGGCTAGTGCGCCGATGAAGACGTTGAGGACCCCAAACACGGCCAGGGCCAGCGGGGCATGCAATTCCCAGCGAAGCACGTTCGGCGGGAATCGATGTGGGGTACCCGCCCGCAAGGCATACTCTTCCGGAGGGTTGGTCTCAACGAAGCGAATGTTGCGCGTGATTCCGACTGGGGTCCTCGGACCGAACCGTCGCATGTCCTCCGTCTCCGGCCCCAAGCCGGCGAGATACCGATCATTCCACGAGGGTGCCACCCACGATCCCAACAGATGCGAGGCCGCAACAACCGAAATGCCGATCACTGCGCCGGCTCGACGGACGCGCTTCGAGTACCCCAGCTTCCTTGCCAGTGCCACGCCGGCGGCAAAGAGCAGGAATGGGAGAACGAAGGCGGTTTGCTCAGCGAACAGCCAAAGCCAGCGTAGGAGCGTCGCATCTTGTTCAAGGGGTGGCCAGATCAGGATGAGATTCCCGACGACCAGGAGCAGCAGCCATGGGAGCATCGCACCCACGACCGGTCTCCATATCGCGGTGCGGACCGGTTCACTCTTCTTCGGAAGACCCGGCACTCCATGCCCTCACTCGGTATCGGACTCATTCGGCGTCGCCACAGTCGCTGTCCCGCGTGCAATACGGACCCCGCCAGCAGCACATGTGACAACAATACGCTTCCGGACCCTCGCCACGACAGCAGCTGTGCGGACCTTCGATGATCGCGGCCTGGGTCGCAGAGGCAGCGCGGCTCGGTGACGTGGCCAATAGCACAATCCCAAGCACGATGTTGACGAGGATAAGTACGACGATTGCCGTTCGCAATGCGGGTTTCTCCTGCCCGGGCTGCTCGGCGTCCGGACTGTGGTGGGGAACTGACCTCTCCATTAACGGACCAGTTCTCCGGCAAGAAACGTGCAGTCCGCTTCGTCTGTGGACGGCGGTTTCCGGGGGTCAAGCTGCGGTCAGGCGCGATTTGCACGTTTTCGGGTTGGGAACTGGTAAGTAAATGAGGGGTCTGCGAAGAGCTGCCCCTGCTCACTGGCGCCGCGCCATCGCGAGGATGGCCGGACGCTATAATCATCGCCACAAGGAGTTGAACGATGACCAACCACCATGAGAACATCCGTACTGTGCCAAGGCTGCTAGCGGCCATCGCCTCAGTTGGCATGCTCACTCGCCGCCGTGGGCCCGCCGAAGTGCATCGCGGTGGCACTGTTCGGAGCGGAAAGCTGGCATTCGCGTCGATCACCGTGGCGCTGGCCGGCACCACGCTGCTGCTCGGCTCTCCCAGCGTCGGCACGGCCCAGGCACCTCTCCCGGAATGCATGCACTGCGAATTCAGCATATTCGGGCCGTGGCCGAGTACGATATGTGTCTTCGACGATTGGGGATGGAACGAATGCGAACAGGTGGGGAGGGTAGGCGACCACGACTGCAACCCCTCTGGCGGGGGCTGTAGTAGCTCGTCGGCTAGCGCTGTGGCCGATGAGCAGGCTGTCCATCTGGTGATGCGCGGTCAGGCGTTGCCTGCCGACGGTAACTACTTCTACGTGGTAGACGACGGGCACAAGGCCGTGATGCGAAAATGCGACAATTCCGTCGTTGCTCGAGTGTCGGCGCAGGCCATCGCAATGGTGGCCCGTCAACCCTCGGACGGTAGGGTCATCCGACAGCATCGCACTAGTTGAGTAAAGGAAGAGCCGATGTGCTGTTTCCGCCGGTCTTGCCTGAGACTCCTCGTGGCACTCCCGCTGACTCTGTCGGTGTCGTGGAGTTGTAGCGGTGACGAAGGCGGCGGCGCTGGCGTGGTGTGGCTGACGGAGTCCGACTACGAGTTCACGGACCTGCCAGACAGGAACGTGGCGTTCCTGGCGCCGTTCGTACGCGCAGACCCTGTCCGCGACCGTGTCTTCATAGTGGATTCTCCGAGCTTCCAGGTGACAGCGTGGGGCCCGGATGGCTCCCTGATCTTCGCTGTCGGTCGACGCGGAGGGGGACCGGGAGAATTCATGTCCCCCCGCGACGTGCTCATCGGGCCGGATGGTGCGTTCTCCGTGCTGGACGGCAATGGGTCTCGGTTCGCGTATTTCACTGCGAACGGTGAACTCAAGGAGTCGGTCCAGGGTCCCGGGACCAGCGTCGGATACCAGGGATTCAGGATCGCGCTGGCGTGGCCCGATGACGGAGTCCACTTGGGCGTGCCGCTGATCGCTCCAAGCGTCGAGGTGGGGACGACGGGTTTAACGCCGCTCGATCATCAACCGCTCTTGAGTGTGCGCCGCGGCGAGGATGGAACTTGGCGAGATCCCGATCCGGTGCTTTGGTTGGACGTCGGCAACAGGGTCAGAGCCACGCATCTGCCCGACGATTCATGGATGTACGGAGGTCAGGCGTTCTCCGATGCGGATCAGGTCAGCTTCGCGCAGGGTACGGCTGTGGTGATGCGGCAGAAGGGCCCACCTGGGGTAGTCGATTTGATCGAGGTGAATGCCGATGGCGATACGCTCTGGCACCGACAGTTGCAGTTCGAGCCCCGCGAACTGAGCGTCCGAATGATCGAGGAGGAAGTGGAGCGCCTGGTTGATACACGGGCATCGGATCTGGCGTCACGCGTGTCGAGACCAAGGCTCCGGGAGCAGCTCTACGAGTCGCTCTACAGGCCCGAGCATTTGCCTGCAGCAGAGAGGTTCTTCCTGACAGCCTCAGATGAGGTGTGGTTGAGGACCCACCAGGTGTCGGATACACTCAGGGTGCACCATGTGGTCGAACGGGGCGACATGGATGGAGTGCCTCGCCGGGTGTTACTCCCGGAGTCCTTCGTGATCACCGACGCGACAACCACACACGTGTGGGGGATCTGGCGGGACGCGCTGGACGTGCCACACGTCATCGGACGCAAGCTGGTCCGTCGGCCTGGCTAGTGCGAATGCCTTCCAGGGCAACTTGCGGAACGGTGGCTGCCATCCTCGTGGTGGCAGCCACCTCCGGTTGCGCCGAAGCGCCCGCGGGTCCGTCCGAACTGCCGCTCTCGCCCGTAGCATCAACGGACGCTCGACTGAGCGAGATCGACGACATCGCTCTGGTCTCGGAACAGGTCGTCTGCGCCATCGATTCCTACGAGACGCAAGTCCGCTGTAGCGACCGCGCAGGGAACCCCGTGGGCCTCTTCGGACGAGAAGGGGAGGGTCCGGGGGAGTTCGGCGGTCTCGCTGCGATCGAGCGAGGCCCGCAAGGAACCGTTGGGATCGTCGATCTCGGATTGAGCCGACTGAGCTTCCACACGCCGAGCGGCGCGCTGGTGTCACAGGTTGGGATGCCTCCCCGATTCGCTCCGCACAGCATAGCGGGACGAAGCGTGTACGGGATCGGAGTGGAATTCCCCGATGGAACAGTAGGCGACGGAGGCACATGGATCCCGAAGGAGGTCGATGCGGTGTCCGGCGAGATGCTGTGGGAGCGATCCGACATCGAGGACTTGGCCGACACCAGTTGCGGGAAGGTCCGGAAGGGATGGCCGGACGGCAAAGGAGGCTTTGTTTTCTGGGCCTGCCAGGCTGAACTGGTCTTCCTCGCGGACAGGGCCGCCACCCATGCGTCGGTGGTTGCCTCGCCGACGTATACCGAGGAACTGCCCAATCAGCGCGACATCGACAGGTTCATCGAAACGCTCGCCAGTATGGGAAGCATCGGCGGGGGCTCGGCGTCATCCGCGGCATTCGAAGTGTACGCGGATGAATTCAAGGAGACTCCGAAGCGCTGGTTTCTCACGCCAGAGCCGATCAAGTTCGACCTCGAGGGACGCCTCTGGGTGGCGACCACGCGAGACCGGGACAGGTATTCTTACCTCGATTTGTGGAGTGGCCAGGTCTACATTGGCACGGTGAGGATTCGGGACCGACTGCTCGGGTACGACTTGCTTGGTACGACCTTGGCCGCGCTGGTGGAGCGGACGCCCGACCGGTACGGAATCGCAAAGCGCGCCGTGGATTGGTACGAGGTCCCGGCACTCGATTTCGGGAAATAGCTGATGTAGGTCGCAAACGAGGTGTGATGCTGGGCAGATGACCTCGTCACGATACCCATCCAGGATCGCTCGCGGAATCGCCGTGGCGTTCTGGGTCGTGAGTTGTGCCGGCGACTCCGACCCCACACCCGAAACCGCAACCTGGGTCACCGTGCCCGAGTTCGAAATCGGGGATGCCTTCGGAGGCCCCGCCGCGTTCGCGCAGGTCAGCGATGTTCGCGTCTCCCCGGACGGGGAGCGCGTCTTCGTGCTGGAACCCTACCTTGCCCGCGTGAGCGTATGGACTCCTGAGGGCGACATCCTGCTGGACATCGAGAAGCCGGGCGAGGGTCCCGGCGAGTTTCGAACGCCTCTCCGCGTCGAGCCCAACCCCGACGGCTTCTCCGTCCAGGACACCCGGCGATTCACGTTCTTCACGCACGACGGCAGGCTCTTGCGTACCGTTCCGAACCCACCGCCGGCGATCAGCTTCCGGGGATTCCGGTTGCAGCCGCGCCTTTTGACGGAAAGCGATGGCTACGTGGCCGTGCCCGCCATCCCTGGCACCGTCGCGGCGGGATGGACTGGTGACGATCCGCTTGACGAGCTGCCGCTGCTTCATGTCCGGGCGGAGGACGATCGGTGGACCATGGACACGATCGCCGTTCTGGACGTGCGGAATCGGAGCCTCGCTATCCGGCCTGCCGGCTCGGAGTGGGAATTCACGTGGGAGCTTCACACCGGCCAACCCCTGGCGGACGACGACCTCACCTACTTCGATCCGGAGACCGGGAACGTCGTCATCGCTCACAGGAACTTCGGAGACGGTTCAATACAGTTGCTTGAGATCACCCCGCCTGGCGACACGATTTGGCATCGCCGCTTCGCGGTTCAGCCGGTGAGCTTGCGCCCCGAACTCCTGGAAGGCGCCATCGATGTCTTCACCGGACAGCTCGTGAACCAGTCGACAATGGCTGGCCAGCCGGTATCTCGCGGAGAAGGCCGGGCCCTGGTCGAGGCCGCCCTCTACGCACCCGACCCGTTGCCCTCTGTTCGCTATGTGCGCGGGATGTCCACCGGGGACCTGTGGATGCAGACCTTTGAGGAAGTGGATAGTCTGGTGGTTTGGTATACGATCGGTCGCGGGGACACCGAGTCGGCATTGCAAAGGGTACTGCTCCCCACCGGCTTTCGCGCGCGCGACGCGACCCCGACCCACGTTTGGGGCGTGCGCCGCGACTCGCTCGGAGTCGCCTATGTGACCGGTCGCAAGCTGGTTCGGAGGACGGAATCGGGGTGACTTGCCGATGCGGCGTACAAGAGCAGCGACACGAACAGGAACCGGGACAAGCGAGCGGGCCAACCCACTGGCGGGCTGCTGGCTTGTCCTGGCCTCTGCCGCGGTCCTGACTTTGGCCACAGCCCCGTTGGGGGCGAGTCAGAACTGGACTACGGTCCCCGACTTCGAGATCGTCGGTCCGTCGGAGGCCGGAGGCGATGGTGGATTCGACCGGGTACGGCGCGTCCGCGTCAGCCTTGACGCCCTCCGTGTCCATGTGGTCGAGCCCTTGGCGAGGCGGATCACGGTGTGGTCTCCCGGCGGCCGGCGCCTTCTCCGGTTGGAGGGAGAGGGCCAGTTGCGCGCGCTGGGGCGTCCCTGGGACGTGCGGCTGCTGCCGGACGGTTTCTGGGCCATGTACGACCGGCATTTCGCCCGCCTTTCCGACGATGGTCGCGTTCGTGAGGTGCTGGAGTACTCCATGTCGGGGGTGGAAGCGGTCCTGGCGGACCGCAGCATTCTGGCGCTAGCCCGGCTTCCTTCGTCGGCGGTCATGATGGGGTGGAGGGAAGGCGAGCCGCCGCCGGGGCATCAAGGGGTGCTGCACTACAGCGGCACCGGCGGGAATTGGGCTGCGGACACGGTTGCGATGCTGGATGTTCGACACGAAATCCTGGGCATCCGTTTCGACCAAGGCACCTCGCCCCATCCCACTGCAACGTATACGACCCAGCCATTCACGGACGCCGACCTGAGCTATTTCGACGGAGACAGTGGGCGCGTCGGGGTCGTGCAGCGAAACGGCGCTCCGGGCGAGGTCGTGGTGACGGAGATCACGGCCCGGGGTGACACGGTCTGGCGGCGGACGATCGGGCTCCCGCCGCTTACGATCGCGGCTGACCGGATCGAGGAAGCCGTTCAGGGCGTGGCCCGTAGTGCAGCGGAGGGGGCGCAACGTGTAGGGCGTCCCATTACGGAGACAACCGCGCGCTCGCTTGCCGAAGAGGCACTCTACCTGCCCGAGTATCTTCCCGCCGTGGCCGAAGTGTGGGCCACGACTTCCGACGAACTGTGGCTGAGATCCCCCGAGATCTCCGACACGCTGGAGGTGTGGTATGCCATCCCTCGCGGAGACGACGTCGCCACCCCGCGGCGCGTGCTGTTGCCGAAGTGGTTTCAGCTGCGTGACGCCACCGAAACGCACGTGTGGGGGTTGCGGTCCGATACGGACGACGGAATCCGCGTTGTAGGGCGGAGGCTGGTTGGGTCCTAGACGCCAGCAGGACTCTGGAACGCCAGATCAAACTGTCTGGCGTTCTCGATCTTCTCCTCCAGATCTACCAGCGGCGCCGAGTATTCTCCCGAGAAGCACGCTGCGCAGAACGGGCCGCCTTCGTTGACCGCGTCGACCAGCCCGTCCAGGGACAGATAGCCGAGCGAGTCCACCCCCAGGTCGGCGGCGATCTCGTCCACGGACATCCGGGCACCCATGAGTT
Organism: Gemmatimonadota bacterium; assembly: GCA_009844885.1. Classification (GTDB taxonomy): domain Bacteria; phylum Gemmatimonadota; class Gemmatimonadetes; order Longimicrobiales; family Gaopeijiaceae; genus Bin94. The sequence goes on from VYAQ01000058.1 coordinate 10,622, forward strand.
CCTCCTTCGACGGCATGTCGATCCCGTAGTAGCACGGGTGGCGCACCGGCGGGCTGGCCACGCGGAAGTGCACTTCCGCCGCCCCGGCGCCGCGGATGAACTTGACCAGGCTGGTGGATGTCGTCCCCCGCACGATCGAGTCGTCCACCACGACCACGCGCTGGCCCTCGAGAACCTGACGCACGGGGTTGTACTTGACCCGCGCCCCGAAGTCGCGGTCGGCCTGGGACGGGCGGATGAAGGTGCGGCCCACGTAGTGGTTGCGGAGCAGTCCCAGTTCGTAGGGGATCCCGCTCTGTTCGCTGTAGCCCAGCGCGGCCGAGTTGGCGCTGTCCGGGACCGCGATCACGCAGTCCCCCTCCACCGGGTGCTCGCGGGCCAGTTGCCGCCCGAACGAGCGCCGGGCCCGGTCCACGCTCATGCCCCACAGGTTCGAATCGGGACGCGCGAAGTACACCAGCTCGAAGATGCACGGGGCGGGGGTCTGGGGGTGCATCCCCGGGAGGCTTTCGGCCTTGCCGTCCCGGAAGCGCACCAGTTCGCCCGGCTCGATGTCGCGCACGAAGGTCGCGCCCATGATGTCCAGCGCGCAGGTCTCGCTCGCGACCACGTGTCCACCGTCGAGCTCGCCGAGCACCAGGGGCCGGAACCCGCGCGGGTCGCGCACCGCGTACATCGTGTCGCCCACGGTCAGGATCAGCGAATACGCGCCCTCCAGGAAGCTCAGCGCGTCGCGCAGTTGGGCCTCCACCGTGCGGTGCCGGGAACGCGCGACCAGGTGAACGATGATCTCCGAGTCGGACGAACTCTGGAAGATGGCGCCCTCCTCCACGAGCTGGCTCTTCATCCCGCGCGCGTTGGTCAGGTTGCCGTTGTGGACGATCGCCAGGTCGCCCTCGGCGTACCGCACCACGATCGGCTGAGCGTTGACGCGCTGTCCGCCGCCCGCGGTCGAGTACCGGACGTGCCCGAGCGAGGTCCGCCCGGGCAGCGAGGCGATGCGGTCGGCGTCGAAGACGTCGGACACCAGGCCGAGCTCCTTGTAGAGCTTGGTGCGCGTCCCGTTGGCTGCGCAGATGCCCGCCGCCTCCTGCCCCCGGTGCTGCAGCGCGTATAGGCCCAGGAAGGAGAGTTCCGACGCGTTTTCCACGTCGCTGATGCCGATGATCCCGCACTCCTCGCGGGGCCGGTCGTCGAGCAGCGGCAGGTGGATGTCGGTCGGGCGACTCATTATTCGCTCATGATGCCGGGGATCGTGCCGAAATAGTGGTCGTTCAGGACGTCGAGGGCCAGTGCGAGCGTCGACGAACGCGTCTCGATCTCCAGCGTCCCGATCTCCGGCGTCTCGCCGTCGACAGTTACCGTGCCGATGCGCTGACAGGGCACCCCGTAGTCCGCGGCGAGCTGCCGCACGCGATCCTCTTCTTCCGGCGCGCAACTGACCACCACCCGGCCGTGGTCCTCGCCGAAGAGCAGCGCGGTGTCGGGCAGATCGTCGTCGAACCGCACCGCCGCGCCCACCCCGTCGCCCTTCCGTGGGCGTCCCAGGCAGCTCTCGACCAACGTGGCCGCCAGCCCCCCGCTCGCCACGTCGTGAGCCGACTTGAGGACCTTCCGTCTCGTCATGGCCAGCAGACACCGCTGCAACGCACGCTCGGCGGCCAGATCCACCCCGGGCGGCTCGCCCGCGACGAGGCCGTCGTGTACCGCGTAGAGGTACTCCGAGCCGCCGAGTTCGCCCCTGTTGGTCCCCAGCAGGAGGATCGCGTCGCCCGCGTCCCGGAAGGAGTGCCGCACGATCGTGTCCAGGTCCTCGATCACACCGATCATGCCGATGACCGGGGTGGGGTAGACCGCCTCGCCGTCGGTCTCGTTGTAGAAGGAGACGTTGCCGCCGGTGACCGGGGTCTCGAAGTGGGAGCAGGCGTCGCGCATCCCCAGAACCGCCTCGCGGAACTGGTGACGGATGTGGGGCTTGAGCGGGCTGCCGAAGTTGAGGCAGTTGGTGATCGCCATCGGCACCGCGCCGGTGCAGGTCACGTTGCGCGCGGCCTCGGCCACTGCGCCCATCGCACCTGAACGCGGATTGAGGTAGGTGTGGCGGCCGTTGCAGTCCGTCGACGCCGCAACACCCCGGTTCGTCCCCGGAACGCGGATGACTCCCGCGTCGCCGCCCGGCCGCTCGATCGAGTTGGCGCGCACCGTCGTGTCGTACTGCTCGTACACCCACTGCTTCGACGCCACGTTCGGAGAGCCCACGACGGCCAGAAAAGCGTTTCCCAAGCCGTTTGGAGGCGAAATATAATGCGAAAGATCCCTCTCACGCAAATCGCGCACCTCTTCCGCCTCTTCGCCGGGCCGCTCGTAGGTGGGACAGCCCTCGGTCAGGGGCAGGGCGGGGATGTCCGCGACGGGCACGCCGTCCTCCAGCACCCGGAACGTCCCGCTCGCTGTGACGGTCCCGATCGTGGCGGCCTCGAGTTCCCACTTCTCCAGGATCTCGCGCACGGCGTCCTCGCGCCCCGCCGCGGCCACGACCAGCATGCGTTCCTGCGACTCCGACAGGAGGATCTCGTACGGCGTCATCCCTGCTTCGCGCACCGGCACGCGCGCAACGTCCATCTCGACGCCCGTCCCCGACCGCCCCGCCATCTCGGCGCCGCTCGACGTCAGGCCCGCCGCGCCCATGTCCTGGATCCCCACGATGTGCCCGCTCGCGATCAACTCCAGCGAGGCCTCGAGCAGCAGCTTCTCGGTGAACGGGTCGCCCACCTGCACCTGCGGCCGGC
>VYAQ01000354.1 GCA_009844885.1 Gemmatimonadota bacterium
GGTTGGGGAGGGGTTGGTTCATCTGGGTGGGTTTGCTCCCGTCTCGGGGCCGGGTCTGAAGATTGGGTTGAGTGTGGTGGATCGCGTACCGGATGGCGAGTGAGGTACATCCTCCACTGTTGCTGCCTTCTCTGGAGGTGACCGCGCATGTCCAATTGCAGCCGCATGTAAACTGCACATGACAAAATGTAGTCCAAACATGACATTCCGGGATCCTTTGGGGCGCGTCATCGACCGCCAAGCCGATCTCCACGGATATTTCACTTCACTGGATCCGCCCACCGTCTGGCCCCCATCCGCGACCCGGACTACCCACGAGGCTGCTGCCGTGGCGCACTGGGGTCCTCTAGACCAGGCGGTCGTCCTTCAGCGGCTCAACGTCCCCCGAGTCCCCAATCGACCAGAGTCGCAGTTCTTCGGTCATGAACCCGTCGGCGAGTACGTCGCGTTGTAGATGTCGCTGAGCAGGCGACCATCCGGAGTCCGCCAGTAGGGCAACGGTGCGACCGCGTGGTCGACTTTGCGTGCGCGTTTCGTCGCTTCCGTCATGGACAGGTTCTCGTCGCCCATCTGTACACGCCTCTCGTCGACCACCTCGACGGTCACCGTCGTGTTATCCCTGAACCGCAGCTCCGTTCCCGGCCCAATCCCCATCTCCTTGAAGTTGAAGTTGGGACGTTTCCGATCGGCGCGTTCACGAGCGGCCCGATCTGTCGCTGTCAGCTTGCTGTCGCGGTCATCCGCCGCCTGCACCTGATCGGTGACGTCTTCTCCGAGCAACCGCATGATCGCAGCGACGTTTTCCGGCTCGACCTCGAAGAACTCGCGGGCGGGGTTCAGTCGGTGCGGTTCGAAGGCCTGGTGCAGCGCCTGTTCGACCTCTGCGGCTGACCGCTCCGTCTTCACGGCCATCACGCACTTGAACGGCACCGGCACACCCGTCGTGTACAGCTGCGACAGGCGGGCGTCCGCCTCCTGGTCGGTCCTTCCGATCTTGATGAGACCCGGCATCGCCGGGTTCCTGGCAGCGTAGACGATGGACATGGGCGTGGGGTAGGTTGAATGTCGATACCAACGCGAGATAGTCTCTTGGCGGGCTGAAGCTACGCCAACGCCACCCGGGGCGCACGGCGGCAAGCCCCGATCGCGTCGGCGGGCGTGATACCACCAACGATCTCTTCTGGAGTGCCCGATGACACGCAAGGTCCTCTGCGGTGACGATCTGCCTAACCGGTTTACGGCCCTTCTGGGTAACGCGCATTCTGTCGATATCGCCACGGCCTGGGCCACTCCAGGAGAGCACTTGCGAGAGTTGGCCGCCGCCGCGACCCGGGGCGTGAAGATCCGGGCCATCGTCGGAGTATCGGGCAACGCGACGCATCCCGATGCCTTGAAGGAGTTGAACACGATCACCGCTGGCAAACTCAGGATCGTCCCGAAGGGAGACAGCCTCTTCCACCCCAAGGTGTACCTGTTCGAACGACACGGTCGAGGGATCGTGAAGCGTCAGGCGTTGATCGGCAGCGCCAACTTTACGAGAGGCGGGTTCGGCCGTCACTCCAGCGCGAACGAAGAGATCGTGTTGGAGGTCGGTCCCGGCGAGCGGGCCGACGAGCTTGCCGATTGGTTTCAAGACCGCTGGGATCGCTGCCGCATGGATTCCCACATCTCGGAAGTGATCCATCGGTACACGGAAGACTGGAAGCGGAGTCCGCCCCATCGACAGGTCCAGCGGGTCACGTTGGGATGGGTGTCCCGCCGGAGAGATCTCCTCGGCGATGATGCCCTCCGACCGAAGTCTCTAGAGGGATTCCGGCAGGCCCTGTGCGAGTGCGAGGAGCACTTGAGAGACGAGGGACGGGAATGGGAGATTCTCGACCCAAAAGGTCGGAGCTACATGAGAGCGATCCGTGACCGCCGCAAACTGCTGCTGGGCGAGGAGAGTTGGTCGCAGCTCGATGCCGACTCCCAGAGACGGCTGAAGGGCAGCTATCGTCGCCAGGATATGGAGTGGTGGGGGCTGACAGGACGCATAGTTCGAAAGAGCTGGCCGGCCGTGCTCCAGAACGAGAGCAGGATCAGAGGCACTCTGGACGCTGTCCGGCACGCTCACGACCACGAGTTCCCGGACGTCGCCGTTGATGCGATGCGGGCACTTAGGGACATCGACGATGTGGGCTACGGGACCGCGACGCTGTTGCTCACCCTGGCGCGACCGGACCGGCTGTTGTCGCTCAACGGTGCATCCAGGAACGGGCTTGGAGCGCTATCGGGGATGAGCCCTTCGACGCTCGCGCAGCCCGACAACTATCGCGAGTTGCTTCGATGGCTCTATCGGCAGCCTTGGTACGACGACGGGCCGCAGACCGACGAAGGCCTGGTTCGGATCTGGAAATCCCGCGCTGCCCTCGTTGACCCGTTCGTGTACGAACCGACGTAGAGGCATTTGCGGCTCGGCACATGCCCCGCCTTGACGCCCCGTCCTTTCACCGGCAATCGTAGGGCAATGAGAACGACTTCACGGCCCTCCCTCGGATTCGCGGCCCTCACGTCCGCCGCCCTCGCCCTTGCGACGCCACCGACCGCCGCCGCCGGACAACTCTCGTTCCATCGGGTCGAGGCCGTTGTCGGAAACCCTACCACCGCTATCCTGGCTCACGATCTGAATGGCGACGGGCGGCTGGACCTCGTGGCTTCCGGCGGCCAGAGCGTCTTCGTGCTGACTGGTCGGGGTGATGGCCGCTTCGATGTGACCTGGTCCGGTGGCGCCGGCGCGAATCCGGTGGACCTGGCTGCAGCGGATCTCGACGGGGACGGGCTGGCCGACCTCGCGGTCTCAAACCACGAGACGGACTATGTCACGCTGCTCTTCGGGGCTGCCGGAGGGGCCTTCGAACGCCGGGACCACTCGAGATTCCGCGTCGACGGCTCGCCGCACCCGCACGCCGTTCGACTGCACGACATCGACTCCGACGGCCACGCGGACCTTCTGGTCGACGACCGGTCGCCCGAGTCCATTCGGCTGTTCCGGGGTCGCGGGGATGGCACATTCTCGGGGGCAACGTCGGTTGACGTCGGCGGCGACCCGTACCGGGGCATGAGTCTGGCCGATGTGACGGGGGATGGCCTTGCCGACCTGATCACGCCGAATCCCGACCACGTGGCCGTCCTTGTCGCCAAGGGGGACGGCGGCTTTCGACCGCGGGCAACCCTGTCGGCGGCCTTCGGCCCGTTCTCGGTCGTGGCGGCGGATCTGAATGGTGACGGTCGTCACGATGTGGCGGCCGCGTCCGGAGAAGGCGCGGGCTTGCTGGCGACCTGGCACGGGCTGGCCGAGAGGTCGTTTCGCGCCGTCGGCCGATACGAGATCGCGAGGGGCCCGACGAAGATCGCGGCGGCGGATCTGAACGGTGACGGCAGCGCCGAGGTGCTGGTCGCGAGCTACGCCGGTGGGGAGGTCGCCGTGCTGGTCGGAGGAGACACGCCCCTGCTCCAGCGCATCGAGATCGAGGGGAGCCCTTACGGCCTGGCGACAGGGGATTTCGATGGGGATGGGCGGGTGGACTTCGCCGTGGCGAACGACGCGGCAGACTACGTCAGTGTTTTCCTGACGAGGTAGCCGTTTCCCAGCAGGATTGTTGCCAACGGTTCTGTTGGGTGGCCAATGATGGTGTCGCAGCGCGGCCTAGGCCGTCCCTGAAGGCCCTCTTCAGAGACATCTTCCAATGCCCGGCTTACAGCGGCGGAAGGCTCCGGTCACGCGACTCCCCGGACATCGACCCCCCTTGCGCTCCCCGGAGGCGGATCTCAGTCACACTTGACGGAAGATACCAAATGACTATCTTCAATACCCTCTAGACCAATGTACAGACGTATCCAGGAGCCGGGAGCATGTCATATGGGCAGTTGCCGTCATGAAATCACTGGAGGGGGCCAACTGGCCCGACGAGCACTCCGGGGTACGACAGCAGCTGATTCGCTCCATCCGGGCCCGGCGTCTGAAGTATGGCAGGCCTCCCGACCGTCCGACCGACATAAGCTACCACCAGGTCGTGAACCCGGAGTCGGGGTTGCCGCTGACGAGATCAGGAATGTGGCAAGCCATCGACCAAGCCCTCGACAGCGGGATTCCGTTGGAACCCGTCACCCTGCGCCAGCCGCCAGACGAGCGAGCCTGGGTATTCAAGTTCCGGCTGGCATCGGCGGAGCCCCTCGTCTACGTAAAGCTCCAGATCATCGGATCACATGTCGTCTTGCGCAGCTTCCACCACTCGGAGCGTGACCACCATGCCTAAAGTCGCATCCCACCCCACCGCTCTCCGCGAGCTCGACGGACCCGACACCTGCGATATGTGTGGGACACCGGGCCTCAAGACCGAGCTCGTTCGGGACCCGTTCATCTACGGCGCGGGAGACGACGGCGTCGAGCTGGTCGTAGAGATCCCGGTCCGGACCTGCTCCTCCTGCGGACCCTACACGGATGACCATGCCGAAGACATCCGCCACGACGAGGTCTGCCGACATCTGGGCGTTCTCACTCCAGCCGAGATTCGGGAGCTGCGGGCGAAGTACGATCTCTCGCGAGCCGAGCTGGCGAGGATTACCGGGCTCGGCGAGTCGTCGATCGGCCGCTGGGAAACGCGCGAGATCATTCAGAACGTTGGCAACGACCGCTACCTGAGACTGCTTCGGGATCCGGCCATCTTCCTGCTGGCGAAGTCACTCGCGAGCCCCGAGCCGGTCCACGCGGACCCGGGCGTTTTGCCGCCCGACCGTGTAGCCCGGCTGCGCGATTCCGGCTTGCACTTCACCCTGCAGCCTGTGGCAGCCTGATGTACGTCGTCACGTTCTACTCCTTCAAAGGAGGCGTCGGCCGCACGCTGGCCCTCCTGAACGTGGCCTACGAGATCGCGAACTCCGGCCAGCGCGTCCTGGTGGTGGACTTCGATTTGGAAGCGCCGGCGATCCGCCCGGACCGCTGGAAGCAAGGCGCGAACGACGACGAGAACGACCAGGTCGGTCGAGGTCCGACGGATCCGGGAGTGGTCGAGTTCGTCACGCGCTACCTGGAGACCATGCAGGTCCCGCCCGTCAGCGACTACATCGTCGATGCCACCCCGAAGGACTGCGAGGGCCACCTTGCCGTGATGCCGGCCGGAGCGGTCGACGGCACCTACGGACAGCGGCTCAACGCCATCGACTGGGGCCTTCTCTACACTGCTCGCGACGGCTACGTCATGTTCGAGGATGTCCGGGCCCAGTGGGAGGCCGCTGGCTTCGACTACGTCCTGCTCGATTCGCGCACGGGGTTCACCGATGTCGGCGGCATCTGCACGCGGCACCTGCCGGACGCCGTGGTCTCCCTCTTCCGTCCCGACGACCAGAGCCTTGACGGCACGGTGCAGATGGCCGAAGCCATTCGCGCCGAGGTCCCGACACCCAGGCGAACCAACGACATCGAGCAGCACTTCGTGATGGCTGGAATCCCCGACGCCGACGATGAGCACGGTCATCTGGCGCGGAGGCGGAAGGTCTTTGTGGACCGGCTCGGCATTCCCCGCCATGACAGGCTCACGGAGATCAGGCACTACTCCAGCATGGACCTACTCACGCAGCCGATCTACACCATGCAGCGGGAGGGGACGAGGCTTGCGAAATCGTACCTGTCACTCACACGGAGGATTCGGGCCAGGAACGTCGGCGATCGTGGGGGCGTGCTCGATGGCCTCCGGGACCGGTACCTTCCGGTTGGCGGACGCCATACCGACTACCTCGTCCGCGTCGAGAAGCGCTACAGCAATGATTCCGAGGTCCTAGCGATGGTGGCCGAGGCCTACGAGCGCGAGGGTGACCTCCGCGAGGCGGCGCGGATGCTGGACAAGGCATCTCGGATCGGTCAATTGACCCTTCGTCAACTTCATAGTCTGGCTCGTGGCCGACACTTGACCGGTGACCAGGAAGGTGCGCTGCGGGCATTGCGGTCCTTTTTCGATGGTTCCGCTGAGCCTAGCGAGGCAACACCGCGTGCACTGGTGCTTACCGCGCTCGACCTTCTTCAGCTGCTTGGGGCGGAAGATGCCAGCGAGATAGTTGCGGACAGCCCGGTGATAGCCGATGCTCCACCCTCGATACGTGCGGCGGCCGCGCTTCGACTGGACCGGTCGGTGACTGAATACCGAGCGGCCATCGCGATCCTCGAGGAACTCGTTGCAGCGGACGATGCTGCCGCGCGCGCGCGGGACTACTGGAGCTGGCGCCTCGCGTTTGCCCGCATGGCCGTTGGGGACGCCGACCGCGCTGCCGCGGTCTTTCGGGACGCAATGGCGGATCCTGGTCATCCCATGCCCGTGCCTACCGCTTTCAACGCGGCCATGGCGGATTGGGCGACGACGGGAGTTCCTTCGCAAGACTGTTTCCGTGAGGTGCTGGAACGTATTGACGCGGATGCAGATACAGCGTGGATGCGCGGCGACGCCAACGCTCTTCAATCAGTCGCCGTAGCCAAATGGTTCGGCCGGCGGGCTGACGACGCCAGTGAGAGCTTGGCAGAGGCCGAGGAAGCCGCTGGCCGCCACGAACTCAGTTGCTGGTCCTACACGCGCGTCTCGAGGAAGACGTTCTTTGAACACTGCACCGAAATCCGCCGTCTGTTCGCGGGTGAGGACGTCATGCCGGTGTTCATGCGCCCCTCCTAACCGGCACCGCACTAGGAGATAACATTGCGAATCAAACAGCTAGAAATCCGCAACTTTCGCGCAATAGACCACGCCACTATCGACTCCAACAGTACGATGGTGGTAATCGCTGGTCCAAATGGCTGCGGAAAGTCCTGTGTGCTAGACGCAATACGCTTGGCCAAGTCCGCCTATGGAGGATACGACCCACACGAATTCAGACACTGGATGGGGGAGTTTCAGATTGATCCGAATTCTCCTGCTGACATGAGAAAAGTCCTTCGAGACAAGACCAAAGGCGCCCGCGTACGGATTGCCATCGAACTTCATGCCAAAGAGATGGAGTACCTTCGTAGCCACGCCGCCGACATAGGGGAGCGTTCAGCCGTAGGAATCCTGCTCGCGGGCGTCTCGTTTGAAGAGTGGAGGCAGCGTGTCCAGGCTTCGGGTCAGCAAGCGCAGCAAGTCATCAGCCAAATCGAGAACCTTGCCAATGCCATCTCCACGGATCTCAAGAACCGGCTGCAATTCAATGTGCATCAAGGCCTTGTTGACATCTCAACTACAGGTAGTTTGTCCCTCTCGTCCAACGTCGTTCTTCAAGCAGTCTGGAGCATTTATGAACCGCAGAACATAGGTATCATAGATTACCACGGGCCGCAGAGACACTTCTCACGGGAGAGTCTCGGCGGTGTACACCTCAGCCTGAAGACACAAGAGGAAGGACAGAAACAGAGCGTCCTTTACAACTACGCGGCGAAATACGCCAACATCAAGACACAGAATACGTCATTCATGCTCTCCGTCAACAAGGAGGGGATCCGCTTACGGGACGGGAGCTGCTGTCCGAGACGCTTCAAGAACTCTTCCGCAGATTCTTCCCAGGCAAGGAATTCCAAGGAGTGACCGCAAACGATCAAGGAGAGCTGGAGTTTGCAGTCACGGTGCAGGGCGGAAACAAACACGACATCAACGATCTTTCCTCCGGAGAGAAGGAGATTCTATTCGGCTACCTCCGCTTGCGAAACAACGCGCAGCGCCAATCCATAATCCTGCTTGATGAACCCGAGTTGCACCTGAATCCAAAGCTCATACAGGGTCTGCCGCAGTTCTACGAGAAGTATGTAGGGGCGGACCTTGAAAACCAAATCTGGACGGTCACGCACTCTGACGCATTCCTACGAGAGGCCATTTCCAGCGGTGGAACCAAAGTCCTACACATGCGCGAGGCCGCACCTGGGCTTGTAGGTCAGAATCAGATACAAGAGATCAGCGGTCGCAAGGAGGAAGAGAACGCGATCCTTGAACTTATCGGGGACATCGCCGGCTATCGACCAGGTGGTAAGATCGTGGTGTTCGAGGGAGAGGGATCTGAGTTCGACAGGAGGATGACGGCCAAACTGTTTCCTGCGTTCGACAGGAAGATGAACTTCGTTTCCGGAGGAAACAGAGCAACTGTGAGACGCCTTCACCAAGTATTGGACGCGCAAGCTGGCCGTACTCGCATGACATTCTCGATAGTAGATAGGGATGACGCCGCCTACTTGGATGCCAACGAGGAACTTGGCATGTACACGTGGGACGTCTACCACATAGAGAACTATCTACTGGAGCCGGGCATAATCTTGGCTGTGCTCAGACAGATAACGTTGGACGATACAGCATTCGAGAACGAACGAGAAGTCGAAGAGGCGTTGAGGGCGATCGCGCAAGAGCAGACTGAAGACATGGTGGAGGACTGGGTCAGGGGGAGAGCACACCGAGCCATACGGGACGTCATCAAGCTGCGGGATGGCACGGATGGGGTCGACGCGGCGAGGAAGGTCGCGAGCAAGGTGGCAACTTCGGCTCACCGCATGTCGCAGTTGGTCAAGACCGACCTTTCCGAAGAGCAGTTGGCGGCAATCGCTGACGAGAGACGAGCAGCTCTGAAGGCGGCGTTGCGCGATTCGCAGGAGTGGAAGAGCGCCTTCCGCGGGAGAGACATCCTCGCCAGTTTCACGGCGCGATATGGAAAGGGCCTGCGGTACCGGGCCATGCGGGACATGATCGTCAACGCGATGTCCACTCAAAGACATCGACCTCCTGGCATGCTACGCATACTGGCAGCCATAGATAACACGTGACACTCAGCGGAGCCGGATAGCCGGTCGACGGCGCACGGCATTGGCTTAGATTCCGTGTACCGGTCCCGGTTTCCTGGACAAGTGGACGGATTAAACATCAGGCCGCCCTCCGGCTGAACTTCTCGCGGGCACGGGCCGGGGTCATGTACCCGTGCCGCTGGAGCAGCCAGCCGTTGTTGTAGCGCTCGATGAAGGCTCCGATCTCGGATCGGGCCTCCTCCAGCGTTTCGAAGTCGTGCACGTAGATGCACTCCTCCTTGAGCGTCCGGATGAAGCGCTCCGCGACGCCGTTGCACTCCGGCTCGCCCACGTAGGCGGGCGTGGAGCGGATGCCGAGCCACTTGATCTCGGCCTGGAACTGCCTGGCCCGGTACTGCGAGCCCCAGTCGTGCCGCAGACCGAGGCCCAGGGCGATCGCCTTGCCGAAGCCGCCCATGTGGGCCGGCACGCCCTGGCGGACCGGCTCCAGCGCCGCCCAGCGGTCGCCCTTCTTCGCAACGTGCCAGCCGACCACGTCCGAGGTGCAGTGGTCGACGGCCGCGAAGAACCAGCACCAGCCCTCCGCCTTCGTCCAGAACTTCGACGCGTCCGTGCCCCAGACCTCGTCCGGCCTCTCGGTCCGGATCCGGCCACTGTGGGTCCGGTCTCCTCGGGGATGGCCGCGGCGCACCGGCGCCAGCAGCCCGTGCGCCCGCATCAGCCTCAGCACACGGTTCTTGCCGACCCGGATCCCCCTAGCCACCAGCCGCGCCTTCACCTTCCGGTGGCTCTCGCCGAGGAACGGACTCGCCTTCAGCACCGCCCGGATCTCCTGCAACAGCTCTTCGTCGCTCAGTGCCGTCTTCGGGCCCCGTTTCCCCGGCTAGCGGTGATCAGCCTTCAGAGGCTCGCCCAGCCTTGGCCCTCAGCGCGTACACGCTTGACCGCGCGACCCTCCACGTCTCGCACACCGTCGTCAGCGGGTACGGTCGCCTCGTCGCCGGACTCACTCGTCCAAGCGCCTCAAGAGCTTCCTCAGCTCGTCCCCGTACCCCCTCTTTTCCAGAAGCTCCGCCTGCAACTCGACCCGCATCGTCATCTCTCCCAGCTTCGCCCGCGTCCGCATCAGCTCGCCTCCCGCCCGGTTCTTCTTCTTCAGCCCCTGCTGGCCGCTTTCCAGAAAGTCTCTGCGCCAGCGCTCCAGCTCCGGCGGCGCAACCCGGATCTCCCGGCTCACTTCGCCGATGTCTTCGCCCCGCAGCAGCCGCAACACCACCTCGGCCTTCCGCTGCGCGCTCCACCGCTTCGGCATGCCCTCCGGCCTTCCGCGGCTCTTCGCCGAATCCTGCTCTTCCGTACTCCCAGACATCCCGTGCCTCCTCTCTCCTGGACCCCGGAAGGGTTGCTAAACTACTGTCCAGGTAGAGTCGGGGGGTGGCGCGGTGCCGGGTAGGGTCCGGTGCGTCTGGTCCGTGCTTTCGCTTGGTGCTCAGTCCGGCTCCCATGCGGTCCGTTTCCACTCCCCCGCTCATCGAACCGGACGTGCGGATTTCCCGCATCCGGCTCTCAGCCGGGATCATGCCTTCGCCCACGGAAGGTCTCTCGTCGTTGGCGCAAGTTGCGTCAGGCCGCAGCGATCCCGCAGCCATGCGTCGGAGAAGCGCACGCAGCGCCCCGACCGCACCTTGTGCTTCCGCCTGAACCACTGTCGCAGCCGCCGGGTCGCGTGCCGGTCTACGGCCCGGTAGGCCGGGCTGACCTGTCCGAGGTCGAAGTAGTTCGCCCACCCGGACAGCATCCGGTTGAGGCGCGCTACGACCTTCTCGGCGGACCGGTTCTCGTACCGCCTGCCCGTCTGCTCGCTGATCCTGCGGCAGATGCTCTGAACGCTCGCCCTGTTTGGCCGGGTGCCGATGTACCTGCTCCCGTTTGTCGGTCGATAGTTCCAGCCGATGCGGTACCCAAGGAACTCAAGGGGCTCCTCGGGGCATCGAAGGCATCGGGTCTTCCGGGCGTTGACCGGTAGCTTCAGCCTTCCCATGAGCCGGTTGACCGCCACCAGCATCTCCGCCGCCGGGGCCTTTCCGAGAACACAGAAGTCGTCCGCATAGTTCACGATCTCCGCACCGAAGCGCCGGGCATCGCCCAGCACCTTCCAGCCAAGGATGAACCGCCGCATGTAGATGTTGCTCAACAGCGGCGAGATCGGAGCCCCTTGCGGGGTCCCCTTTCGTTCCTTTCGCGCCCGGTTCGTGCGGCGGCTGCCGCCCTCCCCGTCTTCCTCGACCACCGGCATCTCCAGCCACGCCTTGACGAGTCCGAGCATCCGTCCGTCGCTGACGCGCCGTCCAACGCTCTTCATCAGCTCCGCGTGCGTTATCTCGCCGAAGTAGTTCGAGAGGTCCGCATCGACGACTTCGTTGCGGCCCGTGTGCAGCAGGCGATGGATCCGCCTGACCGCGTCCTTGGCGCTTCGTCCCGGCCGGTATCCGTACTGCTCCGGCTCCAGGTCCGCCTCGAAGATCGGCATCAACACCAGCATCGCCGACGTCTGCGCGACCCGGTCCCTCAGGCATGGGATGCCCAGGGGACGGAACTTCCCCGGCTGCTTCTTCGGGATGAGCACCTGTCTCACCGGACTCGGCTTGTGGGTGCCGTCCCTCAGATCCCGCGACAGTTCCCCGACCCAGCGCTCCACTCCGTACGCTTTGACATCCGCGACCGTCTCACCATCCACTCCGGCCGCTCCGCCATTGCGCCGGACCAGCGCCCATGCCGCCAGCAGGAAGTCCTTCCGCCATACCTTGTCGACAAGGGCGTGAAATCGCCGTCCGGGTTCTTCCTTCGCTTTCGCATGTAGCACGGTCTGGAGTTTCCGAACGCTCGCCGACCCTCTTAGACTCCCGTCAGTGGTCATGTCCCTGCCTCCTTTCCGTACCGTTCCCAACTCAGGGCCCCTTCCCTCGGCGGGCATTACCCCGCGTCTCCGGTACTACGGGCCCATCCGCCACCCCGCCGGCCCGGCCTGCCCCTCGCGGGGTTCCGGTTGCCACGTGCACGGCACCGGCAGGGCTTCCCGTGTTGCAACGCTTTCCCTCTTCCATGCATGCCGACGCCACTACCCCGGCGGAAACCAACCGGTGCGTTTGTCGCTCGCTTCCCGGCCAGTCGGCGGCCTTCCCCTGATTTCCGGAGGGTCGGCTCCCGCATTATGCGTTTCGAGGCCTGCTCGGCGTTCACTCGCGTTCCGGCCTGCATAGTCGCTGAGCCGCCCATGGCGGCCCTTCTCTCCAGAGTGCTTCAGCCCATGTCGTTACCTCCATGAACCGCTCTGGCCGCTACCAGCCGGAGCGACAGTTGCTGGGTGGGATTCGCACCCACTAGGAAAACGCGCCTTTCACGGCGCACAGAAATCGGGGGCACTATATCCGGCAGCAATGTTGCCACCATCTGGAACGGTGGTACACGGAACAGGGTGGTGCCTACTGCCTCAGCTACGCCCTGTATTCCCCCCTACTTGCAGCATTCAGAACACAATCGCGAAAACGATCCATCAACTCAACGACTTTCCTGTGAAGCCCGACATAATCTCCATCTGAGATATCGATTTCAATCTTCTCCCCATGCGCCACTCTGTTTCTAATCCGCAGCAGTCGTATCTCTAGTATCTTCTCCTCCACCGGATCGACCAAATCACGGGCTAGTCCAAGTGCCTGCAGAATGCCCCTAAGCACCCTCGGACTAAGATTCGACTTGGCATCGATTACATCAATCGCCTTTCGAGACATCGGCATCGCCGCAGATTCCAGTATAGCGTCAACGAGATCCATGTCACCAGTCACGTTGCGCTGATCTCGCAGCTTTCTGATCTTGTGGGACAAGCCAACAGCAAGGAAATTGCGCTTGAGCTGCCCATACGCGATCCTTCGTATTGCCACATACTCAAGGTAGCTTCGGGCGGCCATCACAATAAACCCCTCCCAATGTGCGTACAACATGCACACACCGCTCCGTATCATCGCATACTGCTCCGCGGCTCGCCCTCTTTCCACGAAGAACCGCAGCGTAGTCAACTCCTGTCTCCGCCAGGCCAACTCGCGGTCCAGGCGATCCGCAAGCTCTAATGTTGTGCGGACAGGCATTCGCGTAGCCTCTGACGCGCATATGGAATGACCTTCGGTATCCGTGACGATGCTCGGACACCTGAACCAATAGCGTCGAGAAATGTCGAATCTCCCCAGACCTTTTTTGCAAGTGTGCCAAGCTTCGTAGGATCAACAATACTGTCAATGTCTTGCCTAAAGTAGTAGCTCAAACCGATAGCAAATACCTCGTAAGCGGAAATCAGGAATCCACCACTATGCGTGTCCTTGCCGTGGTCGAATCGCTTGAAGATGCTAGATCCATAGTCGTTGAGCGTCTCGAACGTCTTGGTGAATATCAAACGCTCGGCGTCGCGATCGAACCCGCTGTCGTTTGCCAACGTCTCTGCTACGTTATCAAGAAAGTCGCCGAGCTCGCCGATGCGAAACTCGGTGTCGGGCAGACTGCCCAGGGTAGAGTCAGGGGCTGGCGCGGTGCCCTTAGGGTACGCGGCGTTCTCCGCACGC
>VYAQ01000171.1 GCA_009844885.1 Gemmatimonadota bacterium
CCAGATTGAGTGGCGGGAGAACGGGCGCAGGCTCACCAGATCGCTGAAGCACCGCGATTGGATCCGCGCGAAGCGGCAGGCCGACGAGGCCGCCGCTGGTCTCGCGGTTCATGAGCCCGGCGGCAACGCCGAAGCCGAGCCCGAGCCGCTCACGCTGGGCATGCTCTTTGACATCTACGGTGAAGAGGTGACGCCCACAAAGCGTCCACGGACACAGCACCACGACCGGGCCGCGACGCGGACGTTTCTCAAGTTCTTCGGAAGCGACCGAAAACCGGCAACCTTGTCCCAGAGGGACTGGGACCGGTTCATCCGAGCGCGGCGGACGGGAAGAGTCGGACCGAGCGGCAAGCCCGTGTCGAATCGGATGGTCGAATGCGACCTGAGGTTCCTGATGACGGTGCTCAACTGGGCCGTGAGGTCGCGGGACGAACTGGGGCACCCGCTCTTGGGCTCCAACCCGCTGAAGGGCCTCCGGATGCCCATGTCCAAGAACCCCACGCGGGTCGTACTCGAAGAGGAGGAGTATCAGGCGATGCTCCGGGTATCCCGCCAGGTAGATTGGCGGTTCCACATCGCACTCGTACTCGCGCATGAAACGGGGCACCGGATCGGCGCCATCCGCAAACTGACTTGGGCCGACATCGACCTCGAACGCGGAGTCGTCCGGTGGCGAGCGGAGAACGACAAGTCGGGTTACGATCACACGACGCCCGTCACCCCCGAAGCGACCGAGGTTCTTGAGGAAGCGCGAAGTGGTGACCACGTAACCGCGAAAGGTCCGGTGTTTCCCGCACCGAGGAATCCCTCGATTTGCGCGGGCTCGGTGCTGGCGCACCAGTGGTGGAAGCGAGCCGAGAGGCTCGCGGGGCTGGAACCCAAGGGCAGGAGGGGCTGGCACTCGCTCAGGCGGAAGTTCGCCAGCGACCTGATGGATCAGCCGCTCAAGGTGCTCTGCGAGTTGGGCGGATGGAAGACGGCCAAGACGGTTCTTCAGTGTTATCAGCACGCGGATGAAGGACAGCTTCGGAAGGCACTGGAAGCCCGCAGGAGGTTTCGGGGCTAGATCCGCAATCGGCGGGAGTCAAACGGCTGGAATCCGCCCGTCCAATCTCGTAAGTTCAATGATAAGCGTAAGGTACGAGCCGGATACCGAATGCTGATCCACTTGAGTACCTGGTGACCGCCTGGACCCCGGACGGATCGCTGCTCTTCTCGGTCGGCGGCGAGGGAGAGGGGCCGGGGGAATTCCGTAGCCGTCCGGACGCGGTCCATTTGACGCCCGACGGGATTCAAGTGCTGACCAGGGATCAGTTCGTCGTGTTTTCTCCTGATGGAGACCATGTCGCAACGGTACCGGTTCCCTCGTCGGTGAGCTATCGCGGATTCCGCTTTGGCCCGGTGGCGATGCTCGACGAGAGTAGTCTCCTTGTGTATCCCCTTGTCGGCAGCGGCTACAGAATCGGATGGTGGGGCGGCGATCCCGTGGCCGAGTTGCCCGTCGTCCGACTAAGAGAGCGGGATGGACATTGGGCTGTCGATACGCTGACGGTTCTTGACGTCAGGAACGAGATCCTGGGAACCGGAGACCCGGAGAACCTGTCTCTGACGATGTTCACGTCTCAGCCGTGCAGGGACGCGGATCAGGTGATCTACAATGCACAATCCCGTTCGGCGATTGTGGTTCGCATGGCGGGGCTTGGTCCGGGTGAGGTTGACCTGACCGAGTTGTCGGCGGAGGGCGATACGGTCTGGTCCCGGAGAGTGAGTTTTGAGCCTTTGGCTCTGTTGGCGAGTGATGTGGACGAATTGGTTGACGGGATTGCGGAAGGTTTGGCGAATGCTCCAGGGCGTTCGCGTTCGCTCCTGGGCGCCGCGAGGAGCACCGTCAGAGAGGCGTTGTATGTGCCGGAGCACTATCCGCCCGTTCAGGACGTGGCATGGGCGTCCAACGGTGAGCTGTGGATGAGGACATTCGAGGACGCAGGCACCGACTCGCTCGTCGTATGGTATTCCATCCGCGTCGGTGAATCCGGGAGAGATGCTACGGTCCGGCGAATACTCCTGCCGACCTCATTCTCGCCCCACGACGCGACGGATTCGCACGTATGGGGCGTCCGACGAGACGATTTCGACGTCCGCTATGTGGTTGGCCGCCGACTGATTCGACAAGAGGGGGAGCCTTCTCAGCAGGTGTGGTCGACGCGCCCCGACATCGTGATTGGAGGCGAGCCGGGAAGCGACACCGCGTTGACGTGGCTTGGCGACGTGAAGGCCGACGCGAGCGGTGCCCGATTCGCCATTCGTCAGATGGGCCGCGTTACGGTCTGGGACACGTCGAGCCCGCAAGAGCCCATTCTTGAGTTCGGACGCCGTGGCGACACTTTTCCCTTCGGCAGTCCCCTGAGAGCCCGCCCCGATTCCGACGGGCTCTGGATCCGATACGATGGTGGGTGGGGACGCTTTGCGTATGATGGACAGCTCGTCAATTCAGCCCCGCATCCACCGGATCGATGGCAGCGCACCGCCATCCTGAGTGACGGGTCCTTCCTGGCCCGCGAGCGGCGCCCATCGCCATCCCGTGAATTCACCTGGGAGGAGGGACACCCGGGATGGGAGATAGCCGTGGCCCACGTGCGGCTCGTCGAAGGAAGCTGGGTCGCCGATACGCTCGCCATGTACGACTCGAGCGGACAGCAGTTTGCGGTCGCTGTGGGAACGAGCCAGACATTTTCAGGTCAGCCCTTCGCCGATCACGACATGTTCTATCTCAACTCCCGCCACGACGCTGTGGGATTCGTTCAGAGGCGCGGCCGCAGTGGCGAAGTGCGCGTGGTCGAGATCGCACCGGGCAATGACACTGTCCTGGATGCCCGGATTCCGGTGAGCCCAGTGCTCCTTGAAAGCGAGCGCGCGGAAGAGGCCATCGAAGACAAGATGCGGGATGTAGAGAGAATGCTGCGGCCGTTCCGGGGCGACACGCTCGCGGCCTCGGAGGTGCGCGCAATCGTTGAAGACGCCCTCTACATTCCGGCTCACTTGCCACTGGTCACGGCAGTCGTCCCCACAGTCTCCAACGAAGTCTGGCTCCGCAGCAGCGAGCAGCACGACTCCAGTGCGATGTGGTACGTCCTTGACCGGGCCGACGGTGATGCTGCACCGCGTCGGGTGATGCTACCGGACTGGTTTCGCCTACGCGACGCAACCCGGGATCATGTGTGGGGACTGCACGTTGACGCGCGCCTCTCTGGACAGGTGCAGGGGCGCAGGCTGGTGCGACCGTGAGCGCGAATGTTTGCCGGGGCGTGACATCGGGCATCGTGGCCAGTCTCGCATACTTATCGGCCGCCTGCGGGAGTGCCCCGGACGCTCCACCAATCGAGAAGCCGGAGGTGGACACCATCGGCGGTGTCGTGGTGGTCCGAAACGGGCCTACCGGCCTTTGGCGAGAGGGGGAGCAATGGCAAGTAGTCGAGGAATTCAGGGTGGGAAGCGTCCGGGATGGTGCGGATGAAGCGGTAACGGCTCCGCGCAACAACAGCGTGACACTTGGACCCAACGGTCAAATCTTCGTCTTGGAATACCGAGCAGCCCGCGTCCTGGTCTTCAGCGAGGACGGCGAGTTCGTGAGAAGTTTCGGTGGCTCTGGGGAGGGCCCTGGCGAGTTTCGAGGTCCGCATGCTCTGGCTTGGGATGGTGTGGATCGGCTCTGGGTAGCGGACGGACTGAACGGACGGTATCACGTCTTTGACTCGACAGGAACGTTCCAATGGTCTGTGCCGAGACCGGTTCGGGCCGTCAATCGTATCCAGCATCCGCTCGTTGTGGACGGTGTCGGCACTCTCATCGACGAGAGCGCCACCGCGCGCGGGCTCCCGATGGTCCTATTCGTGCGCGTGGACACCATGGGACACGTCGTCGACACGATGGCGGTTCTGCCGAAGCCTGAACTTTCTGGGGGATTCCGGAACGTCATCGTCCGGCCGAGTCAGGAGTCGCTTCGTTTCATCGGCAATCACTACATACCGCGACTGCGATGGAGCCTGGCTCCCGACGGCACCGTCTGGTCTGCGTCAACCGGTCGGCTTCGCCTGGTTCAGACTGATTCAAGCGGTGACACGATCAGGATAGTCGAGACCTCCCATCGGGAATCGACGTTCGACCGGGCGGACCGTAAGGCAATTGCGGACGGCTTGGCGGAAGGGGGCATCTCCAGACAGGATGTCGAACTGGTCCGACCATTGGTCAACGAACTCTATGTGATGGACGACGGCCACATCCTGGTCGGGATCATTGAAGAGGTCGGAGAGGATCCAAGCCTCGTGGATGTGTTCAGTCCAGATGGCCATTTTCTGGGCAGCGTTGATCTGGGATTTGGCCTTCCGCGCCGCAATGTGCCTGCGCTTGTCGGTGACACGATCGTCGCGGTCACGCCAGGGCTTCTCGATGTGCCCTTCCTCGTGCGCGCGACGATAGTGCGTCCGTAGGGAGCCACTAGATGATGATGCGCGTTGTCGCAGTCTCGATCCTCGTGGGCGTCGCCACCTGGGGTTGCCCCAGCAGGCCGCCGGTCAAGCGTCCCTGTTCACGGAAGGGCAAGGTTCACGCCGCGGTCCCATTCCAGCGTGGGACACGGCATGGGTGTTCGTTGGCGACGATGCCCATCTGGCCTCTGCAACGCAGTTGCTGCCAGATGCCCAGGGCGGAGTCTTCTTCATTGATCAGTTGCTCCTTGAGGTCGGATTCGCGCCGCTACTATCGGGACATCTTCGGGGGCGGAGAGATCGACTGCGTGATCGGATGTCGCGGGCGATTCAATGCGATCTCCACAAATCGGAAGGCTCGTGACATTAAAGGGCAGCAGGCGCTCAACACGACGCACCCAACAGCCGATGGATCGGCTTTCCTTCACCTCTGATCCGAAAGGGGATCGAACATGGACCGCATCACTCACTTGTTCCAGGCGCTGGAGCAGTCAGCCCCCCGGCCCACGATCACGAGAACGCTCGGGAGTTTTCTCCAGCTTCCGGTGGGCTTGTGCGAGAGCGCACGTCCGCTCATGATCCTACCGCTCGTGGTAGGGCTGCTGGCCCTCTCGGCTGACCGAGGCTCGGCGCAGTGCTTGGGTTGCGGACTTTGTCAGTTTAGCGACGAAGTTGGTTTATGCTGCACAGGTGCCCGTGACCACTCAGGCTTTAATGAGTGTGGGCAAGGGGAGTATGACAACGGCATGCAGTGGTGTGCGGATGGCGGGGGCGATTGCGAAGACGAAATCTTCGCCATGATGCCAGGAACAGATCTCCCAGAAACAGATCTCGTGGCGATCACGACCGTCATGGACGGGGGTATGCTGGCTGCTGAGACGGGGTACTTGGTTGTCTTTGACGGCGCGGCCAAGATCATTAGAAGAAGGTGTAACGGCGCATTCGTTGCTCAGCTCACGGAATCTGATCAGGGGCTTGCGCTTGTTGCGAGGAGCCGCAGCCAAGGCTTGGAGGAGTCGCCTCGGCGGGGGATCGGAGGGTGACCAGCTTGGTTTGTGCTGGACAAGAGCTGGTCGACACGGGGCTGATCCGCATTCAAAGCCCCATGCCCCGGATTCCCGCCTTGGCCTTGCGGTACAGGGCTGCCATGACCGCTTGCATGGTGGTTGTGGCTGGCTGCAGCGCCGCCGACACGCCCGAACCGAGCTCCGCGACCTGGATCACCGAGTCCGAGTACCAGTTTGGCGGGGCGCCCGAAGCGGATGTCATCCTGCAGCGGCCTGTCATCCGGGCCGATCCGCCCAGAGACAGGCTGCTCGTGCTGGATCCTCCGAGTTCACAGGTCAGTGCGTGGACACCTGGAGGGTCCCTGGGCTTCGTGGTCGGCCGCAGGGGCGAAGGGCCGGGGGAGTTTGCGGCTCCGCAGAATCTGTTTGTCGAAGAGGACGGCTCCTTCTCGGTACTCGAAGGCAATGGTTCGCGCTTCACGTACTTTACCGTCGACGGCGAGCTGGAGGCGAGCGTGCGCGGACCCGGCAGGAGAATCGGCTACCAGGGATTCGACATCGGGCTGGGTTGGCCTGGGAATGGCGTGTATCTGGGTGTGCCGCGCCTCCTCTTGGCCTATGAGCTGGGATTGAGGGGCGATGACCCGGTCGGCTCGCAGCCCCTGCTGCGCGTGCGTACTTTGGGCGACGGTCAGTGGGGTGAGCCCGAGCCTCTTCTCTGGCTGGACGTGCGCAATAGAGCGCTCCTGTTGCAGTATGGGGATGGCCGCAGATCGTTCAGTATGCAGCCCTTTGGCGATGCGGATCAAGTGCGGTTTGAACCGGGGACGGCGGTCGTCATGCGGACGAAGGGGACGCCGGGTGTGGTGGAGTTGATCGAAGTGGGTTCCGACGGCGACACGACATGGCATCGGCGCCTGCAGTTCGGGCCGCACAGGCTGACTGCCCAATTGGTGGCGGAAACGCGCGACAAATTTGTTGAGGCAGCGGCTGACTACTATGTGAACGTCGCCTCGGTGTCGAGGGAGCGGCTTCGCGACATCTACAGCGAGGCTCTATACAGCCCCGAATACCTTCCCGCGGCGGATGGACTGCCCGTGCTCGCCGCTTCGGGTGAGGTCTGGATCAGAACGCACGAGGTCGTTGACACGCTGAGGACGCACTATGCGGTGCGCCGGGGCGACATGAACGAGGAGCCTCGCCGCGTGCTTCTGCCCCTCTGGTTGCGGGTCAGCGACGTCACCGACACCCATGTCTGGGGCATCTGGCGCGACTCGATGGACGTGCCTCACGTCGTGGGCCGAAGGCTGGTTTCGCTGGAAGCTTCAGACTAGCACGAACGCGCGGAATCGCCTTCCACCCGAGCCTGGGGAGAGAACGAAGTGAGCCCTGACGACCACAGCGGGTCGGGTGCCATACCCCTCCAGGATGTCATCGACCTGTTCATCCGGGTGTGTCCCGGACCGGCGTTGGCTGCGCGGGCGCTACGGCTGGTGGCGTACCAAACTGTCGAGGGGATCCTCGGTCTGGAGCCTGGTCCAAACGGCGACGGTCCAGCCAGGACCAGATCGTGGTGCTGGGCTACTCGCGCCTGATGTGGCTGCGCTACTACGAGCGCCAGACGATGCCGGAAGGGGGGGCAGGATGACAAACGACAACAAGCAGCTATCGAAATCCTGGATATACATTGCCCGGTACGCCTTGCCTACCGGGGCGCTGATGTTTGCCGCTATCATGGTTGGCATCTTTACCCCCGTGTGGGGGAAGGCTTCCGGGTTCGCGACCGCGAGCGGGATTTGGGTTATCGGTAGTGTCGTTGGCGTGTCCAGAATTCGGGCATGGCATCGAAAGCTTACGGCCATTACGCTGCTGATGCTCGGGGCGCACATGTCGATGGCGGCTGGCGCGACGGCGGCGATGCCCGTCCCTGTTCCCGTACCTGATGAATCGCCCCCGGTGATGGTGGTTTGCATAGATGCCGACGGCCGCGTAGCTGAAGGAGATCACTCCTGCAGGATCAGTAGTCGGAGAGCAGATGATCCATCATGGCGGCAACTCGTCACCGCCTGATATCCTCCCACAGGCCACGCGGCGAGACAATCCGGATCGGCACCGGCCGCTCGATCTCAAGCAGGTCCCGATCTCCGGTCACGAGCACGGCCGCTTGCCCGGCGAGGGCCTGTTCAAGTACCGCCACATCGCAGGGATCCCGAATCTCGATCCCAAGCGGCGGCACCCGGTCAACCACAGTCCCGTGCCGACGGAGGAACGCCTCCACAGCCTCCACCGTCTCCGCCGGAACCCCCAGCTTCCTGCTCAGTACACGCCGCAACTCGTCGAGCACCGTCTCGCCCACGACCAAAGTGTGATCGGCGATGACGACCCGAAGCACGTCCGCGCATATGCCCCTGGTGGCCATGGCGCTCACCAGGACGTTGGTGTCGAGGAAGACCCTCAAGAGATGTCGCGGAAGACGTCTTCGTCAGTCAGATAGCCCCTGGCCTCGGCGAAAGGAACGATGCGTCGCCGCAGATCGGCGAGCTGATCCAGGGCCAGTTGACGCTCGAGGGCCTCTCGGACGACCGCACTTCTGCTTCGGCCGCTCCGGCGGGCGGCTCGGTCCAGTCGGCGACCGAGGGTCTCGTCGATTCTGATCGTAACGGTTTGCGTCTTCATGTCATACAATGTAATACGGGATTGAGGACTGCGCCGCGACCGCCTAGTCTGCCCGCAGGACTCCGCTACTGCCCCAATGGAAGGCACGTCATGTCAGTAACAGGTCAATATTCCTCAATGTCCAGCCGACCGTCCGCGTTGGTGTCCGGTGTATCCGCCCGGGCGCTCGCCGCTTTCGCGTTCGTCCTGCTGGCTGCACCACCCTCTCCAGCCTCCGCCCAAACCGCGCAAGTCACGCGCATGTTCGATGTCCGCACGCCCATGCGTGACGGGGTCGAGCTGTCCTCCGACATCTGGATGCCGGCCGAGGGCGGACCGTTTCCCACGATCATCGTCCGCACGCCGTACCTGAAGACGATGGCCGTTGAGACCTTCAGCCTCGCGGGCTGGGCGACGTACTTCGCGGAGCGCGGCTACGCGGTCGTCATCCAGGACGTGCGCGGCCGCGGCGATTCGGACGGCAAGTTCGGCTTCTTCTTCCAGGAGGGAGAAGACGGTCACGACACCATCGAATGGATGGCGACCCAGCCGTGGGCCAACGGCGACGTGTGTACCGCAGGCGTGTCCTACCTGGGGACCGACCAGTGGCTGGCGGCGCGCGAGCATCCTCCTTCGCTGCGGTGCATGGTCGCGACAGCTGCGGCCGGGCGCTGGATGCACGAGCTGCCGCACTACGGGGGTGCGTGGATGATGCAGTGGGCCCTCGCCTGGATCAACGACACCTCCGGGCGGAACAGTCAGTCGGCCAACATGCAGGGGATCGACATGGAGTCCGTCTACTGGCACCGGCCGCTCATCACCCAGGATGACGCGATGGGCCGCGACATGCCGCTGTTCAACGACTTCCTCGAGAACTCCACCTTCAACGAGTACTGGCAGCGCCTGCATTTCACCGAGGAGGATTTCCGGGGACTCGACCTGCCGATTCTGCACGTCACCGGGTGGTTCGACGGCGACCAGCCGGGCGCGATGTTCTACTGGGACGGAATGATGGCTCACTCGCCGGCCGCCGACGAGCAGTACATGCTGGCCGGCCCCTGGGGTCATGCCGAGACCTTCATCGGCGGCACCCTCACGCTCGGCGACATGGAGTTCGAGCCGCACGCGCTCGTCGACAACAAGGCGGAGCACCTCGCGTTCTTCGACCACTACCTGAAGGGCACCGCCGACGGCTACGACCAGCCGCGGGCGCGGATCTACGTGGTCGGCGCCGAAGAGTGGCGTGAATTCGACGAGTATCCGCCGGCGGACATCGAGGCGACCAGCTTGTACCTGACGAGCGGAGGAAGGGCGAATTCCATCGTCGGCGACGGGGCGCTCGCGTGGACGCCGCCGGAAGCCGATTCGCCGCCCGACCGGTTCACCTTCGACCCGCAGCGGCCGGTTCCCGGTTCCGTCGGCGAGATGCCGCTCGGTGAGGATCGAACCCCGCTGCACCGCCGCGACGACGTGCTGGTCTACACGAGCGAGGAGATTCAGGAAGCGTTGGAAGTCGTGGGCCCGATCGTGATCGAGTTCCACGCAGCCACCGACGCGCTCGACACCGACTTCGTCGCAACGATCATGGATGTCTATCCCGACGGCAGGGCGGTCAAGCTGGGCCCGCGCACCGGCGTCATAAGGGCACGCTACCGCAACGGCTTCGACCGGGAGGAGCTTCTTACCCCCGGCGAAGTCGCGCGCTACGAGATCGACCTGGGCCACATCGCGCACTCGTTCCAACCGGGTCACAAGATCCGCATCGATCTGACGAGCAGCGCCTACCCGGAAATCGCACCCAACCAGAACACCGGCAACCCGATCGCGACCGACACGGAGTGGAACACCGCGCGGCAGATCATCTATCACAGCAGGGAGTATCCGTCGCGGATTGTTCTGCCGGTGAGGGGACGGAGAAGGGCTACGGAGTAGGTGCGTTTCGTGGATCGGATGCGTGGGGGACACAACCCGGATGCCATCCCCTGGTACCTGACCGCCGTCCTCTTCGCATCGACCAGCGTCATCGTCGGGATCATCTGGGACATCTCGTGGCACCGTACGATCGGGCGCGACTCGTTCTGGACGCCAGCCCACCTCGCGGTCTACGCCGGCGGGCTGGCGGCCGGACTGTCCTGCGGATGGCTGGCCCTGAAGACAACCTTTTCCGGCACCGGTACCGAGGTTGGACGGTCGGTGCGCATGTGGGGATTCCGCGCGCCGCTGGGGGCGTGGGTGGCGATCTGGGGCGCGATCGCGATGCTCACCTCCGCGCCTCTCGACGACTGGTGGCACAACGCCTACGGGCTCGATGTCGAGATCCTGAGTCCGCCACACGTGGTCCTGGCCCTGGGCATCTGCGCGATCCAGCTCGGAGCCCTGCTCATGGCGCTGTCGTGGCAGAACCGGGCGTCGGAGCGCGGACAGCGTCGGCTGGGGTTCGCCTACGCCTACAGCGCCGGGATGCTGCTGCTGACGCTCGCGGTGCTCATGCTGGAGTACTCGTTCCCGAACGACTGGCGCGGCCCCACGTTCCACATGATCTCGGCGGGGGTGTACCCGGTGGTACTCTTCGCGGTGGGCCGGGCCGCACGGCTCCGCTGGCCAGCCACCTGGACGGCGCTGGTCTACATGGGCGTCACGCTGGCCATGATGTGGATCCTCCCCCTCTTTCCCGCCGAGCCGCTCCTTGCGCCGATCCTGCGCGACGTGGATGCGATGGTCGCGCCTGAGTTTCCCCTTGTACTGGTCGTTCCCGCGATCGCGCTCGACATGCTCCTGAGAAGGGCCTCGCAACCTGGCCGGGCACCGGTAAGGCGTTCGGCGGACTGGGGACTCGCCGCGCTCGGTTCCGTCGTGTTCGTCGGCCTGTTCGGCGTGGTGCACTGGTACTTCGGCGAATTCATGCTCTCCGAGGCGTCCCGTAACTACTTCTTCCAGGGTGACACCTGGGGATACAACAACGCCCCGGGTCCCTGGCAGTACGAGTTCTGGGGCGGCGGTCGGTTCGCGGGCGGAGCGATCTCGGTCCCGGACTTCCTCGCGAGAGCATGGTGGGCGCTGCCGATCGGATTCGCGTCGGCGCGCGTCGGCCTTTGGGTGGGCAATTGGATGCTGGCGGTCCGCAGGTGAGGCGCGCCCTGCTGCTCGTCGCGGGGCTCTACCTGGCGACCGCGGGACACGTCGGCAGCAAGAACGTTTTCTTCGCGGGCGACGCCGGGCCCTACCCCGTGTCCGTGGTCGTCCGTCCGCCCGATGTCGTTCCCGGCCTGGCGGAGATTTCGGTGCGGATCCCGGGCGGCGCCGGCGAAGTCGAGCGGGTGACCGTGCGCCCCGTACGCTGGGATGCCGCACCCGAAGGAGGAGCGCCGCCGCCGGACCCTGCCGTGCCCGTGCCCGGCGATCCGGAGCTCTACAGCGCCGAGCTGTGGCTGATGACCGTGGGCGCCTACCGCATCGAAGTGACCGTGGAAGGTGCGCGGGGGGAGGGTACCGCGTCCGTGCCCGTGACCTCGGTCATGCTGGACGTGCTCGACATGCCGCCATTGCTGGGCGCGGTGCTCCTGCTGTTGGGGGCACTGCTTCTCGCGGGGGCGGTGACGATCGCTGGCGCGGCCGTGCGCGAGAGCCGGTTGGGGCCTGACGAGGCAGTGCAAACGACGCAGCGACGCTGGGGATGGTTCGCAATGACCTGCGCCGCCGCCCTGCTGCTGACGGGAGCGTACTGGGGGAACGCGTGGTGGGATGCGGTCGATCGGGATGTGCGGGGCGGCATCTTCGAGCGTCTGGCCGTGGAGGGTGTGGTGACCGGCGACGGCGGTGGGCCCGTGCTTGAGGTGCGGATCACGGATCCGTCCTGGCTGGGCCGGAACTGGAGTCCCCTGGTGCCCGACCACGGCAAGCTCATGCACATGTTCGTGATCGCCGCGCCCGACATGAACGCCTTCGCGCACCTTCACCCGGTGCCGGCGGACTCGGCCACGTTCCGCGTTCCGTGGCCGGACCTGCCACCGGGGGAATACCGCATCTACGGCGACATCGTGCACGAGTCCGGGTTCGCGCAGACGGTTGTTGATACGGTGCGGGTGGAGGCGGGTGCGCTGGTGGAGGGGGCACCGCGGGCCATGCTCGAAGGCGATCCCGACGACTCTTCATGGCGGGGGGCGGCTGCCCAGGCGTCCGTTCCCGGCGCGTCGGCGTCGCTTTCGGACGGGTCGAGCCTGCACTGGCTCGGAGCGGAGGAGCCGCGCGTTGACGAAGAGACGGTGCTCTCGTTTGCGGTGCGGGATCCGGCTGGGGAACCCGCAGTGCTTGAACCCTACATGGGGATGATCAGCCACGCGGCGCTCACCCGCGACGATGGCTCGGTGTTCGTGCACCTTCACCCTGCGGGCACAATCTCGATGGGCTCGCTGTCCGTGCTGGTGCCGCAGATGGAGTCGATGGCGGGGGCTGGTGAGGGTGATGCCGGCACCGTCGAGTTCCCCTACGCCTTCCCCCAGCCGGGCGACTACACCATCTGGGTGCAGGTGAAGAGGGCCGGAGAGGTGCTTACAGGGGCATTTCGAGTGCGGGTGATGGAGTAGGCAATCGACGAAATGCGTATTTTACGTAAAATACATATCCCTGTCCTTGCCCTGCTCGGGCTGTCCATCCTTGCCTGTGACCAGGTCGAGCCCTCTGTGCCGACCTGCTCGATCGTCGGCCACGTGTCGATCGACGGAGTGGGCATCGACGGTTTGGTGGTCACACTGGATAACGGAGACTCTACGACCAGCGCCGGGGGTGGCCACTTCCACTTCGACAACGTCGAGGGCCCGTCAGTTACTCTGGCGATCAGCGGCCTACCGTCTAACGCCGCGTTCGATCACACCCTGTACGCTGTGACCGTCGCACCGTGCGACGGAACTGTCACAATCAACTTCTCCGGTTCGTATTCGCACGGCCGGGATTGACGGGCTCGCCGGTCGACCGTTAGCGGCTCGCGCGCTCAGTCCAGGGACCTGCCGAAACGTTTCAGCTGAAACGCGAATCTTGCTTCACATCGCCTTGTAGAGCGCATCCACCAACAACGCGCTAAGCCCCATCGTGTTGCTGTAGTGATTGCGCACGAACCCACCCGCGATTCCCGCTGCGGGGTCCGCGAACCCGTAGTTGCCACCCCCGCCGCTCATCCCGAAGGCGTCGGGGTTGGGGCCATAGGGTGGGGGT
>VYAQ01000330.1:0-676 GCA_009844885.1 Gemmatimonadota bacterium
CCGTGCTCGTCGTGTTCGACGACGAACTCGCCGCCCATCACTTCCTGCGCGTCGCGCGAGCAGAGATGCGCAGCGCCGGCGTCGACCTGCCCCTATGGGTCGCGCACCAGGGCCTGATCGAACGCGATGGACCGCTGGGTGGGTTCTGGAGCACGCCGGAGGCGGCCGGGGCGGCGTGGCCGTCGGTCCTGGCGGCGAGAGCGCGGGCCTGATCAGGGCCGGTAGTCGACGCCGATCACGATCCCGGCGACGATCTCCTCGACCAGCGCTACGTCCAACTCGCCGACCCGCTCGATCAACCGCTCCACCGCCACGCTGCGGATCGGAAGGAAAATGGGGGCGGAGTCCTCGTGCAGGCCGCTGCGGTCACTTAGCACTTACGTCGAACGGCACCTTGCCGTGCTCAATTCCCGCCGCTAGGTGGCTTCCTCTGGTGCGTTTCGAAGGTTTTGGCGGTTCTCCGCGCCCTCGTTCAGGACCGCTAAGACGCTCTCAGGCGCCCCAAGGCTCACAAGGTCCGGTTTGGGTCTCGACTGACGGCTACTCCTCAGTTGCGATCTGTCCGCCTGCCCCAAAACGAAATTTGCGGATCGCGCCCCAAGCCGAACGGCTTGCGGCGGGGTGCCGTTGGGGCTGGGTGGCAAGCGGGCGGCACCCGCACCCGGGGCAGAGGGGG
>VYAQ01000330.1:686-2948 GCA_009844885.1 Gemmatimonadota bacterium
AAAATTGGCGTTAGCCGCCGCAAGCAACACGGGGTGGGCCGCGATCCGTTTGGTCCTGCGTTCCAAGCGGCCTGCACCAGCACCCGAGACAGAGGAGTCACACCATGAATCGCATAGCCATCCTCTCCACTCCGCTCGCGCTCGTCGCAGCCCTCATCCTCGCAACCGCCCCCATCCTCGGAAGCACGTCACCTGCCTTTGCAGCGCAGGCCACCACGACTCCCACTGCAACAGAAGTACAAGATCGCGTAGTTCCCCCATTCATCTGCTTCACCATTCTCGTTTACATCGCAGGCACCGTTACCTATGACGACCAGGGTCGGCCGATCCACGACTCCGGAGGGCAGTGGGTATACCACTGGATCTGCGAAGTTCCCATCCAGACCGCTACAAATGTTGCCGAGGCGTACGCTGAGACAGAGGAAGAAGTCAGCAGTGGATACCGGGAGGCCGCTGAAGCCGTCGTCGACGCGATCACCGGCCTCTTCGATTAGTGAGGACACCCCTCACTACCATAAGAAGACTGGTAGCACACTCTGCTGCCAGTCTTCTTATGTACCATCATCCGAAGTACGTCTGAACCGTCGGTCTAATCGCAAGTCTGGCCTCCACGGCGACCACAGCAACAACGCGAGATAGCAGGCTACCCGGATAACCCCCACGAGACCTCGTCCGGTACCCACCATGACCCTCAGGGCGATGTCTTTACGTCCTGACTTGCTGGGACTAGTGTCATGCACCATCTCGCCCCCTCCACCAAGTCTCACCACGAGCGTAGTCTACCACCCTGCATCCATGCCGACATCGCATTGGTCGGCGGTCGCTCCATCTTCGGCGGGCCGGACTGGACAGAGTCGAAAACCGCAGTTCCCTGGCTCCCTCACGCCGTCCGACGGCATCGGAATCGTCCCTTCCGCTAGGAAGCCGCATATTCTCGGCCATGTACTCCTTCATCTCCTCTGTCGTGGGCAACTCCACCTTCCGGTGCGCGACCTTGGGCCACAGCATCCCTCCGCGCTGGCGCAGGGACGGGGTCCGTGGCGACAGCACCTCCAGTGTCAGGTCTGTGGCGACTCCTCGGGATCATTCTCGTGTTAGCCGTGGCCACGGGAGCTGTCCAATCCGACTTCGTGGAAGTGCTGGGCCTTGCCAACGGGGTTGTTCAAACCATCGGGACAGACCTTGTGGCTATGCCGCTTGACGTCTTCCCTGTGGTCGCGCTGCGCTCTCCTACTCGCGCGCAACCTCACAGCGACCGTACTGATGTTCGAACTCGCATGTGGGTCGAGGGAGGGGGCGCTGGCCGCCATGTCGCTGACTGGCGGCCGAAATTCCGATGACGGCGTTCCGCACCACTTGGGCACTGCTGGCGCCAGGGGCCAGACAAGGCTGCCTCACTGCACGGCGCATGCCCCCTCTTGGCCATTGACGAGACGTCCGGTCAGAGGGCCATCTCTACGAGTCCCTGCCCTTGACGTGCTTGCGAACATACGTGCTAAGATTCCGGCCCCTGTCCACCGCGCCACCGGCTGCAAGGAGCGAGTACATGACGGACACATTGACCACGACCACCGCAGGCCACCTTCCGGAAGAGTTCTGCGATCTCCTCAGGGAGGCGGTTGCACGTCTCTCCGAAGCGACCACCGCCGGCCCAGCCCGCCTCGACGCGCTTGTCAGGCGGGCCGTCATCCACCGCATGCTGGGCGAGTTCGACGAGGCCATCCTCGACCATGACCGTGCCGTCGCCAGGTACCCGCTCGACCCCATCGTGCGCTGCGCGCGCGGAATCACCCTGCTGCAGGCGGGACGGACGACGGCCGCCGCCCGGGACTTCGACAAGGCCGCCGAGCTCGACGTGTGGGACGTCGAAACGCACTACCAGCAGATCGCGTCACACATGGCGCTCGGCCAGTGGATCGAGGCGGCCGAGGCGCTCGACGCGTTCATCCACCCCAGGGACAAAGACCTTGAACGGCGCTTGCGGGAATGGGAAACCGGGCGGCCAACCGGATCGGAGGAGGCATAGGCCGGGGGCAGGCCGACCCTTCAGCCGCCGCTCACCCACGGGACGCCGATCGTCGGCGGCCGCTGGCTCGCCCGCCGGCGCTGGCCAGGCGAACGCCTGCCCCGCTGCTGTCAGCGCGATCGTCCGCGACACCCGTGCCTCCCCCCACGACCGGGCCGGCCCGCTCACACGCCTGCAGCCCGGAAGCGACCACCGAGGTCGAATTGAACCCGGCCGCCTTCTGCAGGTCACGGATG
>VYAQ01000027.1 GCA_009844885.1 Gemmatimonadota bacterium
CGAACCGGGCAGGAACGGACGCCGAAGCGGAAGCGTCGCAAAGGGGCGCTGCGAGGCAGCTCGCTTCGCTAAGAACGGGCGTCCGCTTGTGAGATGGATACTGACCGACCTTAGACGCGCCAAATACCGCCGTGGGCACCGCGCCCCGGACCCGGCGACCGCCGCCGCCGAAGCGGTGTCGAGGCACCTCCGCGAGCGCTCCGGGGAACCCGTTCAGACGCACCTCGCGAGGCGCGGCTGGCGGTCGGACGAAGGCCGGCGATGCACGGCCGTCCATGCGCTCCGGAAGCCGGAGCGGCGAACGAACTCGCCCGCGCCGATGTCGCTGGGCACGGGCACCGGTTCCGCCTTGGGGTGGATCAACTTGACTACGCGCGACTCCTCCGGTGTTTCGTCTCGATGGCTCGTGCTGCCCCTCACCCCTCGGTGACCCGAAGGGCGGCATCCTACGAGTCTCATCCGTCAAGGGTTTCAATCCAGGCTCGGAGCCGGAGCAACGGAGACCGATCCCGGCCCATGTCGAGAGCTTCCGGGGGCCGAACCGTCCGCACGGTTCGGATCGGGAGCTTCACCGCGAATGCCGTGGAAGACGGTGCGGAGGTGTCCATCGGGGATGTGCAGACCCGCGTGTCGAACTGGTGTTTCGGCGTGTCCATGACCGAACGCTGAAAGCCCCTCCGCAAGCCCGTCAATCCGTCGGAAATATCCGACTTGGTCGGGAACGTTCGAGGAGGTTCAGCAGCGTTTTCCGCCCGTGACGCGCCGCCGCCAGCCGCTCGGAAAACTCCCCCGTTGCAACTGGAAGAGGCCCTCTTGTAGGCGGGCGCAGCAGCGACGGTGGAGGTCGGCTTGAACATGGGCGGATTTCGAGGATCGGCCTCGCGGAGCCAGGTCGAGCGCCCATTCCCCGGCACCGCACGCCCATGTGAATCGCCTCGTCGCCGACTCGCCTTGACGAACGAGCCGTCGGCGTTAACCTTTCGAGTCGCTCGGAATTCACGCCCCCCAAGAGGAGAACCCAAATGAGCAAGACCAAGCTGTTCTTCGTCGCCGCTGGGATCGCCATCGGTCTCGGTGCCGTCCTCGCTCCCGCCCCTGCAAGTGCTCAACCACCTTTAGGTGACTGTGCCGCCTGCGTTAGTTGCGATCAGTGCTCGCCGTCGCACTGGGGCGGAGAGTCCTGCGACTACAAGGGCAAGATCTGCAGGTGTCGGGAGACCGGCGGCAACTGCAATCCTGGTTTGGCCCTCAACGTCGAGCCGGGAGACCGTCGGACCATTGAGCCCGAAGGGAAGACCCTGCCGCTCGTTAGGCTCGCTGGCAATGTCTTCGGAGCCTGGAGCTGCAACGGGGAACTCGATGCGGCATACAGAGAGGAGCCAAATGGAGTCTTGGTCCAAGTGGCGGCCGCCGAGTTCGACCTCTACAAGGACCTCTTCGGATTCGAACGGTACGTCGGCCTACTTGGTGATCGCGTCCTCCAACAACGAGCCACACAAGGCTGATGGTAGGAAACCGGTGCGGGAGGGCGGCATCCACGCGTCACGCGGTCGTTCTGGTGGTGTGGCTTGGTGTCGTTCTCCCGGCTTGGCTTGGGAACCCAGCGGCAGTAGCTGCTCAGGAGGACCACAATCCCCCGCCACAGGAGTTGGTCGTCACCGAGGTATGGAGAGTGCATGGTGCGACACTGCTTGACGGGCTGACATCAGTCACTGGCCTCGCCGAAGCCACAACCGGGGCGATTTGGGTGTCCGACATGAGCCGCGGGAGTGGACGAGTTCTGGCGTTCGACCCGTCCAAAACGGCAGTGGTGACCTTGGTGGGTGGGCCTGGCGAAGGGCCCGGCGAAGTGTCGGGGCCGGGTCGCATAGCGATTGCTGGTGACGGGAGTGTGATGGTGTATGACGTGGGTCGAGGCGGCGTCGAGGCATATACTCCAATGGGTGAGCCGTTGCGTCGCGTCCGGTTTCCTGTCCGGGTGTCGTGGGACAAGGGCTTCGATGTTCTACCCTCCGGCGGATTCGTAGTCAGCGGTTCGATTGCCGGGATCGAGGCTGCGATTCATGAATTTGGCCCGGAAGGCAGGTTGCTGCGAAGCTGGGGAGATCAAGCGCAGGCCGACAGCTGGCGAGCTAGGCTGATTGCGACCGGAGGTCCGGTTCACGGCCTGTCCGATGGGTTTGTGCTCTATTCACAGGGAGCCCCGCATCGCATTGTTGAATACGAGATACCCGGCAGCGGTGCCGACGAGGTGCGCGAACGTCCCGTCGCGTCGGTAACGGGATTGCTGGATGCTCCTGGGGACGCGGTGATCGTCGAAACGGTTGAGGATGGAGTGCCCATTCGTGGTTTCAATGTCTCGTACCCGCAGTCCCGCGCGGTGTGGATGACCGAGGATGGGCGGGTCCTGAATGTCGTCGTATCGGAGGAAGACGGCGAATCCATTTGGCAGTTGTTCGACGGGAGCAAAGAATCAGCCAGTGGTGACGCAAGGCTGGTAGCCGAGACGCGAGCCGGCGAGGCGTACTGGCCTTGGTTCAGGTGTCGGAACGGCGACATTCTGGCTTCCCTGACTGATCCGGTGACCGATATCCCAATCCTCGTGCGTCTGGGGTTGGCGATTCAACCCGTGGATCGACCGTTTGGCGGGGGCCAACGTTAGCTGAAGACGGTCGTGTCTTCCTCGGCGGCACTGACTTCCGACGCTGGCCGGGATTGGGCGCGCGCCCCTACCTGCCGTGGGCTGTCGTTGTGGGCGTGAACCGGACACGACCCCTTGCGAATCCCCGCCATTTGACCCGATTTTCTCGCTATTTCAGCCAGATCCTACCCCGACACGCTCCTCGCGGCAAGACTGGCAGATCGTGCAGTCCTGATTAGACTTATGTGATCTCTTGCGTGCGCCGTGGAAAGGCGCGCGTTCCTAGTGGGTGCGAATCCCACCCGG
>VYAQ01000095.1 GCA_009844885.1 Gemmatimonadota bacterium
GTTCTCACCGGTGTGACCGTCGATTCCGCGGGGGCCGTTTCGCTCCGCGACGTCGATCTGACCGTGCGGCGCGGCGAGATCCTGGGCATCGCCGGGGTCGATGGGAACGGACAGCGGGCGCTGGCGGCGGTGCTGGCCGGGATGGTCAGGCCGGATTCGGGCACGGCGGTGCTGCCGCGAGAGGTCGGGTGGATTCCGCAGGACCGGGGCGAGGAGGGGCTTGTGAAGCGTTTCACAATCACGGAGAACGTGGCGCTGGCCCTCCATGCAAAGGAGGCCTGCCGCAGGGGCCCCTGGCTTGATTGGGCCGGGATCGGCGACACGTCCGCGGCGCTCGTGGACGAGATGGACGTACGGGCGGGATCGCCGGACGCACGGGCGCGCACCCTGTCGGGAGGCAATCAGCAGAAGGTCGTGGCGGGACGGGAGTTTCTGCGCGCCGGGGAGCTCCTGGTCGCCGAATCGCCGACCCGAGGCCTCGATGTGAAGGCGACGCGGGCGGTCCGGGCGCGCCTCGCGGATCTGGTGCGTGTCGGCGACAGGCCCCCCGGTGTTGTGCTGATTTCGGCCGATCTCGACGAAGTGCTGGAGCTCGCGGACCGGATCGCCGTGATGGTGCGCGGGCGGCTGATTCCCGTGCCGCCGGAAGATCGTGACGCGACCGCGATCGGCGCGCTGATGCTGAGCGCGCGCACGGAGTCCGCCCCGTGAGGGCATTGCGCGCCACCCCCACGCGGCTTCGGCCCGGACTCGTGGCCACCCTCACCGCGACGGCCGCGGTCCTCGCCACCCTCGCCGTCGCGGCCGTGCTCCTCGCGCTCGGCGGGCACTCACCCGCCGAAGCCTTCGCCGCCCTCGCCCGGGGCGCTTTTGGCTCATGGGACCGTTTCGTCTCGTTCACGCTGGTGCGGGCCACGCCCCTGCTCCTCACCGGCCTGGCCGTCGCCTTCGCCTTTCGCGCCCGCGTATGGAACATCGGCGCCGAGGGACAGTTGCACGCGGGCGCGCTTGCCGGCGTGGCCGTCGCCCTCGCGCTCCCCGGTGCGGGTGCGGTCCTTGTCCTCCCCGTCACCCTCCTCGCGGCCGCGGCCGCTGGCGCGCTGTGGGCGTCCGTCCCGGCGGCGATGAAGACGGGAATGGGCGTGGGCGAGGTGATCACCACCCTGCTCATGAACTTCGTGGCCATGTTTCTTGCGCAGTTCCTGGTCCAGGGCCCCCTGCGCGAGTCGCGGGGCGTGTTCAACCAGACCGACGAGATCCCCGCGGCCGCGCATCTGCCCGCCGTTCTCCCCGACACGTGGCTGCACGCGGGATTCCTGCTCGGCATCCTGATCGCGGTGGCGCTCTGGCTCTACCTGACCCGCACCCCGGGCGGCTTCCGCATCCGCGCCGCCGGCGCCTCGGTACGCGCCGCCGAGGTGAGCGGACGGTTCAGCGTGACCCCGGTGATCTGGCTGTCCTTCCTGGCGTCGGGCGCGATCGCGGGGCTGGCGGGCTGGATCCAGATCGCGGGCGTCACGCACCGCATGTACGAGGGGCTTTCGCCCGGGTGGGGCTACACGGCGATCGCGGTGGCGCTCCTCGCGCGGCTGCACCCGCTTGCGGTCGTGGTCACCGCCATCGTCTTCGGGGCCCTGAGCGCGGGGGGCGGGGCCATGCAGCGTGAGGCGGGGGTGCCGGAAGTATGGGTCCGCGGGATCGAGGCGCTGGTGATACTGGCCGTGCTCACCGCAGACCGAATCGTCCAGGGAATGGCGCGGAGGGCGGCCCAGTGACAGACCTCGCCGCCCTCTCATCCTTCCTCGTCTCCGCTGTGGGACTGGCGGTGCCGCTCGCGCTGGCGGCGCTCGGCGAAACGGTGTCGGAGAGATCCGGCGTCATCAACATCGGGCTCGAGGGTTCGGTGATCTGGGGGGCGCTCGGCGGGGCCCTCGGGGCACTGGCGATGGGACCGTACTGGGGACTCGCGGCGGGCGCGCTCGCGGGCGGACTGGCCGCGCTGGTATTCGCCGGCTTCGCGGTGCGGCTGGGCACGGATCAGATCATCACCGGGACGGCGGTCACCATCGGAAGCCTCGGCTTCACGGGAGCGGTCTTCCAGAGCCGTTTCGGGGCGACCGGGTTGGCGCTGGAGCTGCCAACCGTGCCGGTGTGGGAAGTCCCGCTGCTGTCGCGGATCCCGGTGCTGGGGCCGGCGTTTTTCGATCAGGCGGTCACGGCGTACCTGGCCTACGCGATGGTGCCGCTTCTGGGATGGTTCCTCTTCCGGACTCGCTGGGGTCTGGCGTTGCGGGCAGCGGGGGAATCGCCGGAGGCCGCGCACGCTGCCGGCGTTCCGGTGGTGGGGACGCGAATGCTGGCGGCCGTTTTCGGGGGACTGATGGCGGGGCTGGCGGGCGCGCACCTGAGCCTGGTGCACACCGGGACCTTTGCCGAGAACATGTCCGCCGGGAAGGGGTTTATCGCGATCGCGGTCGTGGTGCTGGGGCGGTGGCAACCCTGGGGAGTCTTCGCGGCGGCCCTCTTCTTCGGCGGAGCGGAGGCGCTGCAGTTCACGCTGCAGGCCCTCGACGCGGATCTGCCTTACCCGCTTTTCCTGGCCTTGCCCTATGTTCTGAGCCTGGCAGCGCTGGCCGGATGGTTCGGCCGATCTCGCGCGCCGGAGGGCCTGGCGCTGCCGTGGCCGCGCTAAGGCGCGTCACTAAACAAAAATGGAAAGCGTGGTTTACCGAATATGTCAACTTTAGTATACATGCGACTTCGGTGTGGGCGCGCCCTGCTGGTCCTGGCGGGCCTGTGGCTGCTGGCGGCGCCGGACACCGGCCAGGGCCAGTCGCTGGTCGCGGACCGTCCCGACTTCACGGAGGCAACCAGCACGGTCGGGCTCGGTGGCTTCCAGCTGGAGCTCGGCTATACGCTTGGGCTCGACACCAACGGCGAATTCACCACGCGGGTCCACAGCTATGGCGAACCCCTGCTGCGGGTGGGGGTGTTCGTCGAACGCCTGGAGCTTCGGGTGGGGACGACTGCCGTGACGCAGGTCGCCGAGGCATCGCCCACGGGCGTTGTCACCTCCGGCCTGGAGGACCTTTACGTGGGTGCCAAGATCGCGCTCTCCGGGCAGCGCGGCGTCCTCCCCGCGACCGCGATCCTGCCGCAGATGACGGTCGCCACCGGCACAGGCGGGTTTTCGGCCGGCCGGACGCTTCCGGGGTTCAACTTTCTGTACAGCTGGGATCTGAACGAGACGTTGTCGCTGGCCGGCAGCACGCAGGTGAACGCCGCCGTCGGGGACATGGACGAGAACTACAGCGAGTGGGCCCAGTCGTTGTCGTGGGGCATCGCGACGGGCCAGCGCAGCGGCGTCTACGCCGAGTGGTACGCCTTCGTCCCGGCGGGGCTGGCCGGCGGGCGCGCCGAGCACTACCTCAACAGCGGGCTCACCTGGCTCGCCAACGACGACCTGCAGTGGGATGTCCGCATCGGTTTCGGCCTGAACGACGGCGCCGAGGACATGTATGTGGGCGCCGGGGTGGTGATGCGGGTGCGTTGACGGCAGTAGCTACATGTAGCTACGTTGACGTCATGCGATCCATCGGAATCAGGGCGTTGAACAGCAAGCTCAGCGAGTATGTGCGGCTGGCGGCCGGTGGCGAGACCGTTCTGGTCACCGACCGGGGGCGCGTCGTAGCCGAAATCGGCCCCCCGCGAGAGACGAGGAGTTCCGTTCTGGCGGACGCCATGCTAGCCGATGCGGTGCGGAAAGGCTGGTTGACGCCGGCACTCTCTCCGGGATCCGAGCCCTCCCGTGGCGGGCCCCCGGAGGCCCCGCTATCGGTGTTGCTCGCTGAACTGAAGGGCGACAGAAGCGACCGTTGATCTACGTCGACACCTCGGTCGTCCTGGCCCACCTGTTCGCGGAAGACCGGCGACCCCCAGCTTCATTCTGGACTGAAACCCTTGTTTCGAGCCGTCTGCTCGAGTACGAGATGTGGACGCGCCTGCACGCCCGAGAGGCGACGGCAGCGCGCGTCGAGGCCGCGCAGGAGGTGATCGCTCGGATCTCGCTGCTGGAGCTCGCGCCACCTGTTCTGGCCCGCGCCATCGACCCGTTCCCGATACCGGTACGCACGCTCGACGCGCTACACCTGGCGTCATGCCAATTCCTCCTGGACCGGGGGCACCGCGTTGAACTCGCCAGCTACGACCATCGAATGGCGAACAGCGGCCGCGCCCTCGGCATTCCATTGCGGGCCCTGCCCTGAACATCGGAAATGCAAGCACTCCTGAAACGCTTCGCAGGCCGCCTCGCCCTCACGGTCGCGCTGGTCGTTCTCGAGGCCGCGGGGTGGGTCCTGTTCCCGCTCGTCATTGGGCGGGCCATCGACAGTGTTCTCGCCGATTCGACCCGCGGCCTCTACGAGTTCGCCGTGCTCGGCATTGTCACCATGGGGATCGCGGTCGGGCGCCGACTGCTGGACAGCCGGGCGTATGGGCGGATCTACATCACCCTGGGCGAGGAAATGGCTGCATCGGCGGCCGCGAGCAGCACGTCCACGCGCACGGCGCGCCTCGGGATGCTCAAGGAGATCGTCGAGTTCTTCGAGAATTCCCTTCCTCAGCTCATCAACAGCGTGATCGGGCTCGGGGGCACGGTGTTGATCCTGGCCGCGCTGAACCTGCCGGTTTTCCTGGGGTGTCTCGGCGTGGCGCTCGGCACCGTGGCGCTCTACGCCCTGACAGGGGGCCTGACGATGCGCTACAACCAGGGTCTCAACGACGAACACGAGCGGCAGGTCGATGCCGTCGACAGCGGCGATCCCGCCCGACTCGCCCGGCACCTTCGCGCCATGATGCGCTGGAACATCCGCCTCTCGGACCTCGAAGCGGCCAACTTCGGGATCAACTGGGTCCTGATGATCGCCCTGCTCGTCTTCGCGGTAAGCGCGGCCACGACCGAGACGGCGGAGTACGGGACGGTCTTCGCAGTCGTCATGTACGTCTTCCAGTTCGTCGAATCGATGCTGATGCTGCCGTTCTTCTACCAGGAGTGGTTGCGTCTGCGCGAGATCTCGGGGAGGCTGGCCGCGGCGGAGGCGGAGGGCTAGCGACTCTGACGGCGAAGCGCCGCACGGGCGTGCCGGACCCGCACCTTCACCGCCGCCGTCTCGGTTCTCTCCGCCCGGCGGAGCAGGCCTTCGATTTCGGCCCGCAACGCCGCATTCCGCACCGCCAGAAGCCCGAGGCCGTTGTACGCCCACGCTCGTACGAACACGCGGTCGGATTCGATCAGGCGCAGCAGTGCGCGGTGGAGCGTCCCTTCCTCGCCGGCGGGAAGGTCGGCCGCGAGGTCCATGTGCGGCAGGGTCTGCAGCAGGTGAAGGAGGGCGTCGGAAGCGAGCGGGCGACGCAATAGCCGCAGCAGCGCCACGGCCTCCCCGTCTCGCGGCGCCACACCCCGCTCGGCAAGGTACTTGAGCACCCAGGTCGCGCCTGTCTGGAGAGCCGTCTCTTCGGAGGCGGCGAGTGCGACGAGGTGGCCGATCGAGCCATTCCCGCGCCCCGGTCGCTCCAAGAGCGCTTCCGCGACCTCGCGAAACGGCGCGAC
This sequence comes from Gemmatimonadota bacterium, assembly GCA_009844885.1. GTDB lineage: Bacteria > Gemmatimonadota > Gemmatimonadetes > Longimicrobiales > Gaopeijiaceae > Bin94. The sequence goes on from VYAQ01000095.1 coordinate 5,609, forward strand.
CCGCTTCCCGTCGTAACTGTGCAAGATCGCGGCGATATCCATGGCGGATAGTTACCTTCCCGGGATGAAACTCGGCAAGATTGCAATGACGACGCCGGCGCCAGCGATCGCGCTGCTCGCGCTCGCAACCGCTTTCCCGGCACCCGGCCCACATGGCCCCGGCCAGCTCTCCGCGCAGGCCGCCACGGCAAGCCTTTCCGGCGGGCAAGACCATGGCTTGGTGGGCACCGCGCTACGCCTGCGCCAGCTCGACGGCGTCAAACGCGTGCTGATGATCGCCGCCCACCCCGACGACGAGGACACCAGTCTGCTCGCCACCCTCGCCCGCGGCATGGGGGCCGAGACCGCATACCTGTCCCTCAGCCGTGGTGAAGGCGGCCAGAACCTTATCGGGCACCGGCTGCACGAGGGTCTCGGCGTGATCCGTACCGGCGAGCTGCTGGCCGCCCGCGCTCTCGACGGCGGCGGGCAATACTTCACGCGCGCCTTCGACTTCGGGTACTCCAAGACCATCGACGAGGCGCTCCGCTTCTGGCCGCTCGACGAGGTGCTGCGCGATGTCGTATTCGTGGTGCGCAAGTTCCGGCCGCATGTGATCGTGTCGGTCTTCTCGGGTACGCCCCGGGACGGCCATGGCCAGCATCAGATCGCGGGCGTGGCGGCGCGCGAGGCCTTCGCGGCGGCCGGCGACCCGGATCGCTACCCCGAACTCGCCGCGCACGGTGTTACCCCCTGGCAGCCCGCCAAGCTGTACCGGTCCACGCGGTTCTCTCCCATCGATGCGACCCTCAGCGTGCCGACGGGCGGCTTCGATCCCGTGCTGGGGCGGTCGCACTTCCAACTGGCAATGGAAAGCCGCAGCCAGCACCAATCCCAGGACATGGGGTCGGGCCAGTCAATGGGCCCGCGGGCAACCTGGCTGCGCCTGGAGGAGGCAGCGACGGAAGGGCTGGAGGGGACGGAGGACGACGGCATCTTTGCGGGCGTCGACACCACGCTCATCGGGCAACTGGGCGCACCGTTGCCTGCGGGATGGCCGCCGGACACCGAGCTGCGCCTGGACCGGTACCGTGGCGCGCTTGCGGACGCGGCGCGCGGCCTCTCGGCGGTGCGGACGGACGGGGCCGTAGCAGGGCTGGCGGAAGCGGCTGCGATTCTCGACGGCCTTGTCGCCGAGAGCCCGGACGGCGAGGGGCGCCGCGTGCTGGAGCGGCGGCTGGCGCAGGTGACCGAGACGCTGCTCGCGGCGGCGGGGATTGTGATCGACGTGCGTGTCGGGCGGGCCCTGCTGACGCCCGGCGAGTCCGTCGGCGTGGACGTGAACGTGTGGAACGGGGGCGGCCTCGAGCTGTACGGCGTTGCACCCGATCTGCTGCTGCCCTCCGGATGGGACGCGGCTCCCACCGAGGAATCGACGGTCGGTCGGTCGCGTTCGTTCTTCTTCCGGTCGCCGGTGGCCGAAACGCCCGCGGACGGTCGCCTCGACCCGGGAGAGATCGGGCGCTGGAGCTGGCGGGTCGCGGTTCCGCCGGACGCGCGGGTGTCGGCACCCTGGTACCTGGAAGAGGAGCGCACCGGCGCGATGTACAGCTGGCCGGACGACGCCGGACTGTGGGCGCGGCCCCTCGCTCCCGCCCCGGTGCAGGCCCGTGTGGCCATGGCGCTGTCCCAGGCGACCGCAACCGCAACCCTGGCCGTCGAGCGCGAAGGCTGGTACGTGGGCGTCGACGGGGCCACGGGCGAATACCGGGAGCGGGTGCTGGTCTTGCCCGCGATCGACGTGGCCGTGAATCCCCCGTCCATGGCGTGGCCCGTTGGGGCGACCGGCGTGCGCGAGGTCGGGGTGGTCCTCACCAACACCTCGGCCACCGCACGCTCGGGGACCGTGCGTCTGGAGGCGCCGGACGGGTGGGTGGTCGCTCCCGCCGGGGTACCGTTCTCACTCGGGCCGGACGGCGCCAGCGCATCGGTCGCTTTTGAGGTTGCACCGAGCAATGACACAATCGTGGGAGATTTTGTCTTTCGGGCAGTCGCGAACGAGCATGCAGAGGGTTCGGGGGTTGGTAATGAGCCACGGCGGGACATAATCGCCGGTGATTTTGTCACAACTTCCGACATCATCGATCACCCGCACATACCGCGCAGCGCGCTCGTGCGGGAAGCTACGGTTCGGGTCTCGGCCTTTCCCGTGGTCGCCGACACAGAGTTGCGCGTGGGCTACGTCATGGGATCCGGCGACGGCGGCCCCGACGCGCTCCGCCAGATCGGAATGGAGGTCGAGGAACTCGGCGAAGCGGAATTGAACCGGGGCGACTTCTCCCGCTTCGACGTGCTGGTGCTCGGAGTGCGGGCCTACGAGACCCGGCCCGACCTCGCGGCCGCCAACGAGGCGGTTCTCGACTTCGCGCGCGACGGCGGCACGGTGATCGTGCAGTACAACAGATACGAGTTCCCCGCGAGCGGACTTGCGCCCTACCCCGTCACGATAAACAGGCCGCACGACCGTGTGACGGACGAGACCGCGCCGGTCACGATCCTGGCGCCCGCGTCCCCCGTTTTCTCGGCGCCGAACCCGATCGGCCCCGCCGACTTCGAGGGATGGGTGCAGGAGCGGGGCCTCTACTTCCTGGGCGAGTGGGACGAGCGCTACACGCCCGTCATGGAGATGGCCGACCCGGGCGAGGATCCGAAACGGGGCGGCCTGTTGGTGGCCGAGGTGGGTGAGGGGCTGTACGTCTACACCGGGCTGGCCTTCTTCCGCCAGTTCCCCGCGGGCGTCCCGGGCGCGTACCGCCTCTTCGCCAACCTGGTGTCGATGCGGGCGGAGGACTGGCGGCGGGCGAAGCCGGTGAGCTGACGGGCTGGAGGCCCCGGCCGGCTGGAGCACGGTGGGGACAGCCGGCGATCGTCCTCAGTCCCCGAACGAAATCCCCATCGCCCGCGCCGCCCTGACCATGTCGCCGTCCACGGGCACCGTCTTGGTGGCCCGGGCTGCTTCCGCAAGGGGGACGGCGGTCACCGTCGGCGCATCCAGCGCCACCATGCACCCGAAGCGCCCCTCTGCCGCGAGATTGACCGCCGCCGTTCCGAAGAGAAGCGAGAGGATCCGGTCGAAGGCGATCGGCCGGCCGCCGCGCTGGAGGTGGCCGAGCACCAGACTGCGCGTCTCATGCCCGGTAAGCTCTTCCAGGCGGCGGGAGATCCGCTTCCCGACGCCCCCGAGACGCCGCCGGCCACCCTTTCCCACCTCTTCGAGATAGGAGGCCTCGCCGCCCCTCGGCATCGCCCCCTCCGCCACCACGATGATCGCGAACTCCCGTCCTCCCTTCCACCGGGCCTCGATCTTCTCCGCCACCCTGGTCAGATCGTAGGGGATCTCCGGGATCAGGATCACGTCGGCGGTGGCCGCGAACCCGGCAAACAGCGCGATCCAGCCGGCGTGACGGCCCATGAGCTCCACCACCATCACTCTCTGGTGGGCCTGGGCGGTCGAATGGAGCTTGTCGATCGCATCGGTGGCGGTCTGTACGGCGGTGTGGAAGCCGAAGGTGAAGGTGGTGCCCGGCAGGTCGTTGTCGATCGTCTTGGGCACGCCGATCACCCTGAGGCCCTTCTCCGCAAGCTCGCTGGCGATCCTCAGCGACCCGTCGCCGCCCACCGCGATCAGGCAGTCGATCTTCAGCTCCTGCATCCTGCTGATGACTTCGTCGGACCGGTCCACCATAAGGATGCTGCCGTCGGGCTGTCTGCCGGGGAACTTGAACGGGCTCCCGCGGTTCGTCGTTCCGAGGATCGTTCCGCCAAGATGCGTGATCCCCCGCACCGAACCGCTGGTGAGGGACACGATCCCGTCGTCCATGAAGAGTCCGTCGTAGCCGCGGCGAATGCCGACCACATCCCATCCCCGCCGTTCCGCAGCGAGTACCGCGGCGCGCACAACCGCGTTCAGGCCCGGCGCGTCGCCCCCACCGGTGTTGATGGCAATTCGCATGAGGCGAATGTACCGACATGGGACTAGATTAGCGAAGCCCGCAAACGCCGGAGGTCGCACGTGTCCGAAGTCACCCAGAAAGCCGTCCGCAACGCCCTGAAGACCGTCAAGGACCCGGAACTCAATCTGGACCTCGTGGTGCTGGGACTGGTGTATGATATCGAGATCGACGGCAGCAGTGCGAAGGTCGCCATCTCGCTGACGACGCCGATGTGTCCCGCGGCCGGCCAGATACTCGAAGAGGCCCGCGAGGCCGTCGCCGGTGTGGACGGTGTGGAGGACTCCGAGGTGGAACTGACCTTCGAGCCGCCATGGACGCCGGAGCGCATCAGCCCCCTGATCCGCTCCGCGCTGGGGATCTAGCCAACGGGAAGCACGCCATGACGCCATACACGGAAGACGAACTGAAGAAGAAGATCCGGGGCGGGTACATCCTCGAGTCGCCCGAGGAGATGACCCCCGGCTACAGGAAGGCGCTCATCGTGCAGCTGACCGTCCAGGCGGACACCGAACTCATGAGCGCTCCCGCCTACTGGTTCGCAGCCCGTCACGCGCCGTCGACCAACACCCAGGTGAGCGCGCACGCGATCATCCAGGACGAGTTGGCCCACGCCAACATCGCGTACCGGCTGCTGGAGGACCTCGGCGTCTCGAAGGAGCATCTCGTCTACGGACGCGAGCCGCATGAATTCAAGCACCCGTACGGTTTCGACCAGCCGCTCGACAACTGGGCCGAACTGGTCGTGGCAAACGGGTTCTTCGACCGGGCCGGGATCTGCCTGCTCGGCGACGTGCACCGCAACACCTCCTACGGCCCCCTGAAGCGGGCGCTGGTCAAGGTGGACATGGAAGAGACGTTCCACCTGCGCCACGGCGAGGTGTGGATGCGGCGGCTGGCGCGCGCCGGAGGGGCCGCGACCGAGCTGCTGCAGCGGTGCGTCGACTGGATGTTCCCGATGACCATCGAGTGGTTCGGCCTGCCGGACGACCTCAAGCACCACAGCGGGCAGCTGGACTACAAGCTCAAGGGGCTGACGAACGACGAGCTCCGGCAGGTGTGGATGTCGTCGACCGTGCCGCTGTGCGAGGGCCTGGGGCTGTCGGTGCCCGCCCACTACGACGAGGAAGCCGACGAGTACGTGCTGGAATACCCCTTCCCGTGCGAGTACGACCCCGGCGCCAAGCGCTGGCTGTTCGAGGACGGCGAGATCACCTGGGGGGCGGTCTTCGAGCGCTGGAAGGGCCGTGGACCGATGAACGAGATTTACGTGGACTCGGTGCGCAGGTCGCGCGCGTCGGTGGCGTCGTGGCTGAATTGACGCGGTCGGCGGTGCCTGGCGAGGCACGCCGGTCGGCCGTACGGCGGCGGCGCTCGCTGGCGACCATCCTCGCTGCCCAGCCCGCTCCGGCCGTTCACGCCTCGGGCGGCCGCGACCAGTGGTCCGCGCCGCTGGACGAGGCGCCCGCCGACAAGGAAGCAGCCCTGCGCGACGCTCTCGGGGAGGTCCAGGACCCGGAGTTGCCGATTTCGCTGCTGGACCTGGGCCTCGTGTACGGCGTCGGGTTCGATGGCGGCACGGCGCGCGTGGATCTCACCTTCACGGCCACGGCCTGCCCCTGCATGGACTTCATCAAGCAGGACGTGCGCGACCGGATCGGCCTGGAGCCATGGGTGGACGCGGTCGAGATCAATGAGGTGTGGGATCCGCCGTGGACCACCGCCAGGATGACCGACGAAGGCCGACGGAAGCTGGGACGCTTCGGGGTGAGCGCATGAGAACGGGGATGGGCGCATGAGAACGGGCCTGGACGAGGGCGTCTACGAGGTCTTCGCCCGCAAGAGCCGCGGCGAGCCCCTGCGCCACATCGGGTATATCGACGCGCCGGGCGACGAACTGGCGCGCGTCTACGCCTGGAAGACCTACGACGAAGAGAACTGGTTCGAGATGTGCGTGGTCCCGCGCGGGGCGGTGATCCCGGTCAACCGGGTGGAGGGGCCGTGGGCGAAGAACGTGCCGGAAGAGACTCCCGGGTCATGACCCCCGCACCGCTCGCGCGCCACATCCTGAGTCTCGCCGACACCAAGCGCCTGCTCGGGATCCGCTACAGCGACTGGCTGCTGGGCAGTCCCTCGATTGAGACGGGGATCGCCGCCTCGTCCATGTCGCAGGACGAGTGGGGCCACGCGCGGCTTCTCTACGCCATGCTCAAGCGCCTCGGATTCGACCCGTTCGAGGTCGAGCACGAGCGCCCGGCGGCCCGCTACTACTCCGCACCCGCCCTGGACCGCCCCTTCGCCGACTGGGCCCACTTCGTCGCGGCCGTGGTGGTCGTCGACGGAGCGCTTTCGGTCGCGCTCGAGAGCTTCGCGGACGGGAAGTTCGCGCTTGCGCGCTCCCGCGTGCCGAAGATGCTTGCAGAGGAGGAGTATCACCGCCGGTTCGGCGCGGCGTGGTTCAGCCGTCTGGCAGCTGCCGGTGGTGAGGGCGCGGCGCGCCTGCGGGATTCCGCCGGGGCCATGCTGCCCACGACCCTCGCGTGGCTCCTCCCCGCCGACACGGTCCACGACACGCTGGTAGCCGACGGGCACGTGTGGCCCGAGGACCGTGTCCGTGACCGGTGCAGGCGGCGGGTGGGAGACACGCTCGCCACCGCCGGGATCGACCTGGACGCGGTCGAGCCCGCGCGCGCCGGATGGGACCCGGAACGCCGCCGAGGCCCGGGCGCGCCCGGCGAGGAAGCCGTGGAGCGGGCGCGGGGAGACCTGAACCGCGACCTCTTCGTGGAGTAGCAGGCGTGGACGCGACGCCATCCATCGCCGAGCCCGGCAGCGCACCGCCGTGCCCGTTCTGCGGGGGCGAGCGGACGGAGATCATGTCCCTCTTCGGGAGCCACGCATCGCTCACCACGTGCTGGTGCGCCGACTGCCGCAGCCCCTTCGAGTTCCTCCGCTGGCAAAACGCCGACCCGGACGACATGGTAGCGAACGAACTGGTTGCGAAGGAGATGGAACATGGACCCCCCGAGACGGGTTGAGTAAAGTGGTCACAAGCTCTTTTCGTACCCACAGCCACCACGGCGCCATGACGATGCTCGCTTCCCTGAACGTTCGCCGCACACTTGTCGCGGTCGCCGCCCTCGCAACGTCGGCCTGTGGCACGGCCCAGTTCGAGCTTCCCGAACCGCGGCGGCTCGTCATTCTCTCCGGGGAACGGCTCGCGCCCACCAAGGAGCGCATGGAGGAAGTGGACCTGTGGCTGCGGGAACAGGTGGACAGCATCGAACTCGACCCCTCGTTCATGATCTACACCAACGCGCAGGAAGGGCCCGTCTACCCCTGGGAGCGGCTCGAAGTGAACGAACAGGGCGATACCGCGAACGTGAGCGCGCAGGCACTACCGGGCATCCAGTGGCCATACACGATCTACGCGCACCTCCACCTGATGGCCGCGCAGAATCGACTGGACCGGTGGCTGCCCGAGGCGGTCGGCGCGAGCGATTTCGAACTCGAGAGGGCGATTCTGACCCGCGTGTCGGATTCCTGGCTATATCAGCGCTCGATCTTCGATGCCCCGCCCTACGGCATCCTCGACGAATTGATGTACTCGAACGAGAACGGCTACCTGGAAGCGTTCATCCTGACCGCGCGCCCCGACGCGTTTGTCGAGGCCAGACGGGATTGGCTCGCCGCGGATCCCGGGGCCCAGGAGTCCTATGTGGCGTGGTTTCGGAGAGCCTTCGAACGGGATCCGCCCGGAGCCCGGGGCGCCACTGGAACGCGCTAGCCGCCCGTGGATAAGGCCGTCCCGCCGCGTTGACGCGCGGTTTTTCCCTCAGGCCGGTCCTGAGAGCGTCCACCCGACTGCCACAAGCCGCGCGGCTTCGTCCGTCGCGTGGACGTCCACACGCCCCGTTCTCGCCAGCCGGGAGTCCGAGGGCTTGCCGCCAAAGAGTGCGAAGCCGTCCACGGAAAACCGTTCTTCGCTGCCATCCGGCGCCGTGGCGAGCATGACGCAACTCTTCAGTTCCTTGACGCGCAGGGCCTCGCCCTTCCCGAGCCGCAGCCGCAGAATACGGCCCCCGTGAGGATGATCGAGCGCGTCGATCACGCGGTATGTCGCCTTGGGCGGAGCCGCTGTGGTCACTGTCGTACCTCCGTGGACATGGAACCGGTGCCGAACGCGACACTACACTAGAACCCTTACAACCAAGGCGTCAACGGATGAAAGCAGAGCAGACGGGAACGGCGGCCGAAGCCACGGGCCGCACCCCGGCAGCGGCGGGGCGTGGCGCGGAGGAGGCCGGCACCGTCTTGCCCGGCCCGTCTCTCCTGGAGGACCCCGAGCAGATGCGGCGGTCCGGATACCGGGTGGTCGACGCGATCGTGGACCGCTGGGCGAACCTCGCGGACGGTCCGGCCTGGCGGGGGGCCTCGCGGAAGGTCACGGAGCCCCTGCTTCACGGCCCGCCGCCGGAATCCGGCCAGCCCCTCGAGCCGATTCTCGAAACCGTGCTCCAGGACGTGATGCCGCTCGCCGGACGCATCGATCATCCCCGCTTCCTCGCCTTCATCCCGTCCAGCCCCTCCTGGGCCTCGGTTCTCGCCAGCTTCCTGGTCAATGGCTTCAACGTGTTTCAGGGCACGTGGCTCGAGTCTTCCGGTCCGTCCCAGATCGAAGTCACCGTCACGGAATGGTTCCGCGAGTGGCTGGGGTATCCACCCGGTGCCGGGGGCCTGTTTACCAGCGGCGGATCGGCCGCCAACCTGATCGCCCTCGTCGCTGCGAGGGAAGCCGCCGGCAATCCGCCTGCGGGCACGGTCTACGTCTCCGAACAGACGCATGCCTCCGCCGTGCGCGCCGCGCGCATCGCCGGGATCGACGGCACCCGGGTCCGCCACCTCCCCGTCGATGCCGACTTCCGGATCGTGCCCTCGGGCCTCCGCGAAGCGGTCCGCCGGGATCGCGAGGGCGGGCTCGCACCGTTCTGCGTGATCGCGAACGCGGGAACCACCAATACCGGGGCCATCGACCCCCTGACCGAGATCGCACACGTTGCGAAGGAGGAGGGACTCTGGTATCACATCGACGCGGCCTACGGCGGCTTCGCGGTACTGGACCCCAACACCAGGCCCCTGCTTGCGGGGCTGGAACTGGGCGACAGCGTGAGCCTGGATCCGCACAAGTGGTTCTTTCAACCCTACGAGACCGGCTGTCTCATGGTACGGGACGTGACCAGGCTGGAAGCGGCTTTCCGGATGCTTCCCGAATACCTGCAGGACGCCGACTGGGGACCGGAGCACGTCAATTTCTGCGACCGCGGCCTGCAGCTCACGCGGTCCTTTCGTGCGTTGCGCGTCTGGCTTGCGGTGCAGCGCTACGGTCTTGACGCACATCGCACGGAGATTGCGCGGGCCATCGGACTGGCCAGGCGGACCGAGGCGCGGATCCGGGCCGAAGCCGAGCTGGAGCTTCTTTCGCCGCAGAGTCTCGGCGTGGTCTGCTTCCGCTACGTCGGGCGTCCGGCCGCCGCGCCACGCAGCCTCGACGAACTGAACCGCGAGATTCAGGACCGAATCACCCGATCGGGCCTGGCCATGCTCTCCTCCACCCGCCTGGGACGCAGGTTCTCGTTGCGGTTCTGCATTCTGAATACACGCACGACCGCCGCCGACGTCGATCTCGCGCTCGACGCCATCCTGCGCACGGGCAGGGAGCTGGACGCATGAGAACCGGCCGCGCGCTGGTGGGCGCGGGAGGCACGGTGGCGCTGGCGGCGTTCTTTACGGTCTCGGGTCTGGGCGGGGTGATCACGTCCCTGTTCGCTGCCGCGTGGCTGGTCGCGATTCCGGCGTTGGCCGTGATCGGGGCGCCCCCTCCCGCCGAGGAGATTCGCGCCGACCGGGCAGCGGTCTACAAGGGTTCCACCGTCCTGCTTGCGGTTGCCGGGCTGCTGGCCGTCTGGGCGCTCGTCCGGCTTCCACATCCCCCCGCGTCCCGGCTGCTGGCATGGCCCCCGGAGATTGCCGGGCTCCTGGGTCCAGCCCTTCTCCTTACCGCGGCAGGCGTCCTGGTCGCCTATGGATTCCGGGCCCTCTCGCGCCGGTTCGGCTGGCAGGAAACCGAAGTGGTCCGGGCGATCATGCCCGAGACGCGACGCGAGAAGGGGGCCTTCGCGGCTTTGTCCCTCGCCGCCGGTTTCTCGGAAGAGATCGTCTTCCGTGCATTTCTGCCAGTGTTTCTGCTGCCGTGGACCGGGTCGTACCTGGCTGGCGCCTTGCCTGCCGCGGGTGTTTTTGGCTTCCTTCATGCGTATCAGGGCCGACTGGGGATCGTGCGAACCACTGTGATCGGGGTTGTCATGGCCGCCGGCGTGGCGTGGACCGGCAGTGTGTGGCCGTCAGTTTTCGCGCATGCGGCCCTGGACCTGCTGTTCGGCCTTGTGCTGGCCAGGTCACTCATGGGAGAGCCGCGCGCCGACGCGGCCGGGGAAGGAGATTCGTGGACGTAGATCTCGTACTCATCGCCGACGCGGCGACCATCGACGGGTCGGGCAAGCTGAACCTGCTCGGCGTCTTCGATCAGATCAGCGTGGCACGGTTCCCGGCTCGGCACGGCCGTCTCTCGCTGGTTCTGCGCTTCCTCGGCGGTGCCAACGATGCCGGCACCCACAAGCTCACGATCAAGCTGGCCTCGCCGTCCGGAAAGGAGATCGTCTCCCTGAGCGGCGAGCTCAAGGTGGCCCCCAGCCCCACGAGCCTCCAGACCGGAATCCGGGTTCCTCACGTGATCAACCTGGACGGCATCGTCTTTCAGGAGGCCGGGGTCCACACCTTCCACGTCCTGGTCAACGGACGTCACCAGGCCACGCTTCCGCTGACGATCGTCAGCCGCAACCTCGACGCGGTGGTGACTTGACTGGCACACGCCCGGAACCGGCCCGGCCCGGCGGGGGGCCCCTCCGCGTGACCCGTCTCCGGGTCTATCCCGTGAAGGGGACCCGGGGAATCGACCTCGAAGCGATGGAATTCGACCAACTGGGTCCCCGTTTCGATCGCCGCTGGATGATCGTGACGCCCGACGGCGAATTCGTGAGCCAGCGCGGCACCCCCCAACTGGCGACCATTCGTCCCCGGCTCGCAAACGGCTCGCTCGCGCTTGGGGCCCCCGGGGCGGAGACGCTGACCGTGCCCGTCGACCCCGGCGGCGGCAGCAGCGTCAGCGTGCGCATCCACGGCACCGCCGCGGACGCCCGCACCGTCGGGGCGGAGGCCGACGCCTGGCTGTCCTCTGTCCTGGGCGGCGAGTTCCGGCTGGTCTTCATGCGGAATCAGGACGCCCGCGCCACGGACCCCGAATACGCCGCGGGACACCGCGTGGGCTTCGCCGACGGCTTTCCGGTGCTGCTCGTCAGCGAAAGCTCGGTGGACGAGTTGAGCCGGCGCGTTGGACGTCCGCTCCCGGTGGAGCGCTTCCGGCCCAATATCGTCGTGACCGGCGACTCGCCGCACGACGAGGACCGCTGGCAGCGCTTCGTGATCGCTGAGCTGGCGTTCGAGGGCGTCAAGCTGTGCGCGCGCTGCAAGGTCACGACCGTCGACCAGGATTCGGGCGTCCGCGACCCCGCCTCCGAACCGCTCAGGACGCTGGCGTCCTACCGTCGCATCGAGTCGCACGTCTACTTCGGGGTCAACGTGGTGCACAGCGGACGTGGCCGGATCGCCGTGGGCGACACGGTGGACGTGCTTGAGCGGGGGTACATACCGGGACGGCAGTGAGCAGGAACCCCAGTGAGCAGCGGCAGGAGGCCGCATGAGCGTAGCCCGAGTGCGTGACCGCGTCCTGGAGCGGCACATCGAGGAAGAGATGCAGCACGCCTTCCTCGACTACTCGATGAGCGTGATCGTGCGGCGCGCGCTTCCGGACGTGAGGGACGGCCTCAAGCCGGTGCACCGGCGGATTCTCGTGGCGATGCACGGGCTCGGCCTGCGCCCGGACCGCGACTACAAGAAGAGCGCCACCGTCGTGGGCGAGGTGCTGGGGAAGTACCACCCGCACGGAGACACGGCCGTATACGATGCGCTCGTCCGCATGGTGCAGGAGTTCTCGCTCCGGTATCCGCTCGTCGACGGCCAGGGCAACTTCGGCTCGATCGATGGTGACTCGGCGGCCGCGTACCGGTACACGGAGGTGCGTCTCGCAAGCGTCGCCACCGAGCTGCTCGCCGAGATCGAGAAGGACACGGTCGACTGGGAGAACAACTACGATGACCGTCTCAAGGAGCCGGCGGTGCTGCCGACCACGGTCCCGAACCTGCTCGCCAACGGCTGTTCGGGAATCGCCGTGGGCATGAGCACGAACGTGCCGCCGCACAACCTGCGCGAGGTGGCCGACGCGCTGCGCACGCTGGTGGCCAACCCGGACTGCGACACCGCGGAGCTCATGGAGAAGCTTCCCGGGCCCGACTTCCCGACGGGTGGCTACATCGTGGGGCGCGCGGGCATTCGCCGCATGTACGAAAACGGGCGGGGGCGGATGATGATGCGCGCTCGCGCGGTGACCGAGGCCGTGCGCGGGGGACGCAAGCAGCTCGTCGTGACCGAGTTGCCGTACGCGGTGTCGAAGTCCCGGATCATCGCGCAGATCGCCGGCCTGTCGCGCAAGGGCAGCCTGCCGGACGTGGCCGACCTGCGTGACGAATCGGACCGCGAGGGCATTCGCCTCGTGATCGAGCTGAAGCGCGGGGCCGACGTCAGCCGCATCATGGCGCTGCTTTTCAAGAGGACCGCGCTACAGTCCACGTTCGGCGCGATCCTCCTGGCCCTCGACGGAGGCAAACAGCCCGAGGAATTCACCCTCAAGGAGCTGCTGGAACGCTTTCGCGACCATCGCCTGGACGTGATCCGGCGCAGGTCGCGGTTCGACCTGGAAAAGGCCGAGGCGGTCCTGCACGTCACCCGGGGACTCCTCACCGCGCTGGCCCACATCGACGAAGTGATTGCCGTGATCAGGCGCTCGACCGACCGCGCCCAGGCCGCGGCCCGGCTGCAGGAGCGCTTCGACTTGAGCGAGATCCAGGCGGACGCGATTCTGCGGATGCGGCTCGCCGGGCTGACCGCGCTTGAGGGCGATCAACTGCGCGTCCGCGAGGCGGGCCTGCTCGCCACGATCGAGAAGCTGCGCGGACTCCTCGCCAACGAGTCGCTCCAGCTCGCGGTCATGCTCAGGGAGCTGGACGAGGTCGTCGAGCGCTATGGCGACGCCCGGCGCACGGTGATCCTGGAGGGGAAGGACAAGGCCGACTTCGCCTATGTGAAGTCGAGCGTCGCGGACGAGGACGTGGTCGTCACCATTTCCCACCAGGGCTATCTGAAGAGGATCCCGATGCACCTGTACCGGCGGCGCACGGCCGCGGGCCTCGCCATGGCCGCGATGGAGCGCTACCGGGGCGACTACCTGGAGACGGTGGTCGTGGCGCGGACGCAGGGCTGGCTGCTGGTGTTCACCAGCAAGGGGAAGGTGTACTTCCTGCGTGTCGAAGAGGTCCCCGAAGGCTCTCGTGCGGCGCGCGGAAAGTCGATCTGGGCGCTCCTCGGAATCGACCGCCGCGATCCGGTCGTCGCGATCCGCCCGGTCGACGATCTCACCGACGACCGCTACCTGGCGTTCGTCACGCGCGCCGGGCTGGCCAAGAGGACGCGCCTGCACGAGTACTCCAACCCGATGCCGGCCGGCATCATCGCGATACGGCTGCGGGCGGACGACGCGGTCCTCGACGTGCACGATACGTCGGGAGACACGGAGTTCCTCCTGGTCACCCGGCAGGGCCGCGCACTGCGGTTCCCGGAACGGGAGATCCCGGTCATGGGCCGCGTGGCGTTGGGGGTAAAGGGGATCAGCCTGCGCGGCGAAGACAAGGTCGTTGCGTTCATCGCCGCCACGCGCGAAGCGCCCGTCCTTCTCGTCACCGAAAGGGGCGCCGCCAAGCGGACACCCCTCGCCGACTTCCCGATCCGCAAGCGGAGCGGGCTCGGCGTCGCGGCGATGGCCACCGGTGACTGCGCCGACGGGATCGTCGGGGCGCTGGAAGGGCTGGACGACGACCGGGTCATCCTGCTGTCGGCCGGCGGTGTCCCTGCCGCTGCGAACGTCGGCTCGGTTGCGCTCAAGCGGCGCACTGCACCGGCGCAGAGTGTTGCGTCGCCTGGAGCCGGGGACAGAATCGTCGAGGTTACGCGGCTTAACGGCGACGAGCCCGCGCACGAAACCCAGTTCGACCTCATGGGGCCCGCATGAGGTTCCTCGTGCTGGGCGGCGGCGCCCAGGGCTCCGCAGCCGCCTTCGATCTCCTCCGCCAGGACGCGGTCGAGGAGGTCGTCATCGCGGACCTGCGCCCGGACCGGTTGCACACGGCGCTCCGGCCCCATTTGGGCCGACGCCTGGCAACGCTGCAGGTCGACGCCGCCGACGCGCCCGGCGGCATCGCGGGAGCGATGGAGGGCGCCAGCGGGGTGCTGTGCGCGCTTCCCTACCACTTCAACTACGACATGGCGCGGATGGCGGTCGAGGCCGGCGCCCACTTCACGGACCTCGGGGGCAACACCGACATCGTCACGCGCCAGCGCGGGCTGGACACCGAAGCCCGGCAAAAGGGACTGTCGGTTGCGCCCGACATCGGGCTGGCCCCGGGCATGGTCAATATCCTGGCCCAGGCGGGTATCGAGCGGTTCGATTTGGTCCACGCGGTACGGCTGTGGGTGGGCGGGCTGCCCCGCCGTCCCCGGCCGCCGCTCAACTACCAGATCGTCTACGCGCTGGAGGGCATGTTCGACTACTACGTAACCCCGGCCGAGATTCTGAGGGACGGAAAGCGGATCCGCGTCGATGCGCTGTCGGAGTTGGAGGCCGTCGAGTTCGGCGCGCCCATCGGCCGGCTGGAGGCCTTTCACACCGGCGGCGGGACCTCGACGATGCCCGCCCGGTACGAGCACCGCATCAACAGTTTCGAGTACAAGACGCTGCGCTACCCCGGCCATGCTCACGTCATGCGCACCATCCGTGAACTCGGGCTTCTGAGCGACCGGGACGTCGACTACAACGGGGCGGTGGTCAATCCCCGCAAGTTCTTCATCCAGCAGGTGACACCCTTCCTGAGGAACGAGGACGGGGACGACCTGGTCGTGGCGCGCGTCGAGGTGACTGGAGAGACGGATGGCGTTCGGTCCCGGATCCGCTATGAAGTCGTAGACCACTACGACCCGGCGACGGGGATCACCGCCATGGCCAGGACCACCGGGTTCACGCTGGCGATCGTGGCACTGATGCAGGCGCGCGGCGAGGTTGCCGCGGGCGTGGGCACACCCGACGAGATCATCCCTGCGCAGACCTACATCGACGAACTGGGAGAGCGCGGCATTCGTGTTACTTTTGACCGTTTCCCACAACACACTACCAAGGCGGACCCAGTCCAATGACGATACATCGTGCCACACTCCTGGTCGCCCTTGCGGCCATTGCCTCGCCCACCGACACGAACGCACAGCAGGACATCGCGCCGCCGGAGCTCGTCAAGTCCGGCGAGAGCCGCTTCGGCGAGATGCGGCAGCTCACCTTCGCGGGAGAGAACGCCGAAGCCTACTGGTCGTTCGACGGTTCCAGGCTGGTCTACCAGTCGACCCGCACGCCCGGAGAGGGGTGCGACCAGATCTACATATACGACCCGGCAACGGGTGAGGAGCAACTCGTCAGCACGGGTGGCGGCCGCACCACCTGCTCGTACTTCTACCCCGACGGCAACCGGATCCTCTACTCGTCGACGCATCATTTCAACCGCGCCTGCCCGAGACCGCCCGATTTCTCGCGGGGATACGTATGGGCCCTGTACCCGAGCTTCGACATCTTCGCGACTGACCTGGACGGATCGAACTTCCGGCAGCTGACGAGTGAATTCGGCTACGACGCCGAGGCCACGTTCTCGCCCGCGGGAGACCGGATCATCTTCACCTCGATTCGCGATGGCGACCTCGACCTGTACTCCATGCTGCCCGACGGCTCGGACGTGAAACGCGTCACCGACCGGCTCGGCTACGACGGCGGCGCGTTCTACAGTCCTGACGGCACGAAGATCGTATGGCGGGCCCACTACCCCGAGACCGACGAGGAACGCGAGGACTACCTCGCCCTTCTGGCCGACAACCTGATCCGTCCCTCCACGCTCGACATCTACGTCGCCGACGCGGACGGCTCGAACGTCAGACAGCTGACCGACAACGGCGCGGCCAACTTCGCCCCCTATTGGCACCCCTCCGGAGAGCAGATCATCTTCTCGTCGAACATGGACGATCCGTATGGGCGCGACTTCGAGCTCTACCTGATCAACGTGGACGGAACCGGGCTCGAGCGGGTTACATGGTCGGAGGGCTTCGATGGTTTCCCCGTGTTCCACCCGGACGGCAACAGCCTCGTTTTCGGCTCCAACCGGAACATGTCGCACGAGGGCAACACGAACCTGTTTCTGGTGGAGTGGCAGGATTCGCGGTAGGGTGAACGACAACTACGGTTTACATTCTGTAAACTTTGGTGGGGATTACTGCCCAAAGTAACCACGCGAGATCGTCTGCATGGCTACTCGTCCTTGAAGAGACCGGTATCGACGCCAAAACACACTGCCACGAACAGTAGGCCGTCCAGTGCCTCGGCAATGTGCATCTGCACCAGCGTCTCAGGGGCGACGCCCACAGGTCCATCGCGCATGGAGTTTCGCTCCTTCGCGCGGCGGCGAATGCCCTGCAGGGTGGTGGCGAGATGCTCTAAGTCTATGGTATTGGCCATTGGGATGTCCCTAGCTCTCTTTCCGCTCTTGAGCGTACCGCCAGTTTCCGCGCTTCTTCGGCGGCGTACCGAGGATGGCCTTGGCGATGTTCTCCGGCGTGTCCGGGATCGGCTCGGGCAGCGGGTACTTCACGGGACGACCCCGCGGACGCTTCTCTGGAGGTGGGGGTGTGGCTGGGTGTTTCGATTTTCCCATTGTCGTCCCCTTCGTGGACGGGGTAGCTTTCATCGGGCGGCTGGTCCCATGACCTGAACCAGTCGTCAGGTCGGAGCAGGGCAGGGAGTGACGGTGAACCAGCCCCCAGCCGGACGGGAGGTTCGGGGGAACGGGATGTTCCCGAGGCTGGCGCTGCTACTCCCTGCCCTGCTTTCTGATCATTTTCCTCCGCTACCCCGCTGGCCCGGCTGACCGCCAGGCTGCCTGGGTGGAGTGGGCGGCGGCACGTTTACCGATCCGCCGGTTCTCTTTCCACCATCACTCATCAGAGATCTACCCTTCTATCGGTGGGGGAATCTGCGATTTCACGTACACCAATTTAAGCCTACAGCGGTGTACGCGGAAGGCAGCCGGCTTGCCATTTCCCCTGACCGCGGTGTATGCTGGTCTCGTCGATACCTCTGCGGGCCTGAGTCGGGTTGCCCGCGAATACAACAGCCGGATACGGGCAACGGGTAGCTCCCAGCGCCTCGGCGAATAACGGGGACCGCATTGCTTTCCCGCAGCGGTATCGACAACGGCCCGGCACCCGTGCCGGGCGCGCTGACGACCAAGCGGGGAGATCACCTCATGCGCCGGTGGAATACCCACGCAATAGTGGTGGCGGGGCTGGTACTGGTGGCTACGGTGATAGTCGTGAATGGCCGCGGCCCGATCGGACAGCCAGGCGCGATGGATCGTGCGGAGGAAAGCACCGCCAGTCTTCGGATTCTCATGGGCGAGTACACGGGGCCGATTGCCGCTGCACCTGAAGGAACACTGGCCCACATGTCCAGATCCCCCGACCTGCCGTATGTGGTCAGTTCGGATGCGTGGCGTCACGCCGTCCGATCCACTGCGTACCGGTCCATGCCGACCGCCATGTGGACAGCGGTCGGTGTGGAGACCGACGCGCGGCGTCTGGCCGACGGGCGCTCGATCCACACGGTGACATTCGCTGACAGCAGCGCGATCTCTACGATCTGGACCAAGTGCGGCGATGACCACTGCCTCGACGAAGTGCAGCCCATCCGCGGGCGCAGAGTCGGTGCATTTTCCCGATGAGTGACGACCGGGAATCCCGCATCGCCGAACTGGAACGCCAGCTTGCCGCGCTACGCACCGAGCGCGAGGAAGTGCAGGTCGTCAAGCGTCCACTGGCGGATGATGACGCCACCCGAATCGCCGCGCTCGAGCGGAAGCTGGAGGAGGTGGCCGTCACACGGGACATCGACCAGCGGCCTGCGATCCAGGTCATCCAGCGCGTCGAGGGCGGGGGGAAGCAGAAGCGGGTGCTGACGCCGGTCGAGGAGAAGGCAACGCAGGTGATGGGGTGGGGATGCGCGGTTGCGATGGTGCTGTGGACTGCCTGGTGTTTTAGCCTCGGGGCAGCGGTACTGCCGTAAGGCGCGATTGGTAGCGCAGGCGAAACGGGCGAAATCCGTAAAGCCCCACGGGGCGGGCATCGCCGTCATTCGGCTGTTCATACGCCATTGACAGCGGTGGCGGTGTTCCTTCTTCGTAGAAGCAGGAACCGCCCCCGCGCTGTGAACACGGGGGCGGTCAAATGCCCCTATAGCTCAGTCAGGATAGAGCGCTCGCCTGCTAATCGAGAGGTCGCGGGTTCAAGTCCCGCTGGGGGCACATTGGAAGATGGCGAATAGCGCAATGCACTGCAAGGCACTGCAATGCAGTGCATGACGTGGCTCGGTGGAGCCCAGTTCGGGTGGGGGGTGGGACATGGGCGTAGCGCGCGGATCGGAATTCAACTACCGTTAATCCCCCATTTGTCGCGGAGACTGGAATCCAGTGTCGAGTCCGGCACCAAACGACAGTGGGCGGACAGTGATCGCACACCGGACCACTCCCCACCAGAAGGAAGAGAACCTCCATGCGTTTCGTCATCTACCTCGACAACGCCAGCCAGTACCGCTGGCGGTTGCGTGCTGCCAACAACAAGATCATCGCCGACTCCGGCGAAGGGTACATCACCAAAGCAGCATGTAAGCACGGCATCGACCTCGTGAAATCGACAAATGCGAGCACGTCCGTGGTCGATCTGACCGAGGACTAGCAACCGCACCGACTGGCAGGACAAATCAAGGAAAGGGAAGTAACCCTCATGAGCAAAGCGCTGGATAAGGTACTCACAGTGTTTGCGCACAGGGCGAGTGACGCCCCCACACATGTTGAGGACATTGCAGCAGAGATGGACATCTCGATCCCCCGTGCCCGTCACTACTTGCGGTTGCTGAACGAACAGAATCTCGTTTGGGCGGACGAGAACGATACGTATGGACTGACTGCGGCTGGAGACGAGCACATCGTGAAGGGTGGACTGGACCTTTTCTAGCCGTCATTCTGTGGCAGCGTGATCGGCGCGTGGTCGTCGATCCACGCCCTGGCGTCCTCGACCGTGTCGAATTCGGGAGACGCCACGTGGGACGGGTTGACCCACCGCTCGAACAATTCGGGGGTGGGGGACACCGTGAGAACCACGCGCTTCTCAAGGTGATGGGTGGTGGCGATCACCGCCCACCCGCGGTAGCGCTCGACCGTCCGCGTGCTCCGCATCACGTGGCCTTCGACGAAATCCCGGTGTCGGCCGTCAGGTCAGTGAACCGCAGCCGCTTGCCCTCCAATCCCCTGACCAGCAACCGCATCTGGTCGATGGTATCCAGCTCCCGCATGTTCTGCCGTCCCGCAAACTCGGCAGCGTACCGTCCGAGATGCTTCGGTGAGATCCGGTGGTAGACGCCATGGTAGCCCCGCTTGAGCATGGACCAGAACGATTCCACGGAGTTCGTGTGAACGTCGCCCTTCACGTACTCCCCCTCGCTGTGGGCGACGCTGGAGTGGATGTAGCCAGCCAAGCCTCTGTACTGTGACGCGCCGTCCGTGTAGACCGTCGCACCTGGCTTGGCGTGCTCCTTCACGAAGCCCTGCAGCGTGGCAGCGTTCACGTACCGGATGACCCGCGCGGACACCTTCTTCGTCTTCCGGTCCTTGATCGCGAGTACCGCCGTCTTGTGGGCGGTCCCGCCCTTGGCGGCGGTCTGCTTGTGTTTCGGCTGATTCTTCTTCGCGCCGCCGAAGTAGCTCTCGTCGATCTCCACGGGTCCATCGAATAGACCGATCCTCGTGTCCACCCACGCCTCGCGGAGCCGGTGCGCCAGGTGCCACGCGGCCTTCTGACCGATCCCCAAATCACGATGGAACTTCATGCTGGACCGCCCCTTCAGCTCCGTGGACATCAGGTAGATCGCAATCGCCCACGTCCGCAGTCCCAGCTTCGTCGACTGCATCGCCGTTCCCGTCGTCACGCTGAAAAACTTCCGGCAGCCCTTCTCCCGGCAGCGATGTGTCTGGCTCGGATGCTTCGCGCCCGTCTGCACGTTCACCGATCCGCAGTGCGGACACGCGGGCTCGCCACCCCACCGGGCATCCTCAAACCACTCACGCGCCGCGTCGTCCGTGGAGAATCTCTCCACCACTTCGACCAGCGACATGCCCTTCCTGTGGTACTTGCCGGGACGCTTTCCCTGGGACTTTTTCGCCATCCGGACCCATCCATTCCTCCTGACCATTTACTGACTAATAGTAACCAAATGGAGGGCGGATATCAACGCCGAAACTGCCCATAGACAGACCCCGGCGACGTGGCTATATTGGGGCGGAATCGCGAAACGGAAACGGGCGACAGGGGGCCAAACCCCCCTGCCGCCCCAACCTCGAAAGGAGGCTGCCCTCATGAGTGACTTGCCGAATGTCACCGATCTCATGAGATGACGCCCCGCCCGCCCTGAAAGGGATTCCATCCCGCGGGCGGGGCGTCACCAACAGAATGCGACCCAGAAACCAGAACCGTCAAGCGCGCCCGGGCCCACCGCCGCGGCGCGCTTGGTTACTTTGGGATGTAATCCCCACTTTGGTTGACATTTCCGGCCTGGCTGCGGCCGCTCACACGGGTTGCCGTAGCACCTCCAGAAACTCGGTCAGGATCCGGTAGGTCAGACCCCAGATCACCTGGCCGTCCAGCCGGATGCACGGGAACTGCCTCGCCCCCAGGCTCGGATCGCGGTACGTGTACGAATCGCGGTTCGACCGGTCGCCGAGGGCGCGGACCTGGAACCAGTGGACCGAGGCCACTTCGGGGCTGGCAATACGGGCTTTCGTCGTCGGATCCGCCTGGAACACGAAGGGCCAGATCGTGATCACCGGCAGGCGCACCCCAAGCGGCCGCATCGGCTCGATCCTCCCCAGCGGATGGCCGTCCACGTCCAGGCGCAGCCCCGTCTCCTCATGCGCCTCGCGCACAGCGGCGGCCATCAGCCCGGGGTCCACCGCGTCCAGGCTCCCGCCCGGCAACGCCATCTGCCCCGACCACGGATCGCGAGAGGAGTCCGCCCTGCGGATCGCCAGCACCTCGCAGCGGTCGACCCGGGGGTCCGCGACGCCGGACGGCGGACGCAGCACGAGCGCAACCGCGGCGTTCTTGCGGTGCCGATCCGGAAAAGCCGAGTTCGCCGGTCCGAATCGCTCGGCCAGCGCGTCCGGAAGCTGCGAGAGGCGCATGCGCGTCGGGTTCGCTCAACCGCCCTGGCGTCCGGCCTAGACGCCGGCGCGGTCGGGTCCCCAGATGTGCTTGTGGAGCTGGGTCTGGAACCGAACCGGCAGCCCGCTCGCCAGGATCGCTGCGGCCAGTTCCTCCACCTCCTCCAGTCCCCAGACCGGCGACACCAGCAGCGCCCCGAGCGTGCCGGCGCGCACGCGCTCGTGCAGCCCGTGGCGGCGGATCGCGTCCGCGGCCCATTCGAAGTCGTCCCGGCCGGAGACGACGAACTTGACCTCGTCGCGCTCCGTCAGGTGGTCCAGGTTGGTCCAGAGATTGCGGTCGGCCTCGCCCGAACCCGGGCACTTGAGGTCCATGATCGTGTGGACCCGGTCGTCCAGAACGCTCACGTCGACCGCGCCCGAGGTCTCGACCAGCACCGTGTATCCGTCGTCCAGGAGGCGTGAGGCCAACGTCGCGGCACCCGGCTGAACCAGCGGCTCGCCGCCGGTGATCTCGACCAGCCGGCACCGCTTCGCGGCCACGGTCTCCACGACCTCGGCGATCGACATGCGCGTGCCCCCGTGGAAGGCGTACGCGGTATCGCACCACACGCAGCGCAGCGGGCAGCCCGTCAGGCGCACGAAGGTGCACGGCAGGCCCGCCCAGGTGGACTCCCCCTGGATCGAATGGAAGATCTCGGTCACGCGCACGGACGGCGGCGTCACCCCGATCTCCCCTCTCTCTCCGCCCTGGCCACCACCGCTTCGTTCAGCATCCGCTGCACATCGTTCAGGGTCACGGCCCGGGCGGCGTCCAGCACCGCACCGCGCGTGGAACCCCACCACTGCAAAGGGCTCTCCACGTGCCCCACGATCCCCAATCCGGTCTCGGCCCAACGCGGAAAGACGAGGTATCCGGCCACCGGCGCCTTCAGATCGCCGGTCCGTTCGGTCTCGATGGAAACCGTGTACGGCTGACCGTCGACCGCTTCGAACGCGGGCGGACGGCTGTGGACGTCCAAATAGCCTCCCAGGGTGCGGTCGTCCTCGCGCGTACCCGGCCCCTTCGCTGGCTGTGTCACGTGTAGTCCTCGTCGTCTCCGTGGTCCCGCCCCCCCGCATCGTCCTCTTATGTTAGTTACTACAGCCCGACATCGCCCAACCCCGCGGAGGTCCAAAGTTGCTGGCTGCAGTGTTTCACGAGAACGGCGGCCCCGAGGTCGTCACCGTCGAGGACGTCGCCATCCCCAAACCCCAACCCGGCGACGTGCGAATCCGGGTTGAGGCTTCGTCCATGAACCACCTGGATCTGTGGATGCGGCGCGGGCTTCCGATCGAGATCCCCATGCCGCACATCGGGGGCGCGGACATCGCGGGCGTCGTGGAAAAGACCGGACCCGGCACCATCCGCTCGCTCCTCGGCAAACGCGTGGTCGTGGATCCCTCCCTGCACTACGACTGGTATCGGCTCGCTTCCAGCCTCGGGAACCGCGCGGAGCCGTTCCAGATCATCGGGGAGCACACACAGGGCGGTTTCGCGGAGTACGCAGTCGTTCCGGCCATGAATGTCGTGGAGATCCCCGACCACGTGTCGTCGGCCACCGCCGCGGCCGCCGCCCTGGTCGGTGTGACCGCTTGGCACGGGCTCACATCGCGGGGCCGCGTTCGCGGGCACGAAAGGGTGCTGATCACGGGTGCGAGCGGCGGCGTGTCCTCCATGGCCGTGCAGTTCGCAAAACACCTCGGCGCGGAGGTCTTCGCGGTCACCTCGTCCGAGGAGCGCGCCCGGCAAGTCCTCGCATTGGGCGCCGACCACGTGTTTGACAGAACCACGACGGATTGGAGCAGAGAGGTCTTCAAGGCCACCGGCAAGAGAGGGATCGACGTCTGTCTCGACTCGGTTGGCGAGGCGATTTGGCCCCAACTGGTGAGGAGTCTGGCCGTCGGAGGCCGGCTCGTGTCCTTCGGAGCGACGACCGGTCCCGGCGGAAAGATCGATATCCGGCTCCTCTTCTGGCGTCAGCTTTCGATCCTCGGCTCCACCATGGGCACGCCCGAGGAGTTCCGGAAGACGATGGAGCTTGTCTTCAGCGGGGTGGCGACGCCGCCCATCCATGCGGTGCTGCCGCTTTCGGAGGCGCGGCGGGCACACGAGCTACTCGAGGCGGGAGATGTCTTCGGCAAGCTCGTCCTGGACCCGAGGCTGCCGTCCGGCGGCGAAGCGGGGGCGGGCTCCGCGCCGGCTTCGGAGAGCTGAGCGGCGTGGACTTCCGCGAAGCCCAGGATCGGGTGGACGAGTGGATCGGCCGATTCGAGGAGGGATACTGGCCACCGCTCGCGATCCTCGCCCGTCTTGTTGAGGAGGTCGGGGAACTGTCGCGCGAGATCAATCATCGATTCGGCTCGAAGCCCAAGCGCGCCGACGAGGCGGCGGCGGAGCTCGAACTGGAGATCGCCGATGTTCTCTTCGTGCTGGTCTCGCTCGCCAACCAGCAGGGAATCGACCTGGGCGAGGCGTTCGAGCGCGTCATGGAAAAGTACGAGCGCCGGGACCGCGGACGCTGGACGCCCAAGGTCGGATCCGGCCCGGCGGGGACCGCTTCGTAACAAAGCTCGCTGCCTGGCTGTCCGCAGAAGCGAGGGCACACCTCGTCCGATTCAACTCCAGCCAGCCCGACATCCATGGACAACGGGGAGACAGACGGAATCCTCGTCGAGCGTGTTCGCCGCGGCGACAGCAGCGCGTTCGATAAGCTGGTCCGGCGGCACCTGAGAACCGCGCACGCGGTTGCCAGGGCCAATCTGGACAACCCCAGCGACGCGGACGGAGTGTGCCAGGATGCTTTCATAAAGGCGTTGCAGCAGATCGACGCATGCCGCAACCCCGACCGATTCGGTGCATGGCTCATGGTCATCGTTCGCAACACCGCACACAATCGCCGCGACTACAACCGCGTGCGGACCGCGATACCGCTGGAGAAGGCGACCGCTGCGGCTTCGGGCCACGACCCGTTTGCCGACACGGCCAGGGCGGAGCTTCGCGGCCGGCTCCGGGAGGCCATGACGCACCTCACGGATCTGCAGCGCAAGGTGCTCGTCCTCTACGATCTGGAGGGCTGGCGACATGGAGAGATCGCCGACGAACTCGGCATTTCGGCAGGTTCGTCCAGGGTCCACCTGCATATGGCACGAAAGACGATGAGAAAGCGGCTCGCGGATTCGAGCGGTTTTTGGCCAAGGACAGTCAAGGGAGTCATTTGAGATGAACGACCACCAGAACAAGGCGCGAGGCTCCGCACCTGCGGGCGCCCGCCCTGCCGCCGCAGCCGACCTCGACCCCGAGACCGACCCGAACCGCTGGGAGGCTCTCGTAGCCCGGATCCTGGCGGAAGCCCGGCCATTGCTGGACGCCCGGCGGCTTCAGCCAACGCTCGCCGGCACGCTTGCCGGTTGGCGCCGTCCTGTCATTGCAGCCGCCAGTGGCCTTGCCGCGGCGGCCGTTGCGACGCTGATGCTTCTGCCGAGCGCTGGCGGAGCGGAGGAGGTCGCGATGGCCGAAGTGATGGTTCCGTGGTCCGTCGCGGCGTGGATAGAGGGAAGCTACGCGCCAACCGTGGAAGAGCTTGTCGTAGCCGTGGAGGAGTACGCCCCATGAACAGGAGAGCAACCGCCGCCGCAGTGCTCGCCGCAGTATTCTTCGCCGGAGCCACCGTGACCCTGGGTGTCCTCCGGATCATGGACAACCGATCCGAGGGCTACGTCGGAGAAGACTCGAGGTCTCTCCGTCCCGACCAGCGTCCCGAGCTGGCGAGACGTCCGGGAGGTCTCCGTGGACCGGCCGAATTCGACCAGTTGGCCCGCATTCAGGTCACCGATCGGATGGCCCGGTCCCTGCAGCTGTCGGATGGCCAGCGCGAACAGATCGACGCGGCCATGGAACGCTCTCGCGTGGCTGCACAACAGGTCATGGAGGGGGTGCTGCCGCGTCTGCGCAGCCAGATGGACTCCCTGCAGATTGAGATCGACGGCATTCTGACCGAAGATCAGCGCGCGGCGTTCCGGGAGTTCCAGCGGCAGGACCGGGAGCGCTTTCGCCGATGGACCAGCAGGAGGGGACGGCCGGGCGGGCGGAGGTGAGTCCGAGGGTGGCAGCCTTGCCCCCGGTGCGTTTACCCGCATTTTTTCATGGCCGGTCAATCGACCGGCCGGTCCGTCGCAGGATCGCCCGCCCGCAAATTCCGGAGAGCCGGCCATCTCTCTCACATGAAGCGTATCCTGATAACCGGAGCCGCCGGGCAGATAGGGACCGAGCTATCCGCAACCCTTCGGGCGCGTTACGGACCCGACGCGGTGTGGGCCACGGACATCCGCAATCCCGCGGAGTGGGCCGGAGCGAACCCGGCCGCCGAGCTCGACTCGCTGGACATGCCGGCATTGCGTGACGCGGCGGAGCGTTTCGGAGCCACCGAGATCTTTCACCTTGCAGCGGTCCTCTCTGCGGCCGCCGAACAGGATCCGGCGCGCGCCTACCGAATAAACATGGGCTCGCTCCTGAACGTGTTGCAGGTCGCGGCCGAGACGGGTTGCCGGGTCTTCACGCCCAGTTCGATCGCGGTCTTCGGTCCGGAAACGCCGCGTGATCCGGCGCCACAGTCGACCCTGCAGCGGCCCACGACCATGTACGGCGTGACCAAGGTCGCCGGCGAGCTTCTGTGCGACTACTATCACACCCGTTTCGGAGTCGACGCCCGCGGGCTCCGCTTCCCGGGACTCGTTTCCTACACGGCTCCTCCGGGCGGCGGCACGACCGACTACGCCGTCGACATCTTCCGCTGCGCGCTGACCGAGGGCCGCTACACCTGCTTCCTGAAGCCGGACACGCGTATGGACATGCTGTACATGCCCGACGCGATGCGCGCGATCGTCGAGCTGATGGAAGCGCCGTCCGAGGCGCTCGTCCACCGCAACGCTTTCAACGTCACGGGCATGCACTTCACCCCGGCCGAGCTCGCGGACGCGATACGCGTGCACCTGCCCGATTTCGAGATCGCCTACGAGCCGGACCCCTTGCGCCAGGCCATCGCCGATTCGTGGCCGGCGCGGCTGGACGACTCGGCGGCGTTCGAACAGTGGGGCTGGCGCGCCGAATTCGGGCTCCCGGAGATGGTCGCGGACATGTTCAGGGGACTGAGAGGCCAACTCGCCCGCGAAGGATCGGGCTCAGCACGGAGGTAAGCGACAAGATGCCGATGGATCGCCTGACCGACGTGGTGAATCGCCTGGTCGCCGGGATGGAAGAGGCGGGTACGGCAAAGGGAGCCGAAGTCGTGGTCCGCGAGGTGATCCCGCCCCGCGACGGACACGGACCCCGGTTCCTCCTGGAGGGGCAGGGCGACAAGCCGTTCATCCGCATGAACGCCAACTCGTACCTGGGCCTCAGCCTGCACCCCGAGGTGATCGAGGCCGAAGAGGTCACGGCGCGTGCGATGGGGGCCGGGCCGGGGGCCGTGCGCTTCATCGCCGGGACCCACACCCCGCACATCGAGCTGGAGCGCGGGCTGGCGGCGTTTCACGGCCGGGAAGAGGGGATGATCTTCTCCTCGGCCTACGCGGCGGTCGTGAGCGCGCTCGTCTCGCTGACCGACAAGACCACCTTCCTGCTGTCCGACGAACTCAATCACAACTGCATCATCAACGCGATCCGGATGTCGCGTCCGGCAGGGAAGGCGATCTACCCTCACCTGGATCTGGCCACCCTGGACCGCCAGCTGGACGAAGCAAAGGGTGTCGCGCGCCGGGCGATTGTGGTAACCGACGGCATCTTCTCGATGCGGGGGGACCACGCCCCGGTCGACGAGATCATGGAGATTGCGAGGAAACACGACCCCGACTATCCCGAGAACGTGGTCGTGTTGGTGGACGACTCGCACGGTGTCGGCTCGTTCGGCGCCACCGGCCGTGGCACGGAGGAATACACCGGCAGCCCGCCCTGCGACCTGCTCGTGGGCACCCTGGGCAAGGCGTTCGGCGTCAACGGCGGCTACGTCGTGTCGAGTGCCCCGGTGATCCGCTTTCTGCGCGAGTCCTCGCCCCTGTACATCTACTCGAATCCCATAACCGCCGGCGAAGCCGCGGCCGCGCGGAAATCGCTTGAAATCCTGCAGGGACCCGAAGGCGCGACCCGTCTGAGGCACCTGCGCAACCTCACCGAGCGCTTCGAATCCGGGCTCGTCTCGCGCGGCTTCGAGATCATCCCGGGTGACCACCCCATCGTCCCCATCATGGTGCGTGACACGACCGAAACCCGCCGCCTGGTCGCCGCCCTCTTCGACGCCGGCGTCCTGGCCACGGGTCTCGCCTTTCCCGTCGTTCCGCGCGGCGACGAGTCGATCCGCTTCCAGATCAACGCCGACCACACCGAGGCCGGGATCGACTACGTTCTGGCCGCGCTGGAAGGTGCCCGCCAGGCCCCCTGATCGCACACTCCGCCCGACCGTACGAGACACGCTGTGCGCATTGCCATCATCTCCGACATCCATGGCAACCTGCCCGCGCTGGAGGCGGTTCTCGCCGACATCGCGTCTCGGGACGTCGATGCCACCTACCACCTGGGTGATCTCGTCGGCTACGGTCCCTGGCCCAACGAAGTCATCGAAACGATCCGATCGGCCGGCATCGCGGGGGTGGCGGGCAACTACGACACGACCGTCGCGCTCGGCCACCCCAGCTGCGGCTGCCAGCACGACGACCCCCGTCACCGGGAGCTGTCGGCTCTGAGCTACCGCTGGACCCGCGACAACATCACGGCCACCAGTCGGCGCTACCTCGCCAGCCTTCCGTTCCGCCTCGACCTGCGGCCGTGCGGCGGCCACGCGCCCGGGCGCACCCTGATCCTCGTGCATGGCGCCGCCACGCTGAACACCGTCTACTGGCGCGAGGACCGCTCCGACCGCTTCTGCGACGAGATGATCGACCTGCTCCGCGCCCAGGAAGGCGACGCGATCTTCTTCGGTCACACCCACAGGCCCTGGACCAGGGCATTCAACGGCCGCACCCTGGTGAACACCGGTTCCGCGGGCAGGCCAAAGGACGGCGACCCGCGCGGTTCCTACGCTCTCGTGCACGTCGCCAACGACGGGATCGAGGTCCACTTCCCCCGCGTCTCCTACGACCTGGATCGCGCCATCGCGGCGCTCGAAGCGGCGGGACTGCCCGCCGACCTGGGAGTCGTCCTCAGAACCGGCGGATCGCGCTAGCCAAACGCTAGTTCCAGGGCCTCACCCGGAGGAAGAAGGAGCCGCCGAAGCGCGTATAGTACGCCCCGCTGATGTTCGTCTCCACCTTCTGCCAGCCGAAGCGGAACGCGCCCGAAACCCGGTCTC
This sequence comes from Gemmatimonadota bacterium, assembly GCA_009844885.1. Taxonomy (GTDB): domain Bacteria; phylum Gemmatimonadota; class Gemmatimonadetes; order Longimicrobiales; family Gaopeijiaceae; genus Bin94. The sequence goes on from VYAQ01000095.1 coordinate 34,562, forward strand.
CCAGGTGGCGGGTCAACTCGGCGTACAGTATCGAGGCGTTGTCGGCTTCCTCTCCCGCAACCAGAGCGTCCTGATCGGGCTGGATGAAGCGCTTGCGAGCCAGCGTGCCCAGGAGTCCGATCTGCGTGTTCTCTCCCAGAATCCAGTCGGCCCGGCCGTTCAGGCGTGCGGCGTTGTATTCCACCCGCAGCGACGTCGAGCGGCTGCGCGTTCCCTCCAGCGTGAGCTCGAGTGACAGTCGCTCCCATCTTCCCTGGAAGGCGGCCCCCGCACCCAGGGCATGGTCGATTCGGGGCGAACCCTCCCCCTGCTGGGGATAGCTGTGATAGCTGTAACTGCTGAACGCCCGCAGGCCCCAGTAGTCGTCTCGATCAAGCTCGGCCGCGCTGCGGTAGATCTTCCTGATGCCCGCGTTCACCACCAGCGAGGACCGGTCCAGCAGATCCAGCGCGGGCTGCACCTTCGGCGCCAAATAGTCCGCGATCTCTCCCTCGACGCCCAGATCGAAGAGGCCCCGGTGCAGGTAGGACACCCCGGCGGTATACCGATCATACCCCGGGGAGAGGTAGATCGGCAGCGGCGGCCTGTCGGAGATGCTCCGCAGCCGCGCGCCCGTCTGGGCCGTCAGGGTCCCGCTCCGGATCAGGCGCTGATACATCGTTTCCACGCTTCCGCTGTGCTCGCGGGGCGCGTAGTTGCGCAGCTGGAAGCCGCCTGTAGCGAACTGACGGATCCCACCGTCGAACGCCACGTCGACGGTCTGGTTTTCGCGGCCCATGAGCCGCAGGATGCCGCGGACACTTACCTCTCCCACGCCGGCCACGGCCTTCTCGGTCGAGTCGATCTGGGGAACTGTAATCGCGGCGAAGTTCCCCAGATAGCCCTCGAGCGAAGCCCCCTCCGTAATCACGAAGTCGCGTAGACGAATCTGCCCGTCCGCCGCAGCTGGCGCGGCGAGGCCGACACACATGGCCAGCAGCGCCGGAAAGCGTCCGGTCCTCATGGCCTGCGCTCCGCTTCCCTCTGGAAATCCTCGACCTTCTCCTCCAGTTGTTCGATTCGCTCGAGCACATCGTCCCTTAGCCCGGTCAACCGGGCTATGCGCGTCTCCAGGGGCTCCAACGCCAGATCGACCGCTGTCGTGTCCCCAACGGCGGTCGTCGTGCCCGAGCGTGGCGTTACAGGAACCACGATGACATCGAATCCCTGCAGGCTCGCGTCGAAGTCGTCACGCGTCCGCTCCCAGCGCTGCCTGTTCTCCAGCTGCGCGATCTTCCCGTCCAGCTCGCTCGACACGTCTTCGAGGACTGTGATCCTGTTCTGGAGATTGCGGATCTTGAAATTGATCTCTCCCCGGGTGTCGTCCGGCTGGATCTGCATGTCGGGCATCGGCCGCAGCTCCAGTTCCCTCCGGGGCCCCAGCTCCGTCTCCGTTTCGCTCTCAACTTCCCGCAGCCGCCCGCTGTACAGGTTGTACTCGTCGAGCAAATCGGGGTTGGAACCCACGGGCGAACGCTCCATCTGCTGTACCTGGAGCTCGATCCGCGCCTCCAGCGCGCTGATCAGGCCCTCGCTGGCATCGTGCCATTCGTCCTTGCGTATCCGCAGGGCGCTCTCGGCCCGGTCCCTTTCCTGCGAAAGGTCCTGGAGCTGTGCGAGGATTTCGGTGGTGCGCCTCTCGTCGTCCGCGGCCTGCGCCCGGCCGAATTCCTCCATGAGCTGTTGCCAGCGGCTTTCGTAGTATTCCCACTCCTGGTACGCGGCCTGGTAGTTGTCCCTGGCCACTTCGTACCTGCCCTCCCAGTCGTCAACGACCTGGGACAGGTTCCCCTGCGCACCAAGAGCGACCGGCGCGCCTGCGGCGGCCAGTGCTCCGATCAGCAGCGGAACGGACCAGCGTGGGCACTTCATCAGTCGATGCCGTATTTCTCGATCTTGTAGTACAGCCGGCTCTTCGGAATGCTCAGCAGCCGGGCAGCCTCCGCCTTGGCGCCCCCCGTTCGGGCCAACGCCTGCCGGATCAGCCTCTCCTCCATACCCTCCACGGCTCGGCCGAGGTCGACCCCATCTTCACCCAGGCTGACCACCGACACGCCGGCACCCGCCCCGTTGGCCAGCAGGGGCAGATCGCCCTCCTCCAGCTTTTCGCCGTCCGCGAGCACAAGGGCCCGCTCAATGACGTTTTCCAGTTCACGTACGTTCCCCGGCCAGTCGTACTCCTTCAACCGGCTCAGCGCTTCCTGGCTGATCGCCGTGACGCCGGAACGCGTTCTCGCCCGGAGCTTGCCGATGAAGTGGCCGGCGAGGAGCTCGATGTCGTCCTTGCGATCCCTCAGGGGAGGCACCGTCACGGGCACGACGTGGAGGCGGTAGTACAGGTCTTCGCGGAAGCCGTCGCCCGCCAGGAGGTCCTCGGCGGGTGTGTTCGTCGCCGCCACGATACGCACGTCGACGGCGATGGTGTCTTCGCCGCCCACTCGCTCCAGCTCGCGCTCCTGAAGCACGCGCAACAGTCGCACCTGCGTCGCCGGACTGATGGTCGAGATTTCATCGAGGAAGAGGGTCCCGCCATCCGCCAGTTCGAAGCGGCCGCGCCTCTGCTTGGCCGCGCCGGTGAATGCGCCGCGCTCATGGCCGAAGAGTTCCGAGTCGAGCAGTCCCTCGGGCAGAGCGCCGCAGTTGACGCGCACGAACGGACCCTTGTGGCGCGCGGAGCGTGCGTGGATCGCGCGCGCGACCAGTTCCTTGCCCGTGCCCGACTCGCCGTACACCATGACCGTCGAGTCGGAACGCGCCACGCGTTCCACGAAGCGCTTGACACGGTTGATGGTCTCGGAGTTGCCCACCATCTCGCCGTATTGCGTGCTGTCGTCGCCTGCCTCACTCCGCAGGTAGGTGTTCTCGACCCTGAGCGCGAGGTTCTCCTGCTGCAGGCGCAGCCGCTCGTCGCGTTCGCGCAGAATCCGGTCCACCTTGATCCCGAACTCCTCCGACGAGAACGGCTTGGAGATGAAGTCGCAGGCGCCGAGCTTCATCGCCTCGACGGCGCGCTCGACCGTGCCGTGCGCGGTGATCACCAGGACGTCCGTATTCGGCGAACTGCGCTTGACTTCCTGGAGGACCCTGATTCCGTCGTCCGCCCTGGCCATCTTGAGATCCGTGATGACCAGATCCGCCCCCGCCTCCTCCAGGATTCGCAGGCCTTCGTCCCTGCTGCCGGCGGAGCGAGTCTTGTGGCCGCGGCGGCGCATGAGCAGCTCCAGCCCTTCGCGAATGGCGTCGTGATCATCAATGATCAGTACCTGTCTGTGGCCGCTCATTTTGCCACGCCCTCCTCCTGCGACGCCTGCTGTCGAACCCCTTCGGTCGGAAGGTCCTCCGGGCCACTGAAGTATACGTGGAACTCGGCGCCGCCCCCAATCAGGCCATCCCCTTCGGCCCCCGCTTCCTGCCCCACCAGCTCGACCCGCCCGTGGTTCGCTTCGGCCATCTCCTTGACGATCGCCAGGCCGAGCCCGGCTCCCTGCGCCTTGTCCCCCACAAACGGCTCGAAGATCCGGTCCCTGATCTCCTCCGGGACCCCCGGGCCATCGTCCCTAACCGCGATTCGCACCTGGCCGTTGACCATGGCGCCCTCGACCCAGACCGTCTCCCCGGCGTGGGCCGCGTTGCGGAGCAGGTTCAGCACCAGCCGCTTTACCTGACGCGGATCGGCGTTCGCGAGCAGGGGCTGCGTGGGGAATTCGACATACAATTCGCCGCCCTTTTCCCTGACCTCCGCCTCGGCCAAAGAGACCGCATCGCTAACGGGATCCCGGACGTCGTGCAGCTCGAGCTCCGTGCGTCCCGGTCGAGCGAAGCCGAGGAACTCGTTGATAATGCTGTTGAGGCCCACGACCTCTCTCCGCACCCGTCCGAGAATCCGTTGCCTTTCCTCCCGGTCGTCGGTTTCCTGGGCCTCGGCGGCAAACAGTTCGAGGCCCGCCAGCGGGTTCCGGATCTCGTGCGCGACGCGCGAGAGCATCAGTCGCAGCTGCTCGTCCCTGCGCTGAATGCCGGTCCGCATGCGCTCCATGGCCCGGGCGAGCCGCCCTACCTCGTCCTCGCCCTCGAGGTCGAAGGGCCGGTCCATCATGCCGCGCTGAATGCGCAGGGCGCCCCTGCTGAGCACCTCCAGGCGCGACACGATCCCGGTCGCCAGTCGCCGGCCGATAAGGGCAGCCAGCGTGGCCGCGGCCAGCGAGAGTGCGACGATCGTCCATGTCAGCGCGCGCAGCGGTTCAAGGTGGTCTTCCGGAATCCGCAGGATGAGGAAGGTCTCGCCCGACCGCAGGGGCAGGATCCCGTAACGGTAGTCGCGTCCTTCCAGCTCGAAGCGGGTTGTCGTCGCAGCTCCCCTTTCATACGCCTCCTGCACCATTCCCGAGACGACGTACGGTTCGACCCAGCTCAAGCGTTGCAGGATCGCGATGGAGTCGGGCGGCTCCGGCGTCACGAGGGCCCTGACCTCCAGGTCGCCGGGACGCCATCTGAAGATGTCCGCGCGGTCCACCACGCCCGAGGCCGCCATCTGCCTGAGCCTGTCCTGGAACACAAACCAGTCGGGCGGCGGATCCTGCCCCTCCTCCAGCAAAAGGAGCACGTCATCCTGACGAAACATCGTTTCCCGCGCCAACTGGCCGGCGGACAGCAACTCGCGGTCGAGCTGCTCCTCGAGCGCCCTGTGCGCGGCATTCCAGGTCAGCACGCCGCCCAGGGCGCTGATCAGCACAGCGAACGCGACGAAGAAGGCGGTGAACCGGTTTCGCAGAGTCATGGTCGGCTAGCAGTCCATGGGCTGCTACGTCCCGCAGTGAACCCGCTCGGCCCGCACCTCGGGGTAGAACGGCTCCGGCGTCTTCGGTGCGACGACGATGTGATACGGCCGGACGATCCGCCTTGCCGGTGCGCAGAAATCACCCGGGTTCCTCTCGACGATCTCGATCCTGGTCCCGGTGACCCGCTCGTCGTTCCCGATCAGCAGGAGCCGCCGCACCTCGACCGAGTCGCCGACCTCCTCGCGCACACCCACCGCCCCGACCAGGACCATTTCCTCGGCCCAGTCGACCTCCGGCGCCGCGCGTCCGGAGCCCGCCGTGTGCGAATCCCAGAAGGCCTGGAAGCGATCCTGCGTCTCGGCGCCATCGGAGTCGTCGGGAGCGCGGAACCATATCAGGCTGTCGACCCCGGACCCCGTCTCGGTCCCCTTGTCCAGCGTCCCGTACGGAAGGCTCCCGGAGTACACCGACAGGAAGTCCGCCCCGACCGTCCAGTCCCTGATCTTGATCGCCGCCTGAATGATCCGGCTCGCGCCCGTGTCCGGCCCGGCCCCTTCCGTCTTCACGTTCCGAAGCGTGCTGGCATCCCCGGCGCAACGGGTCCATTCCCTCCGCTCCTCGCGCCGCGAGTCGTAGATGTGCAGGGTCACTCTGGTCTTTCCGACACCGCACTCCGGCTCCAGGTCCGGCTCCAGGATCGAGTCCACCCCGAACACCTTCGCGCCACCGTCGTTGAGCAGCTGGATCAGGCTCGGGTACTGGGCGGCGTAATGGACCGGCAATCCGGGGTTGCGGGTCAGGTTCTCGTCTCCGGTCGCGCCGCGATAGCCGATCTGCTCGAACAGCTTCCAGGCTCCGTCCGAGCTCCAGGTGACCACCTGCTGAAGCCAGCCGATATCCCCCTGGAGCGGCACCTCGGCGGTGATCCGCACCTCGCCCTCCGACCCGAACCGCAGCAACCCGTTGGGGGGACCGGTGGTATCGCAGCTCGCAATGAGTCCGCAAAACATGGTCAGACCTAGAGTTATGCCTACAGAGCGGATTCGGCGCGGACTTCCTTTGCGCATCCTTTCAGTGTATCTTTGCATCGCCATGTCTGCCATCTCCCGTCTCCGCAATCTACTCTGCGACCGCAGTGTGAGGACAGGTGATTTTACACTGGCCAGCGGCCGGCGTTCGCGGTACTACATCGACGCGCGCCTCACGACCATGACCGGCGAAGGCCAGATCCTCGTCGGCGAAGTCGGCTTTGGGGCGATTCGGGAGGCCGGCTGGACGCCTGAGTTCGTGGGCGGGATGACGCTGGGCGCCGATCCCGTGGCCTACGCGATCGCGCACCACGCGACCCGCACCGGCACCGCCCTCGACGCTTTCACGGTCCGCAAGGAAGCCAAGGGGCACGGGACCGGCCGGCAGATAGAGGGCGGCCTCACCCCTGGCGCGCGCGTCGTTGTGGTTGAGGATTCGGTTACGACCGGAGGAAGTCTGCTCAGGGCGCTCGAGGTGGTGGCGGCCCACGGAGCCGTCATCCTTGGAGTGCTCGCCCTGGTCGATCGTCAGGAAGGCGGTGCGGAACGCCTGGCGGCCGCCGGATACGACTTTTGCGCGGTCTTTGCGGCCAGAGAACTGCTCTAGAAACTCCGCACGGGTTGCATGGGCAGTCCGGCCCGCGGTCCGCCCCGTAACCCGGCGTCCACGACCGCGGGTCAGTCGACCAGTCGCAGCGGCATGACCAGACACAGGTAGTCCAGGTCGTCGCTGGCGGGCGTCACGGTGGCCGCGCGCTCCGCGCTCTTGAAGGCGAGTCTGACTTCGCCGGGCGGCATGTTCCGCAGAACTTCCAGCAGGTAGTTCGCGTTGAAGCCGATTTCCAGCCCGTCACCCTCGTAGTCCAGCTCCAGTTCGTCGTGCGCCTCGCCCAGATCGGGCGTCATGACGTCGAAGTGTACCCGGTCGGTCTGGAACGACATTTTCACGCGGCGCGTCTGGTCGCTGGCGAGAACCGCCATCCGGCGCAGCGCCCCCTCCAGGACCTGCCGGTCGACCGTGGCGATCCTGTCGTTGTCCTTCGGAATGACCTGTTCGTAATTCGGGTACTTGCCCTCAATCAGGCGCGTATAGACCTCCTTGTGGTCCGAGCGGAACGCCAGGTGGTTGCCGCCTCTTGCGACCGTCAGGGTCCCGTCCTCGTCGAACAGCCGTTCCACCTGCCCCAGGGCAGTGGGCGGAACAATGAGGTCGGCGCTCCCGGCCTCCGTGGAATCCGACTTCACGACCATCTTGGCCAGGCGATGGCCGTTGGTCGCCACCATGCACATCTGCGTGTCCTCGAGCTCCCAGAGCACGCCGTTCAGGATGGGCCGGCTCTCTTCCGTCGATACCGCGAACGATGTCGTCTTGATCAGCAGGCGCAGCGACTCTTCCGAGACCGCCCATCCTTCCTCGAAGTCGATCACCGGCAGATTGGGGAACTCCTCGCTCGGGAGCCCGTTGAGCTTGAAGCGGCTGTGACCGCAGGCGATCTCGAGCTGGTCGCCGCGAGCCTGCACGTCCACCGGTTCATCCGGGAGCTCGCGGGTCAGTTCCTGGAGCTTGCGCCCGGGCGCCGTGATTGCTCCACCCTGTGCCACCTCCGCCGGGACCTTCATCCGGATTGAAACGTCGAGATCCGTGCCGCTCAGCCAGACGGCGTTGTCCTCGGCTTCCAGCAGGACGTTGGAGAGCACGGGCAGCGTCGTCTTGGCCGGAATGCTGGCCGATACCGCGGCGAGCCCTTTGTGGAGGTTCTGCCGTGTGATCGTGAATTTCATGGAAGCCTGTCGGGGAGCGTGATGGGGATATGCACGGACAAGGGCCGTCCTCGCCTGTGAAATATGGCATTAAAGATAGATAAACTCATCATCATAGGGGCTGTGGATACTGTGGAAATCGTCTGTGTGGAGGGGTCTGGGGGGGTGAATACAGTGGGTTGGAGAGCGGATCCCGGGGGGTGTGGATAGCTGTGGAGAAAATGGGGTTCTCCCACCCCGAATCACGACCGCTGTGGAAAAAGGGGGAAACTGGGGCGCTTTTCCACGGGGTTTTCCACATCGTAGCCGCGCATTCCACCGCGTGGGAGCGATGATCCCGCCGGATGCCTTCCGGCTCACGCCGATTTCGCCAGGGTTTCCCGAAGCTGGTCGACCTTCGCCTGAAAGGTCCCGTCAGTCCGGAGGCGCGCCTCGACCTTGCGGATGGAGTGAATGACCGTGGTATGGTCACGGTCGCCGAACGCGCCCCCGATCCGGGCCAGCGGAAGATCCAGCAGCTCGCGCGTCAGGAACATCGCGACCTGTCTCGGGACGACGAGTTTGCGCGTCCGGCTCTTCGAGGCGAGGGCCTTGCCGGTCACGCCCCAGACATCGGCCACCCTGTCCCGGATGCTCTCGGCGTCGAGCGGGCTGCGCTCCTGCAGCTCCGCCATTCCGGCCAGCGCAATGCGTGCGAGGTCGAGGGTGGGCTCTCGTCCCGTCAGGGAAGCGACCGCCAGCAGCTTGATGAGCGCACCCTCCAGTTCCCGAACGGACGACCGGCAGCAGCGCGCGATCAGGTCGACGACGGTGGGCCCGATCGACAAGTCGTCTTCCTCGGCCTTGCGCTGCAGGATCGCCACGCGGGTCTCGTACTCGGGGCAGTCGACACCGGCCACGAGCCCCCACTCGAAGCGCGAGACAAGCCGGTCTTCGAGGCCTTTGAGCTCCCGCGGGTGACGGTCGCTGGTCAGAACGATCTGGCGGCCGCTGTTGTACAGCACGTTGAAGGTGTGGAAGAACTCCTCCTGGGTACGCTCCTTGCCGCGCAGAAACTGCACATCGTCCACCAGGAGCAGGTCGAACGACCGGTAGCGGCCCCGGAAGGCGTCGGTGGTATGGCTGCCGATCGCGGAGACCATCTCGTTCACGAACTGTTCGGCCGGGATGTAGCAGATACGCGTGCCGCCGGCCTCGCGCAGCCGGTTCGCGATGGCCTGCATCAGGTGGGTCTTCCCCAGACCGGTGCCTCCGTACAGGAACAGCGGGTTGTAGCTCCGCGCCGGCCGCTCCGCGACGGCCATGCTCGCCGCCTGTGCCAGGCGGTTGTTCTCGCCGACGATGAAGCGGTCGAAGGTGTACCGGACGTTGAGCCCGGGTACCGGCCGGGCCGGAGCCGGGGACATGTCCGCCGCCGCGCGCGGTTCGCCGTAGGGCGGTGACGCATCCGGTTCCTCGACCTGGGCGACCGAGATCTCCGGCGTCGACCGCTCCGCGTCTCCGGGTTCCGTAGAGACCCGCAGTTCAACCGGGGCGCCCAGGATCGCGCGGGCGATCTCGTGCACCGTCTCGCCGTACTTGTCTTCCAGCCACTCCGCGTGGAAGCGGCTCGGCGCCGTGACGTGCAGGATTCCGCCCGACCATGAGACCGCCTCCGCGCTGGCAAGCCAGGTGCGAAACGTCTGTTCGGGAAGGCCGCGCCTGGCCTGCCCGAGTATGCGGTCCCAGAGTTCGGTTGCGCCTAGTTCCATGCCCTCACGGTGTTCAATAGGGGCGCCAACGTTACGGGCGCGCAGACCCGAAGTCAAACACCCGCCCACGCCGCGCCCGCTCCCTCCCGGGGGGCCCGTTTCCGGTCTCCGGATGTACGTACCTGTGGCTGCGGTTGACCGAAGACGAGTCGTTCGGATACCTTTAAAGGCTAGCCCGTTGTTGGTCGCGACCTCCTTTCCCGGATCGGGGGCGACCGTTACCGAGACCGCCACCGCGAGCGGATCAGATGAAACCGACTTACAGGCCCCGCAACCGCAAGCGCTTGAACAAGCATGGCTTTCGAGCGCGCATGAGCACGAAGGCGGGCCGGGCGACCCTCAATCGCCGCCGCCGCCGCGGACGACGCTCGCTGGTGGTGCGCATCGGGTCCAAGAATCCCAAGTAGCGGTGCATGGTGGAGCCGGAGGGCCAGCGGCTCCCCGGGACGGCCCGGATCCGGCGCGGCGACGATATCCGGACCGTGTTGCGAAGGGGAATCCGCTCGAGAACGCTAACGTTGGACGTCTACATCCTCCGTGTGCCGTCACGACCCCAGCCGCGCGTCGGATGGGTGGTCCCCAAGCTGGGCAACGGGAGCGTCGCGCGGAACCGTCTCAAGCGCCGGCTGCGGGAGATCGGGCGAACGCGGGTGTTGGGAGCGCTCAGCGCGAGGGGAGTCGGGGTGGATGTGCTGGTGCGGGTTAGAACAAGCGCCTACCGGGCGACGTATCGTCAACTCGAGGAGGAACTGATGAGCGTCGTGGACGGAACATGGTAGAAGGCCACCCACAGCGCAGCACGGGGCGAAGCAGCCTTACCGTGCGCGTCATGGTCGCGGCGATCCAGGCATACCAGGGGACGGTGTCGGCGTTCAGGACGTCTCCCTGCCGGTACCTGCCGACCTGTTCGGAGTACGCCCGCGTGGCCATCGAGACGTACGGCCCCTGGAGGGGCGGGTGGCTCGGCGTCCGGCGGCTGGCGCGCTGTCATCCGTGGGGCGGGCACGGATTCGATCCGGTCCCCGGTGTGGAGACGGGAGAGCAATGAAGACCGGACTGAGGTTCCTGCTGGCGATGTTGCTGATGCTCGCCGTGTTCGTGCTCACGAACCTGCTCTTTCCGCCGGTCACCCCGGATCCGGTGCCGGAGCCTGCGGGTGAAGCGGCCGAACCGCGGGCGGGAGAGCCCGGCGTACGCGACGAGCCAACCGTCGACCGACCCTTCGAGGCACCACGGGAAGACGATCCGGAGCAACTGGTCACCGTGGAGACGCCACTGTTCCACCTGACCTTCTCGAACCGCGGTGCCCGTGTGCGCTCGGTCCGCCTCCCCGGCTACGAGTCCTTTCAGCGTGAGGGCGCGGTGGAACTGGTCCCCGAGGGCGTCGAGGGCGTCCTCGGCGCGACGTGGCTGTATGGCGGAGGCGCGGACTCGGTCGCCCTGGAGCGGTACCCGTACACGGTCAGCCCGGCGGGCGGATTCCGGCTCGGCGAGGGGAGCGGGCCCCGCACGCTGACGTTCCGCTACGACTATCCCGAGGGGCAGTTCTTCAGCGAGATCCGGTACACGTTCACCGCGGACTCGTACATGGTCGGAGTCGAGGGCGAACTGCCGGCGGTGGAACGGTCCGCGCTGTTCCTGGATCTCGGGCCGGGCCTGGCGATCAACGAGCTCCAGGAGTCCGAGGACTGGCGGGCGATGGCGTACCTCGGGAACCACGCGGAGGACGGCACCAGATCGCGCCCGCTTTCCCGAGTGGACGAGCCTGAGGTGGTGGAGGGCCCGCTCCGGTGGGCGGCCGTCAAGAGCAAGTACTTCGTCCAGGTGATTCTGCCGGGAGACGGTATCTCCGCTGGCGACTACCTCACCGCCATGTGGGCACAGCCGCTGCCCGTGGAAGGCCGGGCCAGCGTGCAGGTGGCCAGCCCGGTGGGCGACGACGGGAGCTACTCGTACCGGGCGTATCTGGGTCCGATCGAGCGCGAGCGGCTGGTCGCGATCGGGAACGACCTCGAGGAGGTCAACCCCTACGGATGGCGTATCTTCCGCCCCATTATCCGGCCCCTGGTGGCGGTGATCCTGTGGCTCGTCCGGGTCCTGCACGAGAACCTGCTGCTGGGGTACGGCTGGGTGCTGATCGTGATCGGGGTGCTGATGCGCGTGCTTCTGTGGCCCTTGCAGCGCAAAGCGATGCTCGCGCAGGTCAACATGATGAGCGTTCAGCCGCTGGCCCAGGAGATCAAGGAAAAGTACCCGAACGACCCGCAGCGGATGCAGCAGGAGACGATGAAGCTGTACAGGGAGCACGGCGTCAACCCGCTCGCGGGGTGTGTGCCGATGCTCATCCCCATGCCCATGCTCATCGCGCTGTTCCTGGTGTTCCGGACCACGATCGAGCTCCGTGGCGAGTCGTTCATGTGGCTACCGGACCTGTCCGCCGCGGACCCCTTCTACATCCTGCCGCTCTCGCTGGGCGCCAGCATGTTCCTGCTACAGTTCATCATGTACAAGACCAGTCCCGCGCAGGGGATGGCGAATCAGCAGATGAAGATGATGATGTACATCATGCCGGTCTTCATGACCGTGCTCTTCTGGCGGTGGGCGTCGGGGCTCAATCTCTACTACGTGACCGTCAACCTCGCGACGATTCCGCAGCAGGTCCTCATCGCCAGGGAAAGAAAGAAGATGCAGGCGGCGGGTCCGGTGAAGCGCGCTCGCTGACGGCTGGCCGGGTGGTGCTCCCGTGGATTCCGGCGTGGTGCCCGACACGATCGTGGCCCTGGCGACGGCTCCGGGGTTCGGCGCCATCGCGCTGGTGCGCCTCTCCGGAGGCGGCGCGCTGCGGATCGCGGCGGAACTGACCGGGGAGTCCGCCAGCGCCACCGCCGCGTGGGCGGAACGAACCAGCCATCTGCGCACCCTGAGCCGTCCGGGCTCCAGCGAGACTCTCGACCGGGCGCTCGTGACCGTGTACCGTGCCCCGGCGAGCTACACCGGCGAGGACATGGTGGAGATTTCGACGCACGGCGGACACTCGATCCCCGGGAACGTGGTCGCCGCGTGCATCGCGCTGGGCGCTCGCAACGCCCGACCGGGCGAATTCACCGAGCGCGCGTACCTGAACGGCAAACTCGACCTGACCCAGGCGGAGGCGGTCGCGGATCTGGTTGCGGCGCGCTCGGAGAAGGGTCGGGCTGTCGCCCTGCATCAGCTGGAGCGGGGGCTCGGCGGGAGGATCGCCGCTCTGAGGGAGAGCGTGGTCGGGCTCGCCGCCCTGCTGGTGCAGCACATCGATTTCCCCGAGGAGGACGACGCCCCGACGCCCCTGGACGCGATCGCGGGGAGGGCCGCCGACGTCGCGCGCGACTTGGGTGCGATCCTGGCTACGGCTCCGTCCGGGGAGTTGCTGAGGGAGGGGGCGGTGACGGTCTTGGCTGGCCGGCCCAATTCCGGCAAGTCCAGTCTGTTCAATGCTTTAGTGGGGCAGGAGCGTGCAATCGTGACGGATGTTCCGGGCACGACGCGCGACGCGATCGAAGCCGTTGTGGAAGTCGATGGGTTTCCATTCCGCCTGGTCGACACGGCCGGTTTGCGCGGCGACGCGGGCGCCGTGGAGCGCTTGGGCATCGAGGTTGCACGCCGCTACCTGGCCGGGGCCGACGTCGTCCTGCACTGCAGGGAGGCGGGGCGCGCCGCGGGCAGGCGGGAAGAGGAGTTCCTGGCGTCGGTCGGGTCGCCGGTGATCGTGGTGAGGACGAAGTGGGACCTTGCCGGGGCCGGGGAGGTGCCGCGCGACGGGGAGGTGGCGGTTTCGGTGGAGTCGGGCGAGGGGCTCGCCGAACTGAGAGGCATGCTGCGCGGACTCGTGTTCCAGGGTATCGTGGAGAATCGCGACGAGGTGCCGGTTGTCACGAATCGACGGCAGGCGGAATTGTTGCGGGTGGCGCGAGCCGAGGTGGAGGCCTTCGCCGAAGCGCTCTCGGCGGAGATCCCGCCCGAGGTCGCGTCTGCCCACCTCAAGTCCGCCGAGAGCGCGCTCGAGGAGATCCTCGGCGTGATCGCGCCGGACGACGTGC
>VYAQ01000204.1 GCA_009844885.1 Gemmatimonadota bacterium
TCTGGCCACCGTCCTTTCTTCTGGCCTACTGTCAGGTGATTACCGTACTACAACAGTCGGGCGCTAGGGTTTCCGGCCAACGCGCTCCAACACCCCGTATCGGTTTGCTACGTCACGACCTCGCATGCCTTGGACATGCATCGCATCAGACCAAACGACCAGTCCACGGGCGCCGACCTACGCCAACTGTACTGGCTCCGAGGAGGTGATGTCGGAGATGGAGCAGCGTCAAGCACAGTTTTCCGCCCCTCGAGCGCGCCGTTTTCTTCCGTCGAGGCCGGAATGGCTGAAATTGACCCCACACAACCTACCATCCCGGCATTAAACAAGAGAATGCGGCCCAACGATCGTTGGTAAACCCCCGAGTACCAACGCCTTAGAGACAAGCAAATGAAGCGATACCAAAACCCCTTTCTCGTGTTGCTCTTATGCGGAGTCTTCGCGCAAGCCCTTCTTGTGATCGGACACACGCGGGACGCCGAAGAACCCTTCGCCGCGGCCCCAGCCGTGCTTGTCGGTGATACACTCGCGACGCTGTCGGGCCAGCTCCCCGACGGCACCTCGACGGTCGTGCCGCTGACTGCTGACCCCGGCACCATGACCGTGCTCTATTCTTTCCATCCGGAATGTGAACACTGCGACACCGTGGCTCCCGTGTGGGCCAGTCATTTCGCTTCGGCCGATCCGACTGTTCGCCGCATCGCGGTGACAGCGGACCTGCACGAACCGGCGGTAACCTACGCGGCGCGCTTCGGCTGGAGTGTCGACCTGCTTAGCGTCTCTCAACTCGGGCTCACCGACCGCGAGTACTCCCTTGTATCGAGGACACCTTGGTTATTCGCTTTCGATTGGAATGGAGTCCTTCGTTTCCAGGGTCACGGAAGTGAACTGGACCGAGTCAAGCAGGTCGTTGCCGCCATGGCGGCTGGCGGCAAACGACACGTAGTCGGAGGTACGGAGTGATGCCGTGCCGACCCATTGCGCTGTTGGCGGTCCTCGGATTAGCGGCGTGCGACAACTCGCGACCCGCTGGCATGCCCTTGGTGCGGATTGGCGAAGGGGCGCTCCGTGTTATATCTGCCGGCAACGAAGTTCTGTGGGGGATCAGGGATGTCGTCGATCTCAACGGCACGACTTGGGTGCTCACAACCACCGCTCCACACATCCACGGCTTCGAACCGACGGGCGGGCTAAGTGCCAGATTCGGGCTGAACGGGGCGGGGCCAGAAGAGTTGCGCTTCCCCTGGTCCGTTTGGGCCGGCCCGCAACCAGGCACCGTGACCGTTTGGGACCCAGGGTCGCTTGCGGCCCTGACCTTTTCCGGTCACGGGCAGCTCTTGTCTTCGTCGAGGACCTCTACGTTGGGTGTCGTCCGGTCGGATATCTCCATGGTCACTTTTGGCGATCCCTTCCGTGCCTCGAAGATCCCGGGCGCTATCGTGGTGGCACGCTACGCCTCGGTTGTGAGCCATGGGGGCGACCTATGGCGTGGCCGTCTGTTTCTCGTATCCGACGACGGGAAAGACCTGGCCCTGATCATCGATTTCGCTAGTGGGCTGCTCGGCGCTCAGCAACGAGCAAATGCCTGGATGCTCGCATCCGTACCGCTGTGGGACGGCTGTCCGGATGGAAGAATCGCGGTTCTCGATCCGATCTCGCGGCAACTACTCATGCTGTCGCGCACAGGACGCCGCCTCGAGACTATACCACTTCCGTGGGAACCCGACGCCCTGAGCGATGAGGCCCGGCTCGCATATCTCGTCGCGCGAATCAGGGCTGAAGCGGGCGATCGCAACATCACCGAGGCCGAGATTCTGGACCACGCAACGGAAACGGCACGGCGTGGAGGACACTTGTTCCCAGCGGAAGAACCGTTCGCCGTCGACGTCAAATGCTCGCCCGGCCAAGTATGGATTCAAGAGTTCGACCCCTCAGGTCATCCCCTCGGGTACGGTCCCTTGTGGCGCACAGTAGCCCTTGGCCCCAGGCCCACCGTCTTCTCACGGGTCCTGTTCCCCGCCGATTTCAGTCCCTTCCGAATCTCGGATTCGCGTGCGATAGGCGTGGTAGAGGATTCCGTAGGTTTTCAGCGCCTAGCCGCGGTGTCACTCCCTCTAGGACTCGGCCCAAAGAAGCGCTACCGATCCACGGTTCCTATGATCCCACTATCAACCAAGACCACCGGAGAATCCCAGCCATGACCAAGAAGACCAAGAAGACATGGACCATGATTGCAATCCTCGCCAACTTGGTGTTGCTGCCGCTGGCGTTGGCTACACCGGACAGGACTGCAGCCAGTTCGAGCGGCGTGTTCTTCCCTTGCTGCCAGGGAACCGCAACGGGCATCGAGTACTGTTGCAGCAGATGTTGTATCTTCACGTGGGACTGTATGGCCCACGACCATTGCGGAGAAATGCGTCTCGGCACCGAGTCTGTGAGGCCCTGAGCCACGGGAGAGCGAGGTAAGGCTGGATGGTTGCTGGCACCAAACCGCTGGGGTCGCGAGAAGACTCACCATGGAGCGACGCTGCCGCCTTCGGTCGGGGAGCAGGCATGTGGTTTGGGGGGCTGGCCTGTCTCTACGTGCTGTATCTGTGGAGCGCCCTTCCTGGATCGCAAAGCGGCCTTGCGATTCAAGACAGGCTTCCGATGGTCTTTGGACCGACCACAGTCGCCCTTTCCCTGCTCATTTCCCCAGCGGTGTTCGCTGCGGCTCTGGAGAGGTTTCACCCGTTCTCGCGCGAGGCCCGCGCCCGGAATAGTGCTCATTGGGGAACCTTGGCGCTCTTTGCTCTTACGGCCTACTTGCTCTCGGAGTTGGGGCCACGCATCGCCGTGTCGGTGATGCCAATCGAGCAAATCGGGACTCCCGAAGACGTACCGATGGTTCAGGAAGACGCGCTTGCTGTCACGAGGCTTCTGCTCCCACTGGTCATGGGAGGCTTTACGCTCTTTTGCGGCGTCGCGGGTGCCGTGGTCGGCCATGCGACGATGGGATGGCGTCCCATGCACCGGAACACTACGAGATGGCTGGCTTGCTTGGCCATGGTTGTCTTTTTCCTACTCCCTTTGCTCATTGCCACAAGCCTGATCCGACTTGGGCTAGTCCCCGCCTACTGGATTGTCGCCGGTCCTCTGGCCATTCCCGCGATCCTCGTCGGCACGCTAATGTGGCGACTCCGTGCTAGCCTAGGGCTGAGTCTCGCTCCCAATAAGAAGCGAGACATCATCGACTCAGAGACGCTTGACAACATCGTCACGGCCGTCATTCAAGCCGACGAGCACCCCGAGCGCCTTGAGAATCTAGAGACCACCGGTCTCGAGTTGGAAATGGTCCACCTCGCGGCTGGGGTTCGACGTGAGGTCGCGGCGGGCGCGAAAATATCCGAAACGCGTGTGGACGAGATCGTCCACGCGATGCTCGAGGTCTCTGCGGCACGTACGCCCACAGCGGTCCCAGCCAGGACGGTGCTCGACGCCGGGAGACCAGAGGTCTTTGTCACCTCTTGGGGTTGCCTCACCGCGGGGCTTGCGATCGCCAGCCCGCTCGGCGGTGTGCCACCAAGCCTTCTCTCGGCTTTGGGTGTTGGCCTGCTGGGCGCCGTCGCGGTCATGCTAGTCGCCCACCGCTCTCCTTCCCTCAGCGACACGGTGCCGATCTGAGCAGGCCATCCACACCGCCCCTCCTCGCCCTTCTCAAGAGCCGCCGATGCCGCGAGAGGATTCGCGTCACGCTGCATTCCGGCAGCGCGTCCCAAATCCTCGGGCCCGTGGTCTTCACAGACAATGTGTCGGAACTTGCTGATCTGGCGGCCAGGAATCCGGGCTCGCCGGCGGTGGTCGATCCGTTCTACGGAGATTACGGCGGCACATCATCCCTAGACCGGCTCATAGCGTTCTCATCATGTCGGCCATCAACTTCCCTGATCTGCTACACACGGCTGACCAGCATCCGGCAACAGCGACTGGCCGAAACCGACAGCACCTTTGCAGCCCGTCTCCAACCCGGGCTGAACGACGATTATGAGGCCTTGGAGGCCATCATACTACGGTGTATTGACGTGCAACGGGTTCGGGGCTTCCTGAGGCGAGTAGAAAAGGTCTGGTGCACCGAAGCGTGCAGGATCTTTGGTCATGCCCTTGATCTGGCTATCGGCGCCGCACTCGTTCCGGAACTCGCGGCGTCTCTGGGCGTCAGTACGCGAACCCTGAACCGCCATTGCAGGATGTTTGGGAGTCGCTCTCCCAAGACGATCCTTTCGCTCGCTCGCGTCTTTACAGTTGAGCGCCTGGCCCAGTGGAGTCGACAACCTGGCGGCCGCGTCGCCCTTGCCCTCGGATTCTCGGATCGAGCCAACTATCGGAGATTAGTCCGGCGCACTCTTGGATCTCCTCCAACTATCCTGCGGAGCCGAGGCGGCATGGACTACGTTGTAGAGAGCATCGCCCATGCGCTCGTGAGGATGTGAAACACCGGATCCTTGAGCGTTTTCATTTTGGCCCGTTCCCACAGCGAGCGTGCCGATGAAGCGCTCCGCGCCACCGCTGAATTCCGACACCGCGACACATAGTGGCCGCGCCTTCCTCCCCAAACCCGCGCGCGGTAGTGTATTAGGTGTTACCAGATTTCGATGTGCGTCCAGGTGTTGAAGGATCGAGGCGGATCCTCGCTCCGACGGCGCGCTCCTTGAGTTGCCTCAGCGCCTTGGCGAGGGACATTTCCTCCACAGGGCCGTGCCCATTGCGCTTGCCAGGTCGGCGACGCGCTGTAACACCCGGTCGCGCGATCCGTTTCCGCCTCGTCCTCCGGAATTCGAGGAGTAGGCCGACGACACAGCCACCGGGGCGCTGCGGCATCCTCCTCCACGGCGCCCCCATCGGTTGCCGCTCCCCATCAGGCGGTTCCTCCGGCGCCATCACGTCCACCTCCCGCGGTTTCGCGAGGTCTTCGTCCGGACCTAGCTCCTCGTACTTGATGACTGGGGGCTCGCTTCCCTGTTGGGCCGGTGCCGCCACGACCTGCTCTTAGTTCTCGACGACCGCTACGTCCGCCGCGCAAAACCATCCTAGCCAGCTCGCCGTCGAGCAACTGGTACGTTGTAGTCGGCGACCCCAACCTACGGGGACGCCATCCTCGACAGGGTCCTCAATGGCGCCCACCGCATCGCGGGCGGCACCTATGAGATGGGTCTATGACTCAACCAAGGAGGCCCCAAGCCCCACCGAGCACACCTGATCCATCCATGTCCAGCACCCTCGTTGAGGATCACCGTTCAACCCGGACGACTTCCCCTCGGAATCGGTGGACAGCTTTGTCGCAATCGGCGGCGTCACCGAAACGCCCGACGAGATCGCCGAATGGCCACTGGACGGAACTTGTGGCGTAGGCCGGACTTGCGTGAAAACCGGGCGATCCTTGATTAGCTTTGTTACGGCGAATGTGAGGTGGAGCGAAGCGGATTGCAGTTCTGAGGGGAGTTTGACGCTGAGGAAACCGAGCCCCGGCCGCCACCTCGTCGCGAACCTAACAGGCAAGGTGCAGAGCGATTACTGATTCGATCGATCTGGAGCTTCTGTATTCCCGTGATCCGGCACTCCTGACGGAAATCGTCCGCCAACTCAGCCCTCGCATCTGGATGGCGATCCGCCACTTCGCGCGGGACGACGACCAAGCTGATGACCTGCTTCAGGATTGCTGGGTTCACATCTTAGAGCGGCTACACCAGTTCAGGGGCCGGGGCTCCTTCACGGCATGGGCAATAGCGGTGAGCAAGAATGTCTGCAGAATGCACCTGCGCCATGAGAGCCGTGAAGGAGTCCTGAAAGTGGCGGTCGAGGCTGCCGAACACCTGGTCAGCCGGGATCTTGATCTCACGGACCAGGAAGACTTGCCGACGACCGCGGAGTCCCTCCAGAAGCTCAGGCAGCAGGCGGTCTCCAGGGCATTGGGTCGGCTCCCGGACCGTGAGCGCGACGCTATTGTGCTCCGCCTGTTGGAGGGTCGGGATACGGCGGAAACCGCCCAAATACTGAAAATGAGCGAGGCCGGCGTTCGCTCCATCCTGCTCCGCGGCATGACGCGCCTAAAGAAGATGAAGGAGATGAGGGAGTTGCTGCCGGAGTGGATGGGCTGGAATTAGTCACTCAATTCCCACCAACGCCGATTTCGGTGTCTTCGCAAACCCACAGAATCGGCGGATAGTGACCCCGTATCCAAGTGGGTTCCGGCATCTAAATAGGAACGGAGGTGCCAAGGCCCATCGCGCACTCAACCGGACGACAGCCTAGCGATCACCTGCCACGCTCATTGGGGGACAAAAGGAATGCGACCGACGGCGATGTCTGACATCAACCTAGCAGTCGAATCGCCTACCCTTCCTCGACGGAAATCGAGGCAGCGATGAGTGCCAGCGCCGAGAGAGTTGCCGCCATATCGCTCATCACCGCAGGGGTGACGGCTAACGGCAGAGGACTGGCCGGCCGGGAGGATGGCATCATTGGGCCGGAGGCGGAAGCGAGTTTGCAGTCGGATCCCACACTCCTGACGCATGGTGAGCGCCCGGCCCATGGCGTTCGCTGGAACGTCCCGGTGCCCCCCTACCCCGCGTTTCTATAATGCACCCGGCTGCAGACCAGACGGAACTCGCGCAGGACATCCGCCGCCGGTCACTCGAACGGTGGGGGCCGTCGCTGGAGACTGTTCTTGTGGGCCGCGATGAGAGCCTGCAAGAGTCACTAAGACGGTTGGTACGGTTCGCGGCTGCTGAGAGCCCGGTCCTCATTACCGGCGAGACCGGCACCGGCAAGGAACTATTCGCCCGGGCACTGTACCTGAAGTCCCTGCGCAGCACACAGCCCTTTCTGAGCGTGAACTGTGCGCAGTATCTCGGAGACCAGCTCGTCGCCAGTGAACTCTTCGGGCACAAGAGGGGCAGCTTCACTGGAGCCGTCAGTGATCATCGGGGAGTGTTCCAGGATGCAGACGGCGGCATCGTGTTCCTCGACGAGATCGGTGACCTACCGCACGCGGGGCAGGCGATGCTTCTTCGGGTGATCAGCGAGGGTGAGATCGTTCCGGTCGGCGGCACTCGCACCAAGCAAGTCGATGTGCGCGTCGTAGCTGCTACGAACCGCTCGCTCGACCAGATGGTCGCCAAAGGAAACTTCCGGAAAGACTTGTACTACCGGCTCCAGTGCCTGCGTGTGGCCGTTCCGCCGCTGCGAGACAGGGGGAATGACTGGAGCCTGATTGCCGAGCACTTTCTTCGACTACTCGGTCAGGCACGCGATACAGTCAAAGTTCTGTCGGGGGAAGCCCGCCGCACACTCGCGAACCATCCTTGGCCAGGGAATGTCCGCGAGGTGCGGGGGTGCGTCGAGACCGGATTCTACCTCAGCGAGACCGGCAAGATCCATACGGTGGACTTTTGGGAAGCCTTGGAGCACGACGCCCGAACCAACGAACTCGATGGGGTGCCCTTGGTTGACCCACGGGAGTACTGTGACCGGCTCTGCAGCGGAGAGGTGGATTTCTGGACGCTGGTTCATCGCTCGTTCATGGACCGAGAGATCAATCGCACGCAGGTTCGTGCCATGATCGCCGAGGGGTTGCGCCGGAGCCTAGGCAGCTATAAGGGGGCGGCAGAGCTCTTCGGCGTCAAACCAGGACAGTACTTGAAGTTCATGGACTTCCTTCGGCATCATCGATTGAAGCCAATGCGCAGGCATTCTCATGCCTAGTCGGGTTGGGCGTTGTCTTGTGCCATCCGTGAAGGTCGCCGCCGACCGAGACGGACGAGTTGGATCGGCGTCCGGAGCCTATGTCGCGCGACGGGCGGAACTGCTTCTCTTTCTGCTAGAAGCGCGGTTAGGCCAGGAATCTAGGAGCCAGCGGCTGCGAGCTCTTCAGAGCGTCACAAGAAGTTGCCCATCGCCCCTCATGCCGCGTGGCACGCGCGTTGCTTCCCATGGGTTCGTAGGTTGCCACGCTCCTCTTGTCTTCGGGTGGCCACCAGGAGACCAGCGATGACCCCAGATACCTCCGCCGTTACTGCAACTTTGGAGGTGGCTCGTTGCGTCGCTCTCCGGTTGGACGAGCGGTTGGCCCGCGAGCACCCCGTTCAGATCAGCGGTAACGGACAGGGGTCGCGAACCGACAGCGACCTACTTGCTAGCTGGCGCGATGCGCTGTGTCCGACAGAGCCTAGCCTGCTTGACCGGCGTCTCGAGTGGGATGGACTGGAAAAGTCCCGCGTCGCAGAGCTGATGGCAGCTCCTAAAGAACCACCACTCCCGATCGCACCTTGGGCAGAGTTCCTGGCAGATGCGTGTAACGCGTGCGCGGCATCGCTGCGCGACCCCGACAGGTCACAGAATCCGACAGATCCGGTGCCGTTCGAGGAAGTGCTCTTGCCGTTCGTGCATGTGGCGCGATGTCGGCTCCGCCAACTGGTCGTGGACCTCGACCGTGTGATTCTACCATCGGCCCAAGCGTCTGCGGAGCGGGCACTGCTCAAGGAGCTTTCGGCAATCGCTGAGCAGGCTCTGTTCGCTGAATTCGCGACGCTGCGCGCGACACATGGAGGGCCGGGACTCGGGTTCGACCGGCCACCTCGCTCGCTCTATCGCCGGTTTGTGAGGTCATTCAGGCACGCACGTCTCAGACCACTAATAGAGCGCTATCCAGTACTTGGTCGCCTCTTGGCGGTGCGCGCTACCTTCTGGGTGGAAGCCAGCGCGGAGTTGGTCGTTCGCCTCCGAGCCGACCGAGATGGTCTGGCGGAGACCTTTGACATCGACCCCCTCGCAGCTGTCACGCGCCTCAGACAAGGGCTTGGAGACAGTCACGGTAGGGGACGAACCGTAACCTCGGTCCGGTTCACGTCGGGCACTGAAATCATATACAAGCCGCGTTCCTTAGGAATCGATGTCGCGTTTTATGGACTGCTCGAGTGGTTGAATGGACGAGGGCTCAATCCCTGTCAGCGGACACTCAAGGTGCTCAATCGTGGTATGCACGGTTGGGTGGAGAAGGTACAGCCGAGGTCAATGTCGACCGACGAGGAAGTGGCTAGCTACTTCGAAAGAGCTGGAGCTCTGCTGGCCATCGCCTACATGCTGGGAGCGATGGACCTTCATCACGGTAACGTCATTGCCGTGGGCCCCGACCCGGTACCTGTGGATCTTGAAACCATCATGGCGACATCTGCCCCCCGACTAGGGCAGGATCATGACAAGGGCGTGGTCCTGCGCCAAAGCCAGTCCAACGTACTCCGCACGGGTCTTCTACCCTATTGGAGGACCACTCGGGATGGGTGGAAGTTGCACCCCGGCGGGATGGGCGGCATCAGCAAAAAGATCAGCGGCGTTACCAAGACTTGGTGCCACACAAACACGGATTGGATGGTGCGACGAGACGAGGTGCGAGTGACCGGTCAAGCCAACTGCGCGCGCCGCGCGACCGAGATTCGAACACCCGTCGATCATGTGGAAGATGTCGTGTGCGGTTTTGAGCGAGCCTACTCCGCACTACAGCGTCATCGCAACGAACTAGTGTCAGATCGTGGACCGTTGGCTGCATTCAGAGGCTGTCGTGTGCGCGTGCTGCTGCGAAACACCCGCGCGTACCATTCGGCGATGCGGAGGAGTCTCCATCCTAAGCACCTCGGTGACGGACTCGATCACAGCCTCCAGTTTGAGCTCCTTAAGGCGCGCCTCCTGCGCCGGGACACGCCAGTCGGATTCTGGTACGCGCTTGGGGCGGAGCATCGAGACCTCGAGGACCTAGACTACCCCTTGTTTTGCACCGCCAGTGATGGGCTCGATCTCTACGACTCTCAGGGTTGCGAGGTCGGGACATTCGGTTCCGCGTCTCCACACAGCGATACGATCGAGCGGGTGGCTGGTTTGAATGACGACGACCGGCAACGCCAGACTGCGTTGATTCGGTTCACATTCGCTTGTCTCAGCGCGCCCCTTGCACCCGAACCATGTGACCCAGGCAACGACAAACCCGCCGCCACGGCTCCTGCCGCAAGCGAGGCTCGCGCAATCGGACGGGTACTCGAATCATTGTTCATCAAGGAGCCGGATGGAGCCGCCTACTGGGTAGGTCGGCAGTGGGCGGAGCGCGAGCGGGGACCTCGCCCTGTCGAGTGCACTCTTTACGATGGCTCCGTTGGTGTCGCCCTATTCCTCGTGGCGCTGGATACGGTCGCAGGTAGCGGGCACCGAGACCTAGCGGGTGAAGCCCTCTTGCCTCTTCGCAGCACCCTAAGGAATTCCGGGACATTGGCTGCTCTCGCCGATCGCACTGGAATCGGGATCGCGAAAGGGATCGGTGGAATCGTCTACGCGTTGGCACAGATCGGTCGCATGACCGATGACGCGAGTTGGCTCGACGACGCCCGACTCGTGGCTAGCGCAATTGATTCGTGTAGAATCCGGGCGGACAAGGCGATCGATGTGCTCAATGGGACGTCTGGCGTTCTCCTGAGCCTCCTGTCACTTTATGAACTCGTCGGCGAGCGATGGATTCTTGAGCGGGCAATCGAATGCGGCGAGCACATCCTCGCGACCGAGACTACGCTCTCTGCCAAGGACGAACTCAGGTGCGCCTCAGGACGCTTCAGTCGGCAAGCGGGGTTCGCGCACGGTGTTGGCGGAATCAGTTCGGCATTGGCAAGGCTGGCCCGAGCGGACGGCAACGAGCAGTTCGCGGCGGCTAGCGAAACAGGGTTTCGCCTCGCGGTTTCCGATGCTGGCTCTTCGCTGGAGGGTACCCTGCAGCGCGAGGACGGGCGAGTTCCCCCAGCCGCGGAGTCGTCGCTGTGGCGCCATACATGGTGTAACGGAGGCGTCGGCACCGAGTTAGGTCACATCTACTACGGGTTGGGTCCTCTTCCCCGTTCGAGTACCGTATTGGACACGGCAAACGCCGATCTTGGGACGACGGATCACCCATGTTGTGGGAATCTGGGGAGAGCGGAGTTACTGCTCTCGGCGGATCGTATGGACCTAGCGGCCGATCTTGTCGACCGTGTCGTCGAGCGGGCAGGCCGAGCCGGATCCTATCGGATGGGCAATGGCGTTCCAGACGCCCGCTGGGCACCGGGATTCTTCCAAGGCCTGTCCGGGGTCGGGTATCAACTGTTGCGAATCGTTGCACCGAGTAGGCTACCGTGCGTCCTCGCGTTCGAATGACCGACGGCGCGCCAATGGAAGAGGTCATTTTGGTCGATCGCTCGGACCGGGAAATCGGTCGATCCGAAAAGATGACAGCCCATATCAAGGGCTGGCTGCATCGAGCATTCTCGGTGTTCGTCTTTGACGATCGTGGCTTCCTGCTTCTTCAGCGGCGGGCCGAGTCCAAATACCATACTCCAGGCCTTTGGACAAATACATGCTGCAGTCATCCCCGTCCCGGTGAGCAGGTCTTGTACGCAGGTAGACGACGCCTACGGGAAGAGATGGGCTTCAGTTGTGATCTATCGCGTGCGTTCAGCTTCCTGTACCACGCCAGATTCCCGAACGGCCTGGTCGAACACGAGTTGGACCATGTGTTGGTAGGACACTGGAACGGCACGCCATCGCCGGACCCTGGGGAGGTCAGGGACTGGCGATGGGTTGCTTCCGATGTTCTAACCCCCCTCTTGCTGACCGACCGCCAGCTTTTCACGCCGTGGTTCGTACTCGCGTACACCGAGCTCGTGGCACGTGATGCGGCGCCTCCGCCTTTTCTGGCCCGGACATGAGGCTCTCGGTGAAAGTGCTATTGGACTCGGCGGTCGACGCGTTCCATGTCGGCTTGGCTCAACGCCCCAATCGACGCAAGGATATGGCAGAAGCAGCCAAGGGGTTGCGCATGCCATCCTTGAGTGCGTCCGAACGCGCGAGTTTGACACGGATTGCCGAACACAGGGAAAGAGCCCTCTCTCTGGCGCGGCGTGGTGACCTTGATGAAGCCGTCATGGCCATGAACGCAGCACGCATCCTAATGTCCCTTACACGCTTCTCTGCAACAGTGGAGCCGGCAGTACAAAGCGCGCACTACGCCGCGGTCTCGTACCTCTCCTACCGGCAAGGTGACTACGCTCGTGCGCGCGCTGAAATGGTGAATGCGCTCGGTGAGACGAACCGCATGTCCGGTGACAACACGACACTCTCGGCACGCCGAGTTCACCTGGTTCATAACATCATGAAGGTAGACGCCGCGTCGGGCTCACCGACCGACACCCTCAAGATGGGGTTCCGCATCCTACGCTACCTGGCGATGGGACCGACCGAGTGGCCATCGGACTTCGGCCCCGGTCCTCAAACGAAGCCGAATCCGCTGATCGCTGAGTACCAAAGCGACAAAATCGTGGAGACCATGGCTGGCGCGGTCGAATCCCTCCCTGAAGGCGAGTATGCGCCGTACTGTGTTGAGACTAAGCGCCTAAGCAGCTGGAAGCAGCCACCGTCCCCCCGTGCGTGGTCTTGGTTGTCGCTAAAGCGCTGGCAATTCGAAGGACAGGCTCAACGATTCCTCAGTGCAGCAGCGTCGTTCCTGAGCGCGGGGCCCGGAGCTACGCCCAAGCTATGGTACGCGGTTGCGCTCGACATCGTCGTGTCTTATCGGGAGTACGAGCCTGAACGTGCCGGGCGGGCGACGGAAACGATGGTCTCCGCTATTGTCAATTCTCCTACGGCGCCCTCCGAAGTGCGGACGCGCTTAGCAACGTGTTACGGTGCCCCCGATTCCCTGGACAGGTAGTGTAGCAACCCGTCCGAGGACCAAGGCAGAGGAAGCACTATGGATGTCAATGACCACAACCATGCGGAAGAGATACTGGGCGGATGCCTCGCCCCTCCCACCTCCTTCGCAAGACGGAGACACGGAGTCGATTCGACCCATAGTGGTGGATGCGTGGCCACTTCGTCGGCTGCTCGGTGGCCCCCATGGGTGAACCAGCGGTTCGTGATTGGCGAGCGGGTGGGCCAGCACGACGGCCAGCAAAGTGGACTCACCGACGGCAAAGACTCCCGCCATTCAAGTGCTTTCTTCCCGCCGTCGCGGCTCGATGAAGTCAGGGATCTTTCGAGGGCA
Source organism: Gemmatimonadota bacterium (assembly GCA_009844885.1). Classification (GTDB taxonomy): domain Bacteria; phylum Gemmatimonadota; class Gemmatimonadetes; order Longimicrobiales; family Gaopeijiaceae; genus Bin94. Next base: position 13,088 of record VYAQ01000204.1, read on the forward strand.
AGAAACGCAGATCGTGCAGTCCTGATTAAACTTACGTGATCTCTTGCCCGTGATTCAGGCCTTGGGTGCTCCGCCTGGCCAACACGGTGCTGCTGTGGCGGCGGCATCACCGGCTCGTGCACGAGGGCCGGGTCAGATGGCGCTCGACCGGCGCGGTCAGGCGGTGTTCTTCGCGCGGAGCGGCGGGATGGTTGCGAGCGCGCCGCCGCTGCCG
>VYAQ01000057.1:0-343 GCA_009844885.1 Gemmatimonadota bacterium
CCCTTTTTTTTTTTCAAGCCGACCCGGGCATCCGCCACCCGCGTGGGTCTGGGGGGCTCGTATATGTTTATATGACACCGGGGGGGGGGGGGGTGGGCAGCGCAGCGGACGACCCTGCGGATGACGCTGCGGATGACGTCCTGGACGACATCGCGCAAATGCACCTTTTTCGGCGCGGGGTTTCGGGCGAAGACGATCCCGGGGCGGCGGAGGAGGGCGTCGCGCCGAGGCCCCCGCGTCCCGAGCTGCTCCAGATCCACAACAGCTTCATCCTCGCGGAGACCCGGGACGGCGTGATCATCGTCGACCAGCACGCCGCGCACGAACGCGTGCTCTTCGAGCG
>VYAQ01000057.1:353-2930 GCA_009844885.1 Gemmatimonadota bacterium
TTCGAGCGCGGGGGTGCAGAGGGGCAGCGGCTGCTCTTCCCCATTGCGATTCGCCTCACAAAGCCGGAAGTGGAGCTGATCGAGTCGATTCTCGAGCCGCTGGCGGCTCTCGGCTTCGAGATCTCGCCCTTCGGGACCGACGCGATCCTCGTTCAGGCGGTCCCCAGTCCCCACCGCTACTTCGATGCGGAGAAGTGCGTCCGCGAGATGCTGCACGAACTGACCCACGGCTCCGACCTGATGAACTCCGCGCGCAACCAGAACGAGCGCGTGGCCATGAGCTTCGCGTGCAAGGCGGCGATCAGGGCGGGTCACGATCTCTCGAACGATGAGATGCAGGAGCTCTTCGACCAGCTCTTCGCGACCGAGTTGCCGTACCACGACATCCACGGCCGCCCGACGGTCGTGCGCCTCGGCCTGGGCGAACTCAGGAAGAAGTTCGGCCGAACATGACGCCGGCGACGGGGGGTGCCACGATGCGGAGGTCGGCATCCGCCGCGGCCGGGTCGACAGACGCCGCGCCCGCCCGCACCCCCCGCTTTCTCGCCATCGTCGGACCCACGGGCGCCGGCAAGACCGCGCTCGCGCTCCTTGTTGCGCAACGGCTCGGCGGCGAGATCATCTCGCTGGATTCGCGGCAGATCTATCGCGGCATGGACATCGGCACGGCCAAGGTCACGCCCGCCGAACGCGCGCTGGTGCCCCATCACGGCCTCGACCTGCGCAACCCGGACCAGCGTTACAGCGCGGGCGAGTTCGGCCGCGACGCCCGCCGCTGGATCGACGCGATCGAGCGGCGCGGCCGCGTGCCGGTGCTGGCGGGCGGCACCGGGTTCTTCCTCCGTGTACTGACCGAACCGATCTTCCGGGAACCGCCCATGGACCCGGTCGAGAGACGCGAGCTCGAGGACGTGCTCGCCGGACTGCCGCGCGATGAACTGGAGCGCTGGGTGCGCAGATTCGATCCCGACCGCGCCGAGGTCGCGATTGCAGGGGGATACCAACGCATGCTCAGAGTGCTGTCAATCACCATATTGACGGGCCATAACATATCATGGTGGTATGTCCGTTATCCCACCGAGGGTGAAGCGCTTGCCGGCGTGGTCTGTCTGCTGGAGGTGCCGCGCGACGTGCTGGACGAGCGCATCCGCCGGCGTGCCGTCGAGATGGCGGAGGGCGGATTGGTGGGAGAGGCGGCCCGCCTGCTCAGGGACGGTTACAGGCGCGGGGATCCCGGGATGAATGCCGTCGGCTACCGGGAGATGGTGGACCATCTGGGCGGCGGGATGACCCTGCGCGAGGCCGCGGAGCGGATCCGGGTCGCCACCAGGCGCTACGCCCGGCGACAGGACACGTGGTTCCGCCACCAGCTGGCACCGGGCGCCGTCCGGATTGACGGCACGGCGGCGCTCGAGGCGCAGGCCACCGCGGTGATCGACGCGTGGGCGGCGTAGCGCGATGAAGATCGGGATCACCTGCTACCCGACCTATGGCGGTTCGGGGGCCGTGGCCACCGAGCTCGGGATCGGGTTGGCCGCGCGCGGGCATGAGGTCCACTTCATCTCCTACGCCCAGCCCTTCCGCCTCTCGGGTTTCAGGGAACGCGTGTACTTTCACGAAGTGGAGATGGAGCAATACCCGCTTTTCGAGCGGCCGCACTATACGCTGGCGCTGGCCGCGGCGATCCACGACACCGCGCGGCGGGAGCGGCTGGACCTCATTCATGTCCACTACGCCATTCCGCACGCCACGTCGGCCTGGATCGCGCAGGAGATGCTCGAAGAGAACGGCGGCCCGCCCCTGGTGACCACGCTGCACGGCACGGACGTCACGCTGGTCGGGCTGCACCCGTCGTTCCACCCGATCACGCGCTTCTCGATCATGCGTTCGCAGGGGGTCACGGCGGTGTCGCGCTTCCTCAAGGAGGTCACCGTGCGCGACTTCTCGGTGCCCGAGGAGCGGATCCGCGTGATTCCGAACTTCGTGGACACCGAAGTGTTCCGCCGCGGACGCGATCCATCTCACCGGGAGGTCTTCGCGCCCCGCGGCGAGAAGATCGTGATGCACGTGTCCAACTTCCGTCCCGTCAAGCGGGTGATCGACGTGATCGAGGTCTTCGCGGGCCTGCGCGCGGAGGTGCCGGCGCGGCTGGTGATGGCGGGCGACGGTCCGGACCGGCCCCGGGCTGCGGCGCGGGCGCGGGCGCTGGGCGTGGACCGTGACGTGGTCTTCCTGGGCAAGCACGCGGCGGTCGAGGAGCTGCTGTCGTGCGCGGACCTCTTCCTCATGACGAGCGACCGCGAGTCGTTCGGCCTGGCCGCCCTGGAGGCGCTGTCGTGCGGGGTCCCCGTCGTGGGATACCGGGCGGGGGGGCTGCCCGAAGTGGTGCCCCACGGCGAGGCGGGCTTCCTCGTCCCGGTAGGTGCGGTTGCGGATGCGACGGAGGCGGCGATCGGCCTGCTCGCCGACGATGCGCGGTGGGGGCGGTTCAGCGAGGCGGCGCGGACGGTGGCGGTCGAGCGGTACGGGGTGGAGTGTGTGCTGCCGCGCTATGAGGCCTACTACGCGGAGGTGCTG
>VYAQ01000036.1 GCA_009844885.1 Gemmatimonadota bacterium
GGGGTTGGGGCGGTCCGGAGTCATGGAGCCGCGCCGCTCGCCGCGCCGGGCCGGTCGTCCCGCGCCGCAGCCGAAGCCAGGCGCAGCCGATTCCGCAGCGCCGGCATGTCGACCCACCGCCCGCTCGACAGCGATTCGATACAGCCATGCACCAGAAGCAGCGTCTCGAGGTGATCGGCGCCCGTAGTCACAGGATCGGACTCCCCGCGCACCGCCCCCAGGAACTCGGCAAGCAGCCCCCGGGTGTCGTCGACAAAGGGCACACACGGCCCCAGCGCTTCCCCGACCGGCGTCTCCGCCTCGCCGTCACCCTTAAAGTTGGGCCCGCGCAGTCCCAGCCCGCGATCGAAGTCGACCCGCACGAGGTCGTCGAACTGCTCGCGCTGAATCAGCGTCCCGCACTCGAAGTCGCTCCGCCAGCGAAAGTCCATCCGGTTCCACGCGGCAGTCCAGGTCCCGAGATAGTTCGCGCGCACGCCGCTGTCGAATCGGAAAAGCACCGAGACGCAGCAATCGCCCTCGTAGGTGCTCCAGGACGGCCGCCAGGTATCGCACACCAGCGACTCCACCTCCGCGCCATAGCAATAGCGCAGCAGATCGAAGTGGTGGATGCTCTGTTCCAGCAGCATCGGATGCGCCATCGACATGACGTAGTCGTTCAGGTCGTCCCTGTTGCCGTCGCGCTGTCTGTGGTAGGTGAAGTGCGCATGGCTCAGCGCGCCCAGCGCTCCGGTGCGGACAAGGCGGCGTATGCGCTGCGACGAGGGGAGGTAGCGGAAGTTCATTCCGACGAGCAGGTGGCGCCTGGCTGCGTCGGCCCGCGCGATCAGGTCGACGACCTCGTCGAGGTCCTCCGAGAGCGGCTTTTCGCAGAGCACGTGGAGGCGGTGGGCGAGCGCGCGGCTGACGAGGCGGTGATGGGTGGCGGGCGGGGTCGCGATGACGACGGCCTCCGCGTCGATGTCGGGGTCGGCGAGCGCGGAGGCGAGGTCGCGGTGGACGGCGGCCCCCGGCGCGGAATCATCGCGGGCACGCCGGGCCCGCGCTTCGTCAAGGTCGACGATGCCGGCCAGCGTTGCATCGGGGGCCTCGGCGATGACTCGCGCCCAGATCCGGCCGCGGACGCCGGCACCGACGAGAACGACGCGTGTCGGATCCGTGTTCACCCGGCGCGCGCCTGCTCCACGAAGCGCTGCATTCGCTCCAGCGCCTTCTCCATGGACTCCAACGGCGACAGCAGCGTGATCCGGATGTGCCGATTCGCCGGGTCCGCGAACATCGTGCCGGGGAAGACCATGACCTGTTCCTTGCGCAGCAGCTCGAGGCAGAAGGCCTCGGCGTCGAGCCCGGTGCTCGAAATGTTCGCATAGACGTACATTCCCCCGCCCGGACAACCGTAAGAGATGCCCATGTCGTCGAGGCGGCGGAGCACGAGCTCGAGCCGCCGCTCGTACTCGGCCAGCATCGAGGCCACCGACGCCTCGCCGCTCTCCAGGGCCGCGAGCGCGCCGCGTTGCAGCGCCGGCGGGGTGCAGATGCTCAGCGTATGCTTGATCTCGACGGCCGACTCCATCATCCAGGCGGGCGCGGCCAGGTAGCCGACGCGCCAGCCGGTCATCGCGTAGGCCTTGGAGAAGCCGTTCACGGTCACGGTGCGTTCGGACATGCCGTCCAGCGCCGCGAGGCTGACGTGCTCGGCCCCGCCGAAGATCAGCTTCTCGTAGATCTCGTCCGAGATGACCAGCAGGTCGTGTTCCACGGCCAGCCTCGCGATGCGCTCCAGTTCGGCGCGCGGGGTGAGTCCGCCGGTGGGATTGTTCGGATTCGCGATCACCAGGAGTTTCGAACACTTTGTGAGGACCCCGCGGATGGCGTCGGCCCTGAGGGCGTAGTCGTCCTCTTCGAGCGTCGGCACGTCCACGATCCGGCCGCCGGCCAGCTTGACCATGTAGTCGAAGGCGTTGAAGCGCGGGGCCTGGAGGATCACCTCGTCGCCGGGATCGACCAGCGCGAGAATGGAGATCAGTAGCGCCTCCTGGGCGCCGTTGGTGACAATGATCTGGTCCGCCGAACACTTAACATTATTGTTAAGTTTCAGCTGAAACGCGATCGCTTCGCGGAGTTCCGGGAGGCCCGGGGGCGGGGTGTAGTGCGTGTAGCCGCTGATCAGGGCGTCCGCGCCCGCGGCCACGATCGTGTCCGGCGTCTCGAAGTCCGGGTCGCCGCGGCCGAGCGCGATGATGTCGTCAAGCCCGGCCGCGAGTTCGAGCATTCGGGTGCGGAAGCTGGACTTGACGCTGACGGCGCGGGCGGCGAGGCGGGATCCGCGAGTGGGCTCTGGCATCGGACTCATGGCTGCGATCGGTGTGGCAGTGACGCACCCACGATCACACCCCTGCCCGCGAGTACAGGCAGCACCCCCGCACGAACGTCATCCGCACCTGCTCCAGGTCGCGCAGGTCGTCCAGCGGATTCCCGTCCACGACGATTACGTCCCCTTCCTTCCCTGCCTCCAGTGTCCCGATCCGGTCGTCCAGCCGGTTCATGATCGCCGCCTCGCGGGTCGCGCTCATGATCGCGGCGTGATTGTCCGCCACCACGCCGACTTCGATCATGAATTCCATCTCGGGGACCACCAGGCCGTGCCGCACGGCGGGACTCCCCGCGTCGGTTCCGAACACGATCCGCACCCCGGCCCGCGCCGCCCGCACCAGGCCGTCGTAGCGCCCCCTGTCGGCGACCGCCCGCTGCCGCTCGCGGATCTTCCATTCGGGAATGTTGTACCGGCGCGCGATCTCGGGCTGCGCCTGGATCACGACCGGCGAGAACGTGGTGACGATCGGCACGCCCCGCTCCAACAGCTTGCCGATGGTGCGGTCCGACATGCTGCCGCCGTGCTCCACGGTGTCGATTCCGAAATCCACGGCCCGCTCGATCGCGGCGTCGAAGGTGGCGTGCGCGGTGACGGGCAGCCCGCTCCGGTGCGTCTCGTCGACGATGGCCTCGAGTTCCTCATCGGTGAACTCCAGCAGGTCGTGGCACATCATGATCTTGATCAGGTCGGCGCCGGCCTTCACCTGCTCCCGCACGGCGCGCCGCATCTCGTCCGCCCCGGTGGCCTCGCGGCAGCACCAGTAGGTGTGGCCGCCGGTCTGCACGATCGCCTCGGCGCAGATCAGCAGGCGCGGGCCCGCGAACACCCCCTGCTCCACCGCCTGCTTGGCGAACTCGCCGCTCCGGTTCATCCCCAGGTCGCGCACCATCGTGATTCCGCCGCGCAGGTTCGCCAGCATGTTGGCCGCCGCCTTGTAGGCGCTGATCTCGGGCGCGTCGTGCATCGACTGTGCGGCGAGGTCGTGGATCCCGTCCCAGGCCAGGTGGGCGTGGCTGTTGATCAGGCCGGCCAGGATCGTTCCGCCCGTCGGGAGGACCGCCCAAGCTTCCCCCGCGGCCGCGTCCCACGCCCCGACCGACACGATCCGGCCCCCCTCCAGCGTGACGTGGCCGTCCTCGATCACCTCCTCCCCCACCCCCGTGATCACGCGGCCGCGGAGCGTGACCGATGCCGGCTCGCGCGGCGCCAGATCCTGCAGAACCGACTGAAACTTCCAGGCTGGTGCTTCGGGCATGTGAGCCTCCCGGCGTCAGATTCCGAGTTCCGCGAGCGCCCGGGCGCCGCCGTCGAGGTTGGTGAGCTTCATGCTCGCGTAGTTGGGCGAGTAGATGACGCCCGCCGCCCCGTTCGAGTATGCCGCGTGCACGCTCTCGTACACGATTTCGGGGGTACAGGCGGCCTGGTCCGGGCTGGACCGGGGTGCGTCGACGCCGATCCCCATCAGCACCGGCAGTTCGCCGTCAAGCGCCTCGATGGTGGCGCGGCATTGGCCACCGACATAGCTGGATGGGCGCATTCCCGCACCCATCAGCTCGTCCCACGGCGCCTCGTCGAGCCCCAGAATCCGGTACATGATCGGCGTCATCTCGGCGGGCGCCAGGTCCCGCAGCAGGGTCGCGTGCAACTGCTCCATCTCGCCCAGGTAGATCCCGCCCGACTGGTGCTGGTAGGTGATCGGCTTGACCCAGTCCGCGTAGTCCTTCGTCTCGGCCCACGGCCACTGCGCCTTGCGGAACGGGTTGAAGTGGTTGCGATTCCACACGTTGAGCCCGAACTCCAGCGCCGGATCGCACCACTTGACGAGCCCGTACAGCTCGCGGTCCAGGTCCTTGTTGCGGCGGACCCAGTGCCGCTCGAGCAGCAGGAAGTCGGGGTTGTCGAGCAGCACGCGAAGCCCGGTGATCAGCGCGCCGTCGGTGAAGTGCTCGCCCGCGCGCGCTTGCCTGAAGTAGTTGTGGAGCAGGCTGCACGCCCGCCGCGCGGCTTCCGGATCGACGCCACCGGCAGACATGGCAGCCAGGCAGTGCCTGCAGAAGCACCCCGGAGCCATCCCGGTGACCAGCTGGTCGAGTGGGCTCCGTCTCTCGTTGCACCACATGATGCCGTCGATGTCGTAGCTCCGGCAGTGGTCCTCGATGAGCGCGTGCCACCAGGTCCGGTAGTACGGGTTCTCCAGGCAAGGCGCCCCGCCGATCCGGCCCAGGTAGTCCACCTCCATGTACTGGACCAGGTTCGGAATCTGCACGGTGTTGGCCGATCCGTGCCCCGCGTACTTGAACAGCGGCTCCATCAGCTCGGGGATCACCTTCATCCCCCGCGCCCGGGCCTCGGGAATGACCATTTCGAGTATGTCGCGGTCCCGCATGGCCTCGTCCGGGGCGCGGAAGTTGGTGATGGACGTGTTGCGGTAGAACTCGGGATGGTCCGCCAGGTACGACCCGCCCTGCACCTCCAGCGGCTCGGGCACGCCGTGGTCCGGCCAGCCGTCGATCTGCCACGAGATGCTGCGCCCGATCTTCAAGCCCAGCCAGCTGACCGTGCCCAGCAGGATCACGTTCACGCCCACGCGCTCCTGCAGCGTGTCGAGCACCGCGTCCACACCCTCGTCCACGAAGCTGGCGGGCCCGATCTGGATGCCTACGAACCTCTCGTTCACTCTCGCCTCGCTTTCAGCCTGGGATCGAGCGTTTCCTGCAAGCTGTCGCCCAGGAGATTCGTCGCCATTACCACCGTGAATATGGCGAGCCCGGGGAATGTGGAAATCCACCACGCCGGGCCCAGCACGTCGCGTCCCACAGCGACCATCAGCCCCCACTCCGGCGTCGGCGGCTGCGCCCCGAGCCCGAGAAAGCTCAGGCCCGCGCCGACCGAGATGGCGTGCCCGAACTCGAGCGTCGACAGCACGAGCAGCGGCACGGCGGTGTTCGGGAGCACGTGCCGCAGCATGATCCGCACGTCCGGCACACCGATCAGCCGGGCCGCGTCGATGTACGCCTGTTCACGGACGGTGAGCACGGTGGAGCGGACCAAACGGGCGTAGCGCGGGATCGTGGAGACGCCGACCGCGATCATCACGTTCGTGATGCTGGGGCCGAGCGCGGCGATCACCACGAGTGCCAGAAGGATGCCGGGGAAGGCCAGCATGGCGTCGACGATTCGCATGAGCACAGTGTCGGCCGGGCCACGGTAGTAGCCGGACACCAGCCCGATCGCCGAGCCGAGAGCCGCCCCGATGGCCACGCTGATGAACCCCAGGACGAGCGACACGCGGGCGGCATGGATGACGCGGCTGAACACGTCCCGGCCAAGCCGGTCGGTGCCGAACCAGAACTCTGCCGAGGGGGCCTCGCGGGCCCCGGAGACCGTGGCCAGCGGGTCGTGCGGCGTGGCGGCAGGCGCCAGCAGCGCGAGCAGGACCCAGCCCGCCAGGATCACCGCCCCCGCGACGAAGCCACGCGACAGCGTGCGGCCGGCGACCTTCATGCGGGCGCCTCGTTCCGCACGCGCGGGTCGAGCCAGGCCGCCAGCAGATCCACGAGCAGGTTGACCAGGACGTACATCGCGGCCATGCACAGCACGATCCCCTGCACCAGCGGATAGTCCTTCCAGAGGATCGCGCTCACCACGAGGCGGCCGAGGCCGGGACGGCTGAACACGGTTTCGGTGACGACGGCGCCGGCGAGCATCGCACCGAACTGGAGGCCGAGCATGGTCACGACCGGCAACAGGGCGTTCCGGAGCGCGTGGCGCAGGTAGACGAAGCGCCTGGGCAGTCCCTTCGCCCGGGCCGTGCGAATGTAGTCCTCCACCAGGACCTCTCGAAGGGAGGCCCGGGTGAGGCGCGCGATGACGCCAGCCGACACGAGTCCCAGCGACAGGCTGGGGAGCACGAGCGACCGGACCCCCTCGGATCCCGCGGGGGGAAACCAGGACAGCTGGAAGGAGAAGACGAGAATGAGCAGGAGGCCCAGCCAGAACAGGGGAAGTGAGACGCCGACGTAGGCGAGCACGCGGCTCAGGCCGTCGATCCACGAGCCCTGACGGAGGGCAGCAAGGACGCCCGTGGTGACCCCGATGAGGACCGCGAAGAGGATGCCGCCCAGGCTGAGCGCGAGCGTGGGGCCCAGCCGGTCGAGGATGAGGTCGAGGACGGGTTGGCGGAGTCGCACGGAGGTGCCGAGGTCACCGGTGACGGCGCCGCGCAGAAAGCGCCCGTACTGCACGGGGAGCGGGTCGTTCAGCCCCATCTCCTCGCGCAGCTGCTCCTGCCGTTCGGGGGTGACGGACCCGCTCTCGGCGCCCGAGAGCATGAGCTGAACCGGGTCGCCGGGAAGGGCGTGCATGATGGCGAAGACCACCACCGAGACAAGGAGCAGGACAACGCCGAGTTGGGCGAGGCGGCGGGTCAGGTAGGTGGCGAGCATGCGGCGAACCCTACCGGTCGGTCTTCTCCGCGAGCCTCATCGGCTGGGTCAGCTCGACCGGCGCCGGGAACTCCTCGCTGGGAAGCCAGTGGTAGAGGAGGTCTCCCGCCACTCTCTGCAGCAGGTCGTCGGCGCAGCGAATGCCGGAGGACCACGCCATGCCCGTCACATCGACCCGGCCGGTAATCTTCACCCGGAGGCGCACGCTGCCGCGTATGTCGTTGCCGGAAGACCTGATGACAGCTCGACACGCTGCCGGAACGTGGACCAGTCTCTCGGTTGCCAGGAAGCGTTCGGGCGGTTCGACGGATACTCTGCCCGACGGACCCGATATCGCCGGCGGCCCGAAGTAGAGGTCGAGCAGCGTAGCCCCGGGAGCCGGGGTCTCGGCCAGCTCGAGGCTCAGGCCCGGCCTCGCCAGCCCGTCCCGCCCGAAGCCGGGCACAACCAGGAACAGGACCACGTGGACCAGACCTGCAAGCACCCAGCAGCCGATGAACAGTCTCCGGTCGGCCTTCCTGCGCCGGTCGATTCGGTGTGACATGCGAGGAAGTGTAGCGGGCCGCCAGGGGCTGGCACACTATTCCCGCACCAGCTCCACGTTGTGCAGGAAGTAGAACTGCCCCTCCGACGCCAGCTGGAATCCCCGCACCTCGTCCGAGACCGCGTAGAAGATCGGCTCGCTCAGCGTCGGCAGCATCAGCGCGTTGTCCATGATGATCCGCTGGGCCTCCCGCGCCAGTTCGCACCGCGCGTCCGGGTCGGCGATCACCCTGAGCTGGCTCACGATCCCGTCCAGTTCCGCGTCCACGAAACCCGTCCACGCCCAGCCGCCGACCACGTCGTGGGCCGAGTTCCAGAGCATGTCCATCAGCAGCGGGTCCGGACTGCGCTGGCGCTCGTAGATGAGGTCGAAGTCGCGGGCGTTGACCCTCTCGAGCTGCACCGGACCGGGAACGATTTCGATCACAAGGTCGATCCCGAGCGGGCGCCACTGGGCCTGCACCGCCTCGCCCATCTCCTCGCGGTCGAGGATGGTCCAGCGCACCCGCAGCGGCGTCCCATCCTCGACGCCGGTGACGCCATGGGCCTCCCGGATGCCGTCGCCGTCGCGGTCGGTGTAGCCGGCCGCTTCCAGGAGCCGCCGGGCAGTCTCGGGGTCGTGCGGATAGTGGTCCGCGCTCCCCTCCCAGTAGCAGCGGTGGACCGTGTTCAGGGGCCCGTCGGAGGTGAGGTAGTTGCCGTCGTAGAGCAGATCGTTGATGGCATGCTGGTCCGTGCCGTGAAGGAGCGCCTGGCGTACCCGCAGGTCGCTGAAGGGCGGGCGCCGCGTGTTCATGACCATCTGCAATCCGGTCCCCGCCTGGTAGCCGGTGACGAGCGAGAAGCCCTCGGCGCCGCGGTAGTCGTCGATGTACGTGGTGGGCAGATTCATGGCGACATGGGCGTTGCCGGTGCGGACGACGTTGCCCAGCACGGCTTCCTCGCCGATGAAGCGGATCGTGACGCGCTCGACCCTGGCCGGACCCGGCTCGTCGGCGATCGAGTTCCACCCGCCGTACCCGTCCCAGCGCCGCACGGTCACGCGGTCGTTGGGCACCCATTCTTCCAGCAGGAAGGGTCCGGCGCCCACCAGGTGGCGGTCGAACGCCTCGATGCCCCAGCGCTCGGCAGCCACGGGGGACCAGATGGGGACGCGCCGGAAGGCGTCGAGGACGGTCACCCAGGGGGCATCGTAGTGCAAGGTGACGGTGGTGTCGTCGACGATCTCCACGTGCTCGACCGGCCCGACGTGTGCCGCCATCTCGCCGGACCGCGTGGCCGGGTCGAGGATGCGCTCGACGTTGTAGCGAACGGCCTCGGCATCGAAGGGCGTGCCGTCCTGGAAGACGACGTCGCTCCGCAGCGTGAAGGTCCACTGGTCCGCTACCGCGTTCGACGACCAGCCCGTCGCCAGAGCCGGGTGGAATCCCCCATCCGGGCCGATGATGAGCAGCGGGTCGGCGATCATGTAGTCGATGAGCCACGCCGTCTGGTACGGCTCGATGTGGCCATCGAGCGAGGCGGGCTCGCGGGAGGCGGGCCAGGCGATGACGAGATGGTCTGTGGCATCGTCGCCGCCGGGAGCGGCGTCGGGGGCGCACCCAACGAGCACCAGGATCGATGCGGCGGCCATTCGGCCGGGGAACCGACGGGCCACCAGGCGGCGCGCGCGCGGCACGGCTACCCCATCGCTCCCCGTAGCGCCTTCGTCCCGTCCTTCAGCGCGTAAGCCTCGTAACCCACTGTCTGTAAAAGATTTGCAAGCTGCCCGGACTGGATCCCGTTGTCGCAGAACAGCACATACTTAACATCTTTGTTTAGTGTCGCGGCCAGTTCGGGGAAATCGGGCGGCAGTACGCGCTTCGAGCCGGGATGCCGCCATCCGTCGTCCTGCTGAGGGGGGCGGCAGTCGATCACGCGGGCTCCGTCCGGGAGGACATCGAGCCACAAGTAGTCGCGTTGCAGGTCCGAGTCGGCGAGCTTCCGCACGTCCAGCACCCTGCGCGCGGCCACGGCGCGGTCGACCAGGCCGGGATCGAGCGGCGCCTCCTCGCGGTCCACCGCCAATACCTTCGCAGCCGTGACCGGCTTCCCCTCCAGAATTGCGCAGTATTCCTTGACGCGCGCGGAGAGAGCGGCCGTCCCGATCCGCTGCGCGATGCGAATGATCTCCTCCTTGTCGAGACCCACGAGCGGCCGCAGCACCGGCAGGGACGCGGCGGCCTCGATCGAGCGGAGGTTGCGGAGCGTCTGCGACGACACCTGGCCCAGGGACTCGCCGGTGACCACGGCGTCCGCGCCAATCTCGGCGGCGACGCCCTCGGCGGCCCGGTACATGAGCCGCTTCAGCACGACCTGCCAGTAGCGGGGCGTGACGTCGGCCTGCAGCCGGCTGACCGCCTCTTCGAAGTCGACGACGTGCAAGCGCGGGCGGTCGCCGTAGCTCCAGCGGTCGGCGAGCACCCGGGTGACCTGGATCACGGAGCGTTCGAAGGCAGGGCCGGCCAGGTTGCAGAAGACGTAGTCGAGGGTAACCCCGCGCTTGAGGAGGAGCCAGGCCGCGACGGCCGAGTCGAAGCCACCGGAGATGAGGCACACCGCCCGGCCCTGCACGCCCAGCGGGAGGCCGCCGGCGCCCTCCGTGCGACCGCTGAAAAGGTACGCGCGCTGGTCGCGCACTTCGACGTGGACGGTGACCTCGGGCGTGGTCAGGTCGACGGTGCCGTAGGGGTTGAGGGCGGCGCCGAGCTCGACCGCGATGTCACGCGACGAGAAGGGGTGGCGGCCGGTGCGGCGGGCGGCGATGGCGTAGCGGTGCCCCGTGACGGCGTCACGGTAGGTGTCGTGCCCCACCCGGACGATCGCGTCGAGGTCGGCCGGAAGCACGGCGTCCACCCGGGAGAACGAGTTGATGCCGAAGACGCGGGTGGCGGCGGCCATGGCCTGGTCGGGGGCGGGCGTCGCCTGGCCGGCGGCGGACGTGGAGCCCGGGGCGGGAATGGTGACGAACAGCCGGCTCCACCGGTCGCGGATGGTGGCTGTTGTGCCGGTGGACCGGAGGGCGTCGCGGAGGTTGGACGCGAGGCGCTTCTGGAAGCGTCGCCGCGTGCGATTGGATTTGCTGGCGACTTCGGCGGCCAGGCGGACGAGGTAGCGGGTGTCTCGTGAGGCTGCGGGAGATCCGCCGGTAGAGACCCTGGCGTCAGCGCTCATTGGCTCTTGTCTCGATTCCTGCGCACCGATTCATCATGTCCTCAAAGCTCTCGGCGTCCTCCGGGAGCATCCCGGATCGCTGCATCTGACGATAGTCTTCGGCCAGGATGTCGTACAGCGGGCGGTCCGGGATCAGCTGAAGGTGGCCGGTAACGGCGGCCATGTAGTCGATCCAGTCTCCCTCGACGTCCTTTTCCCGGAAGAAGATCGCCTTGTGGTGCGCGACGGCACGCGCCAACTCGCGGTCGGCGAGGGCTTTCTCAACGTAGCCGCCGTCGTCGAGCCGAACGAGGTCGTGCCAGTGCCGGGAGAGACGATTGCCACGGTGGCGGGCCCGGCGGCAGAAGACGTGAATGGCCGTGGCCTTCTCCCAGAAGGTGCGCTCGACCAGCATGACCGAGGGGCGTGCGGTGGGAAAGCTGACTGCTGGCACAAACCTGGCGGCATCGCATTCAATCAGTCGTCGTTCGCGGGGCTCACCGGTCGAGCGGGCGCCGAATTCGACAATGACCTCGGGCCGGACGAATCCGTAGTCGCCGAACAACGGATCGTAGCCCAGGTAGATCCGGTCTCCTTCCGCGCGCAGCTTGGCAGCCCAACCGTCCTTCGTCATTCCCTCGGCTAACGCCGGCAGGGCCTCGTCCCTCGCCCATTCCACCAGGCGTGGCCGGATTATCCGCGTCCAGCGCTGCTCCTGGCTGCGGGTGGGGGGCAATGCCTCCTCCCCGGCATCGTCCACCAACCCGGGCACGAAGCGCCGTATGTCGTAGGTGACATCGACATCCTCGGAGAATCGGCGGATGGCTTGATGGGCCTTCGAGAGCGATGTGCCGCCCTTGAACACCAGATCCGCGCCGAAGGGTGCCTGGAACAGGACGGACAGGGTCTGAACTACCCAGATGTCCTTTTCGAGCAACTCCGGCGGCAGCTGAGTAGCTCCGACGATCGAATCAAGCAGTTCGCGGCGGTCATGCCTGGACAGCCGTTGAAAGCCACGGCTATCCATGAGCCACCAACGCGCTCACAGGGCCAGCCATCCATGACGGCAAGATGGCTCGTGTAGCCGCAAGTTCATCCAGATCGGCGGCTGAGAGCGTACGCTTGACGACCTCGAGGCTCTCTTCGATTTCGTGTGGACCGAGCCAGGCCATTGCCCGAACCGCGAGGCCAGCCGGCCGGCCGGGCGCTACGAGTTGCCAGCGGGGCGCGTGAAGGAGTTCGAGGACCAACGCGAACAGGCGCAGCTTCCGACTTGGGCCCGACGTCAGATACACCATGCGTATGGGCACCTGCGTCGTCAGCCGCAGCAAGTTCGCCGCAGCCCCACCGGATGGTACGATCGTCTCGCCCCAAAGGGACGAAAGCGCGGCGATGACTTTGGGCGGAGAAGGCGGGCGCATGCCAAACTCGGTTTCGATAGGGCGTACATAGACCCCCCGGCAGACCCGCAACAGCCGTCCGCGCCGAGCCAGTCGCGACAACGCCTGATCCACCGCCGCACGGTTCCCCATGTGCAGCAGCGTGCCGGGGCAGATCGGCGCCGCCTCGGGCAGTGCTTCCGCGTGCTCCATGATGCGTTTGGGCAGGCTGGCCACGGCAGATCCCCTTCTCCCGATTCAGTCATAATGTCAGAAACTCAATAGTAATACTGACACACTTCTTCGACAACGGAGCGCCGACAGACACCTCCGATTGCAACTCAACTCAGTTCCAGGACAGCCCGCGCAGCTGCTCCACGTCCAGGTTGCCGCCGCTGAGCACGCACACCGTCTTCGTTCCCGCCGGCGCGTCGACAAGCCCCTGAAGCAGCGCCCCCACCGGCGACGCGGCCGCGCCCTCGGTCACCAGCTTGGCCCGGGTCATCAGCCAGAGCATGGCGTCGAAGATCTGCTCGTCGGGGAGCGTGACGATCTCGTCCACGAAGCGGGACACGACGGAACAGGTGTTCCCGCCCACGCGCTTTACGACGAGCCCGTCGATGACACAGTCGACGCTGTCGAGCGTCACCCGCGACCCCGCCTCCACGCTGCGCTTCATGGCCGGGGCCCCGGAGGACTCGACGCCGATCACACGCACGTCCGGATTGATGGACTTCACCGCCATGGAGATCCCGGAGATCAGCCCGCCGCCGCCGATCGGCACGACCACCAGCTCGACCTCGGGGAACTGGTCCATGATCTCGAGCCCCAGTGTCCCCTGCCCCGCGATCAGGTCGGGATCGTCGAACGGGTGGACGTATGTGTAGCCCTCGGTCTCGACGAGTTCGAGCGCCTTCTCGTTGGCCTCGTCCCAGATGCTGCCGTGCAGCACGACGCGCGCGCCGTAGCCCTTTGTGGCGGCGACCTTCGCCGGCGTCGCGTTCTCGGCCATGCACACCACCGCCTTCACCCCGTAGTGCCGCGCCGCGATCGCCACGCCCTGCGCGTGATTGCCCGCCGACGAGCAGATCACGCCCCGCGCCCGCTCCTCGTCGCTCAGCCTGGCGATCTTGTTGAGCGGGCCGCGCACCTTGTACGAGCCGCCCAGTTGGAACAGTTCGGCCTTCAGGCGCACGTCGAGGCCGCACGCCTCGCTCAGCGACCGGCTGGTCAGCAGCGGGGTGCGGTAGACGTGCGGCCGGACGTTCTCGTAGGCGGCCTCGAAGTCGGCGCGCGTCAGGGTGAGTCCGGGGATTCCGGGACGCGTGCCCGCCCCGGC
>VYAQ01000258.1 GCA_009844885.1 Gemmatimonadota bacterium
GCATGGGCACGGGCGGCGGGTGGAACGTAGCGCGGGGATCGCCCCCGTACACCAGAACGCGATCCAGAGGACGGAATTCGGAGGCCTGATAGTACCTGAGGCTGTCACCTTCGATAATCGCGTCGCTGCGCAGGTCCGTTACCGTCACCCGGGACCATGCCTCCAGCTGGCTGACGTTGCCGAAGTAGCGGGCGGAATCGGCGGCGAGCCGGGTGTCCGCATCCTCAAAGCGAATCCTGCCGAACAGCTGTACCGTTTCGTTGAACTCGTAGACCGCTGCCGAATCGGCGAGGATTCGCGTGCCGTCCGAGCAGCGATAGTCGATCCCGCCCGAAGCCCGGTGGATGTAGTTCAGGGAATCGAATCGGGTGCTGTGGGTATAGCCCCCCACGGCGTCGAGCCAGCACTGCCGCTGCTGCGCGGCAACGCCGCCGGGCATAAGAGCCGCGGCAAGGCACACCCAACCGGTCCAGCCCGCAAACCGCATCGTCAGGAGCACCCTCGCTCCCGGGTGCCCCATATCCTGACGTCGTCGAAGTCCATGTCCGACTGGAGCCGGTCCCCCTCGAACACGCACCCACCCTCGTGCATTACGACCGGGACGTCGGTCCAGACGCGCTCGACTTCGAGCGAGAAGTGGAGCTCCTCCGTGTGGATTTCGCGCCCCTGCTCCGGGATGCTCAGAACCGCGTTGCCGGACGCGGTCAACTCGTTGCCGATCCGGTTCAGACGCCCCTCCTCGGCCGTGATGGTGGCCCTGCGTCTCCCCCTCTCGTCAAACACGACCAGGGACAGACCCATCACCCGCGCATGCGCGGAGTCCCTCCAGCTGAACATGCTGTCAGCCGAGAGAATCGCCTCGCGGATCCCCTCGCGGGACATGTTGGCGGACACACCGTAGACGATCTCGTCGGCGTCCACCGTCTCCAGTCCCGACGGTGGCGGCTCTTCGGTCGTGTTGATGCATGCCGCAGCCAGCAGAGCCAGGCAACCGGGCAACCACGGGGCGTTGGTGGAGGCCCGACGGGGTCCCGCCGTCGGTCCCGGCCCGATGGCCATCAGACCGCCCCCGCGCGCAGCAGGTCGTGGAGGTGCACGATACCGACCAGGACACCTTCGTCTACCACCGGCATTGCCATAATCCCATGCTCCTGCATACGCCTCACCGCCGCCGACCCCGGCTCCTCCGGCGAGGTGAGCTTGGGCGATCGATTCATGAACTCCGATACGGGAACGTCCAGAAACGCGTTCGTGCCTTCCATGAGCCGCGTGAGATCGCCTGCAGTGACGACCCCGATCACGGAACGACCCGCTTCAACCACCGGTACCGTGCCCCTCATTCGCGCAAGAGGAACGATGACATCACGAGCACGGCAGTCCGCCGGCACCGCGGGATAGTCATCGCTCACCATCACATCCGCCACCTTCAAGGTCAGCCGCAGTCCGAGCGCCCCTCCCGGATGGATGCGTGCAAGCTCCTCATGCCCGAACCCCCGCCGCGTCAGTAACGCTATCGCGAGTGCATCTCCCATTGCCAGACTGGCGGTCGTGGAGCTGGTCGGCGTGAGATCCATGGGGCAGGCCTCCGAGGACACGCCGCAATCGACCGCGACCGTGGCCCGTCTCGCCAAGGGCGAAGAACAATCGCCCACGAGGGCGATTACGGCGATTCCATGACGCTCGGCAAACGCGAGCAGCCCTTCCAGTTCACGCGTCGCGCCGCTCCTGGACAACAGGAACATCACGTCCTCCGGCCCGACCATGCCCAGGTCGCCGTGGAGCCCGTCGACGGGGTGGAGGAAGGTGGCCCCGGTGCCCGTCGACGTGAGCGTGGCGGCAATCTTGCGGGCGACAAGCCCCGACTTGCCGATGCCGGAAACCACGACTCTTCCCCTGGCGTCATGGACCAGATCGACTGCATCGGGGAAGCTGTTCCCAAGCCTTTCCGCCAGCCCTCTGACCGCGTTCGCTTCGGTCCTCAGGACGCGGCGGCCCTCGGCGAGCACCCTGCCACGCCGCTCGAGCCCGGGGCCGAGGTCAGCCGCCACGCTCACGACAGTACTCCTCGACCAGTTCGTCCCACTCTCCACGCGCTTTCAGGAGGGCCTCCGCGAACTCCCGCACCGCGCCCCTGCCGCCGGGTGTCGAACTCCTCCACGCGGCGACGTTCCGCACCTCGGCCGTGCCGTTGGCCACCGTGGCGGGGAGACCCACCCTGCGCAGCGCCGGCAGATCGGCGAGGTCGTCCCCCAGCAGGGCGACCTCGGACCACGTCACCTTCCTGGCCGCGAGCAGCAGCCCCAGAATCATCACCTTGCGGGCACCATCGTCCTGGAAGACGTCGGCCACGCCAAGCTCCGCGGCACGGAGTTCCGTCGCTTCGGAGACTCTTCCCGATACGATCGCCACCTGTATTCCCGCCTGCTTCAGCATCTTTACGCCGAGACCGTCCTGCACGTCGAAGCGTTTGAACTCGATTGCCTCCCCGTTCCCGGTGGCACCGATGTACACGCCGCCGTCGGTCATCACCCCATCCACATCGAGTACGACCAGACGAATACGTTCGGCCGTTGCCCGAGGAATCTCCATCGGCCCCACGGCTCTACGAGCCCGGTCCCGCGCCAAGGGCGGAGCGGATGGCCGCCACGTCGTCCAGAAGCCGGGGAAGCTGCTCCACCGGCAGCATGTTGCTGCCGTCCGAAGGCGCCACCGCCGGATCCGGATGCACCTCGAGAAAGAGTCCGTCACAACCCGCCGCCACCGCCGCCTTCACGAGCGAGGCGATGTGTTCGGGGCTTCCGCCAGTCGATCCGCCGGCTCCGTCTCCGGGCTGCTGGACCGAGTGCGTCGCGTCGAAGATCACGGGCACTCCCGCGGCCTCCCGGATACGGGCAAAGTTGCGCATGTCCACGACGAGGTCGCGATAGCCGAACGCCGTGCCCCTCTCGGTGACCATGACCTGCCGGGCGCCACCGGCGCGCACCTTCTCCACGGCGCCGGCCATCGCCTCGGGAGCCATCCACTGTCCCTTCTTCACGTTGACCGCCCTCCCGGTCCTGCCCGCGGCCACGAGCAACTCCGTCTGGCGGCAGAGGAAGGCGGGGATCTGAAGTACATCCGCTACTTCGGCCGCAAGTTCGGCCTGCCCCGGCTCATGGATGTCGGTCAGGACCGGCAGTCCCGTTTCGGCCCGTACCGTGCGCAGCCGGGCAAAGCCGGCCTCCAGACCTGGACCGCGGGGCGAGTCCAGCCGAGACCTGTTGGCCTTGTCGAAGGAGGCCTTGAAGACTGCCGGCAGACCCGCACGGCTCGCAGCGGCGTGCACCGCCCTGGCCACGGCGATGTTCAGCTCGTCGTCTTCGAGAACGCAGGGACCCGCGAAGAGCGTGAACGCTCCCGGCGTAGGGTCAATCCGGCGCATGGCGTCGCTGCGCCGAGCGACACGCGGCACCGGCTCACGCTCCCAGGGCCGCCGCCCTCGGCGTGTCGGCAACCTGCGCGCGGATGGCCCCGGCTTCGATGAACGAGGCAAACAGCGGGTGTGCCCGCGTCGGGCGGCTCTTGAGTTCGGGATGAAACTGGCTGCCGACAAACCACGGATGCCCGGGGAGTTCGATCATCTCCACCAGCTTGCCGTCCAGCGAGGTGGCGGAGAACGCCAGACCCTTTTCCCCGAGCCGGCTGCGGTAGTCGTTGTTCACCTCGTACCGGTGCCTGTGCCGCTCCGTGATCTCGGAGGATCCGTACACCTTTGCGGCCCGGGAATCGGATCCGAGTTTCGCCACATACGAGCCCAGGCGCATCGTTCCCCCCTTCGTGATCACGTTGCGCTGCTCGTCCATGAGACAGATCACCGGATGCGGCGACGCCTGGTCAAACTCGAACGAGTGGGCACCCTTCAATCCCACCACGTTGCGGGCGAACTCGATGACGGCGCACTGGAGCCCCAGGCAGATCCCGAGAAAGGGCAGGCCGTTCTCGCGCGCCCACCGTATCGCGGTCACCATGCCCTCGATCCCCCGGTCTCCGAACCCCCCCGGCACCAGGAGGCCGTGATACTCCGACAGGAAACCGGGATCCAGGCCGGTCTCGAGCTCCTCGCTCGCGATCCAGTCGATGTCGACTTCGACGTCGTGCTCGATACCCCCGTGAATCAGCGCCTGCTCCACCGACTTGTACGCGTCCACGAGTTCCGTGTACTTGCCCACGACGGCGATCCGCACGGCCCCGCGGGAAGGTGCCTTGATACGCTCGACGATGTGCTTCCATGCGGTCAGGTCGGGCGCCGGAGCCGTCATGCCGAAACGGGACAGAACGAAATCGTCGAGACGCTGACGGCGGAACTCGAGCGGCACCTCATAGATCGTCTCCACATCCCGCGCTTCGATCACTCCCGCCGGGTCGACGTTGGTGAACCCTGCGATCTTCGCCTTGATGTGTTCGTCGAGCGGGTGCTCGGTGCGACAGATGAGCACGGCGGGCTGGATGCCCGTCTGCATCAACTCGCGCACCGAGTGTTGCGTGGGCTTGGTCTTGAGTTCGCCGGCGGCGCTGATATAGGGAACCAGGGTGAGGTGGATGTGCAGCGCGCGCGACCCGACCTCCTGGCGGAACTGGCGGATGCCCTCCAGGAACGGCAGGCTCTCGATGTCTCCGACGGTGCCGCCCACCTCCGAGATCACGACGTCGTGGCCGGTGCCCAGCACACTCACCGAGCGCTTGATTTCGTCGGTGATATGGGGAATGACCTGGACGGTGCGCCCGAGATAGTCGCCATGGCGCTCGGCGTCGATGACCGTGCGGTAGATTCGACCCGTCGTGGTATTGTTGTCCTGGGACAGGTTGGCGTCGATGAACCGTTCGTAGTGCCCCAGATCGAGGTCGGTCTCGGCGCCGTCTTCGGTGACGAACACCTCGCCGTGCTGCAGCGGAGAGAGCGTGCCGGGATCCACGTTGATGTACGGATCCAGCTTCTGCAGAGTGACGCGCAGCCCCCGCTCCTTGAGCAGGACGCCGAGCGATGCGGCGGCGATCCCCTTCCCCAGCGAAGAAACCACGCCCCCGGTTACGAAGATGTACCTGGTCTGGTCCGGTTCGGTCGGGCTCATTCCGTTGCCGTAGCTCCTTGCGTCGTGTTTGCAGTCACATTGCCCATCCGCAGCCGGCGTTCCAGGCGCGCCAGGTCCTCCGGCGTGTCCACCCCGTGTGCCGCCTCCTCCAGGACGGCGACCCCTATCCGCATGCCGTTCTCGAGCGCCCGCAACTGTTCCAGACCCTCCTCCGTCTCCAGGCGAGAACGACCGAACCGCACCCATCGCTCGAGTGCATCCGGTTCGTAGGCGTAGACACCCACGTGCCGGAGGTGGCCGTCGCGGCCCGGTTCCCTCCCCTCCGGGGCCGGTCCGTAACGGTGTGGTATCGGCGCCCTAGAGAAGTATAACGCACTTCCCGCCAGGGTCCGCACGACCTTCACGACCGACGGATCCTCCAATTCCCGCTGCGAGCGGATCGGCGTCGCGCAGGTGCCGACCTCGAACCCGTCTTGCACCATCGAGACCGCGGCCCTGAGCGCGCCGGCCTGCACCAGCGGTTCGTCTCCCTGGATATTCAGGACGACATCGAACCCGGCGTTGAGTCTGGCCGCCACTTCGTGCACCCTGTCCGTGCCGGAGGGATGGCTGCGCGAGGTGAGGAGCACTTCCGCGCCGGCCTGGCGGCACGCCTCGGCCACCTCGTTCGAATCGGTGGCGACCACTACGCGGTCCAGGAAGTCCATACTGCGGGCCCGCTCCCAGACCCACACCACCAGGGGCTTGCCGAGAAGAGGCTGAAGAGGTTTCCGGGGAAGGCGGAAGGAGCCGATCCGCGCCGGAATAACGCCCAGGACGCGGCTCAAGGCGACACCCGAAATGAGGAGCGCGCAACCCGGAAAGCCGTGTGATTCACGGACTTCAAGCTACCCGGAACCAGGGGGCACGGCAAGGAAGTTTCGCAGAATCCGCCGGCCACCATCGGTGAACCAGGACTCCGGATGGAACTGTATTCCCCACACCGGATGTACGCGATGCCGCATCGCCTGAATCTCACCCTCGTCCGACGGCTCCGTGCTCCAGGCGATCGGAACGAGCTCGTCGGGCAGGTCGGGTGAAGTGACCAGCGAATGATAGCGGGCGACGCGCGCGTGGTCCGGGATGCCCGCAAAGAGTGGGTCACCGTTGTGGCGTATGCTCCCGATCTTGCCGTGTACCGTGCGTGCGGCGCGGATGGTGCGGCCGCCCCAGGCCTCCCCAATCGCCTGATGGCCAAGGCACACGCCCAGAACCGGGGTCGTAGGTCCGAGGGTGCGAATGGCTTCGACGCTGATCCCGGCTTCGGCCGGCGTGCACGGTCCCGGCGACACCACCAGGCGGGTCGCTCCCCTGAGGCGCAACTCTTCGGTCGTGACTGCGTCGTTGCGGAAGACGCGTGGGTCGTGACCCAGTTCCCCCAGCATCTGGACAAGATTCCAGGTGAACGAATCGTAGTTGTCGATGACAGCCAGCATGCACGTATAATAGGCGGGGATTATGAGCATGTACCACAAATGCCTCGTCTGCGGCCAGGGATTCCGGCCGAACGAAGCGCTCGAGCACCTCGACAGAGGCAGGCGCGTGGCGTTCGATCCCGCGCGCGGACGCCTCTGGCAGATCTGCCGCTCCTGTTCGCGCTGGTCCCTGGTTCCCATCGAATCGCGATGGGAGGCGCTCGAGGAACTTGAGAAGCTTGTGACGGACCAGGGGCGGCTCCTGTCCAGCACGGACAACGTCGCCCTGTTGCGGGCCGGACCGCTGGAAATCGTCCGCGTCGGGCGGGCCGAACTGGTCGAGGAAGCATGGTGGCGCTATGGCAGAGAGCTCCGTGCGCGACGTGAGCGCTACCGGAAGCTGTCGACGGCGGGGACCGTGGGAGCCGCCGCCGCGATCGCGGGCTCGTGGGCGACCGGGGGGATGAGCTTCCTGGCGGCCTGGCTCATCTGGGACAATGCCCCGGGCGTCGTCACCGGAGGGGCACGCTGGCTCCGTTTCGGCAATACCGCATGGCGAGGCAAGGGACAGTGCCAACGGTGCGGCCGGCCGATCCGGAGCTTCCCCTACCGGGAAAGAGGCGGGCTGATCGTCACCGCGGGAGAGGAGGCACCACGAGTCGTCCTGTCGTGCAGCCGGTGTACCAGCAGCACCGCCGAAGCCGGGTTGGAGCTGCGCGGCCAGGAAGCCAATCGCACGCTCCGCAGGGTTCTCGCATACCACCACTTCGCCGGGGCGTCGGAAAGGCGGGTCAGGGGGGCGGCACGCCTGATCGAGGTGACCGGCGGCCCGCGCGCCCTGCCCGGAAGGATCCTCGGAGAAAGAAAATCCCTGGGTGCCGTGGGCAAGCTCGGACGGGTGGCGCTCGAAATCGCCGTGCACGAGGAACGCGAGCAGCGACTGCTTGCCATGCGCGTCGCGGAGCTGGAGGCTCATTGGCGCCGTGAGGAGGAGCTGGCCGAGATCATGGATGGGTCCCTGACGCCGACGCCTCTCGTCGAATCCCTGCGTCGCCGGATCGCAGGCTCGCCCTAGTAGTCGACGGGGCGCAGGTACCACTCCCCGATCGCGCTGTCCGAGAGCAGTGCGACGGTGGGGAGTTGCCGCTTCCAGTGCGTCGAGGACAGGCGGCGCCATACGGTATCGACCTCGTCCCGCCTGAATCCCAGGGCGGCGAGCGACTCGACATCATGGCCTTGCAGGAACCAATGCAGAACGGGATCGGCGCGGTGGTACGAGATGCCCAGCTCGTCCTCGTCGTGAACACCCCTGATCAGGTCCGCGCTCGCCGGCTTCTCGACGATCTCGGACGGCACGCCCAGGTGCCGCGCGAGCGCCCAAACCTGCGTCTTGAACAGGTCTCCGAGGGGGTTGATCGGCGGTGAATCGTCGGCGTGCCAGGTGTAGTAGCCAAGGAGACGCTCGCTCTTGTTGCCGGTGCCCAGCGGGAGCGCCCCCAGTTTGGCCGACTGGTCGAAGAGGATGAGCGAACGCTGGCGGGCGGCCACGTTCCCGCGGCGCATCGGCGTGACATCCGGCTCGTGGGCATGGATGTAGGCGTCGACCGCACCTGTGATCGACAGGGTGCGCTCGTGGGCGCCGACAGAGGAAATCACCAGGTGTGCGTGCTCGAGGCTGTCGGGGCTGGAGGTGGCGTAGGGCAGCCGGAACGCGAACACGTTGTCCGGTCCCAGAGCCTTGCAGGCCAGGATCAGGGACACCGCCGAGTCCACTCCCCCGGAGACCCCGATCGCCACCCGGGAAAAGTCGCGCCGCCGTACCACCTCTTCGCGGATGAATTCCACAAGCGCGGTCTCCACCAACTCCGGGTCGATCGCAAGCGCCTCCAGGTCTTCGCTGTCCGGACGCTCGCGTTTCACGGCAGGAGCGGCGGGGGCGGGTGCCGCAGGTCCCGGCGCCCCGGCAGCTCCCACGGATTCGGCATCCGCGCTGCCCCTCGGAGGCGTGTCGCCATCCGGCGCGGACCCCTCCCCGGTCACGGGAGACTCGCGGGCTCCCCGCTCGCGACGGCCGGCCGGGGGATTCTCGCCGTCCGTCCACGAACGCTCCAGTGACCGCAGGAGATGCGGCAAGGCCGTGGTCAAATCCGAGAGATACGGGGACTCCGCCCGCACGCGCGTCACCTGGTCCGGATCCAGATCCACGGTGGTGACGCACTGGTCGAAGAGCGGCCCGCGGACGAGGAGGCGTCCATCGGGACCCCAGGCCGAAGACCCGCCGGCGAAGAGCTTGCCGCCCTCGGAGCCCGCGAGCTGGGAAAGGAGCACGAAGATGCCGTGCTCGGAGGCCGCGCGCGCGGCGATGCGATCCCATGTCACCAGATTGCCGGGACGCGACAGCGCAGGTCCGAACCCGCGCGCTGGCGACGCGCACCCGCACAGAATCAGGTTCGCGCCTCCGAGTGCCAGGATCGACGCGGTCAACGAATGGGTCAGATCCTCGCAAACCAGCATGCCGATCCGGCCGAACCGCGTGTCGAACGCCTGCACGGCTCGGCCCGGTTCGACGAAACGGCTTTCCTCGAAGAGTCCGTAGGTCGGCAGGAATACCTTGCGGTGAACGTGCACGACCTCGTAGCGGGCCGGACCGGGGGTCAGGTACGCGATGCTGTTGTACACGCCCCGTGTGTCCTTCTCGTAGAACCCCAGAACCACATCGGCGCCGCTACCCTCGGGCGGCGATCCCAGGCGCCGCAGCAGGCCGTCCCGCGTGAGCGCCAGCTCGCTGGCCGCCCCCTCGACGAAATAGCCCGTCAGCGCCGTCTCGGGAAAAACCAGGATTTCGGCGTCCTGCCGCAGCAGGCTCCGCACCAGGGCTACGTTGGCATCCAGGTCTCCCTTGCGCGGCTTGACCTGGCAGAGCCCGACGCGAAGCCGGCCCCCTTGGATCATGTCGGATTCTCGACGGTTTTGCGTCCGCGGATTCGCCGCCGGGGGTAGCCTCGGCGGCGGACAATGTTCCATAATCTATGAGGTTACGGAAACCGGAAAGAAAGGCACCATGCCAAGACGATTCCCCGTGGCATCCATTGCCACCGCGCTGGCGCTCCTGCCGGGAGCCGCCTCCGGGCAGGATACGCGCGCGCTCACGGACACCCTGTCCGCCCAGGCGCCCCTTGAGACCGAAGAGGGTCGGCTCTTCCTGAGGGTGTTCGAGACGATCTCCCAGTACCACTCTACGGCGCTGGGAGATTCCGCCCTCTGGGAACGCGCGATCGACGGCCTCCTCGAACAGCTCGACGACCCGTATGCGCGGGTGTTCACTCCCGACGAATACGGCAGGTTCACGGAAACGAACACGGGCAACTACGCCGGAATCGGCGTCCAGATCAGCCTGCTGGCGGGACGCGTAACCGTGACCGCGGTCTTCCGCGACACGCCGGCCGAGGGGGCGGGGATGATCGTGGGGGACCGGATCGTCTGGGTGGAGGGTCATGACGCGCGCGACTGGACGCTCGACCAGGCCAGGGATTCGATCCGCGGGACTCCCGGAACCGTGGTCCAGATTCGCGTAGCCCGTGACGGCTACGAGGAACCACTCCCCATGACCATCGTGCGCGACAACGTGCACGTCGAGGCGGTCCAGGCGACGCTCCTCGACGAGGGCATCGCGTTCCTCGCCATCGATCGCATCGCGCGGGGTGCGGCGGACGAACTCGACCAGGCCCTCAGGGAATTCGGCGACTTGCGCGCACTGGTCATGGACCTCCGCCGCAATCCCGGCGGGTATCTGGACGAGTCGCTGCGCATTGTCGACCTCTTCCTGGCGCCGGGCCAGCGCCTGGCGAGCGCGGAGGCCCGCGGTCCCACCGGCATCCTAGAGACGCAGTCGTGGCCGGCCCGCAGTCCCGCACGGCTTGTCGACACCCCCATCATCATCCTGGTGGACGAGTTCACCGCTTCCGCGGCCGAGATCATATCCGGTGCGCTGCAGGATCACGATCGCGCCGTCGTGCTGGGGCAAAGGACGTTCGGCAAGGGGGTTGTACAGACCGTTTATCCGCTGATCGCCGGGCGCCGAATCAGCATCACCACGGGTGCGTGGCACACGCCACTGGGTCGTTCCCTGCACCGGGCGCGGCACCGCGACGGCACACCCGTTCCCGAGGATGAGGCGGAGAGCCAGACGATCGCGACGCTGGCGGGGCGTGAACTGCGGAGCGATGGGGGTGTCTTTCCGGATCTCGAGGTTGCCGTCGACTCGTTCAAGCCCCAGGAGGAAGCGCTCCTGAATCACGCCAACCAGCTTCGGGTACCGCTTGCGGTGCGCATCGAGGAGTACGCCTTCGAACTGGCCAAGGACGCTCTCGAAGCGGGCGGCGCAGCGCCACTGCCCTCTTCGTCGTTCGATGGACTGGCCGAGCAGCTCGTGGAAGAGGGCATGTCGTCCGAGATCGTCGACGACCCGGTTGCGCGGGACTACCTCGACTGGAGAACCCAGATGCGGTACCTGTACCGCGCTGACGCCCATGGCCCCATGCTCGGGGTGCTCGCGCAGCGTGACCGGGTTCTGGCCAGGGCGCTGGAACTGGCCCGTTCCGCAGCAAGTCCGGCAGAGCTTTTTGCCCGCATCGCGGCGATGGGCGACCGTCAGCCCTGACTCCGCGGATGGTAGCGGCGGTGGGTTTCCCGCAGGTACTCCCTGTCCAGGTGGGTATAGATCTGCGTCGTGGAGATGTCGGCATGTCCGAGCATTTCCTGCACCGCGGCCAGGTCGGCGCCTCCCTCGAGCAGATGGGTCGCGCACGAATGGCGGAGCGTGTGTGGTGAAATGGCACGGTCGACTCCGGCTCTCCCGGCGGCCCGCGTGACGATCGTCCAGATCGACATGCGGCTCAGGCGGCCACCGCGCTGATTGAGGAAGAAGGCCCCCCGGGCGCGACCGCGGTCCATCTCCGGACGGACGGAAGCGAGATACCGCCGTACCACGCCAAGCGCCACCGTGCCGACCGGCACGATGCGCTCCTTCCCTCCCTTCCCGAAGACGAGGCAATTCCCCGTCTCCAGGTCGACGTCGCCGAGCGACAGCCTGGTGAGTTCGCTGACGCGCATCCCGGTCGCGTACAGCAGCTCCAACACCGCACGATCCCGCCAGTAGGCCGGAGAGTCCGGATCGACGGCCTCGACAACGCGCGCCGCCTCGGCCTGGGTCAGGAACTCCGGGAGCTTCTTCGCGGCAACCGGACGATCCATCCGGTCCGTAGGGTCGTCCACCACGATGCCTTCGGCCGCGAGGAAGCCGAAGTATGCGCGCAGCGCCGACTGGGCCCTCCGGATGGTCGTCGGCGCAAGCCCCGCGCTCCTCATGTGCGCCTGATACTCGTGCAGGACCCGGTGGCCGACGGTGCCGGGCTCCGCAAGGTCGCGATCCGCGAGGTAGGACGCAAAGCGGCGAATATCGGCGCGATAGGCGGCCAGTGTCCCAGGCCTTAGTCCTCTTTCGAGCGCCAGGTAGTCCAGAAACGGCTCGATGTGGTACCTGCGCTCACGCGCTTCCGCCGCGGCTTCAGTCGGCATCGCCGTCCACTCCCCTCAGGTCACGACTCCCCTTGCGACGGGCACGCCACCACAGCCCGGCAATCAGGAGCACGAGCGCCACCGAGGCGATCAGGAGGCCGCGATTGGCCTGCTCGAGCGTTGCAGCCACCGCTTCGATGTTGTCCCCGCCGAGGTAGCCGACCTGCAGGAGGGCGCCGTACCAGATCGCGGAAGCCACCACCATCGGCGGAATCGCCCGGCTCGGTTCCAGCTGTGTCACGCCGGCGAACACGGGAACCACCGCGCGGAAGCCCGGCAGGAATCGCGCAAGGAAGATCGCCACGAGTCCCCATCGCCTGTAGAACGCCTGCAGCTTTTCCATCCGGCGCTCGCCCGCAAGCCTGCGCCCCGGCCCGGTCCGAAAGAAAGAGGGCCCGTACCTGCGGCCCGCGCCGTAGACGGCGACCGCACCGCCCACGTTTCCGCCCCACACCACGCCGAACACGGCAAGGGGGTGCACCGTGCCCAATCCCGCTATGAAGCCGCCCGCGACGATGAATGTGTCGGCCGGAACCACCGGCAGGATGTTCTCTACCGCCGCACCCACCGCAAGCAGCGTGTAGGCCAGCGGCGCCGGCAGATCCGCCAGCAGGGAGAGGGCGCGGTCCACCCGGCGGCTACCGCGCCCCGCCGGGCACGGGCACGACGGCGGCTACGGCCTGGACGGCCAGGCCCTCGCGCCTTCCGATCCAGCCCATGCCCTCGTTCGACTTGCCCTTGATCGACACGTGGCCGGTCGGGATTCCCAGACGCGCCGCGAGGCTGACGCGCATCTCGCGGGCGCGGGGGCCGATCCGGGGGCTCTCGCAGACCACCGTGACGTCCACGTTGCGAACGCGCCACGATTCCCCGTCCAGGATCGCGATCGCCCGCTCCAGCAGGTCCATGGAGTCGGCATTGCGCCAGGCGTCTTCACCCGGCGGGAAATGCGTGCCGATGTCGCCCAGGGCGACCGCCCCCAGCATCGCATCGATTACGGCGTGGGCGACGGCATCCGCGTCGGAAAAGCCCGCGAGGCCGGGATGGTCCGGAAAGTGGACGCCACCAAGGATCAGAGGCCGGGCCGGATCGAAGCGGTGTGAGTCGTATCCGATCCCGACGCGGACTTCTGTCACGGGCTTCCTACCCCTCGTATCTCCTGATCGCCAGACAGACGTTGTGTCCGCCGAACCCGAAAGAGTTGTTCAGCGCAACCGACACGGGGCGCTCGACCATGCCGTGGTGGGCGTAGTCCAGATCGCAAGTATCGTCCGGCTCCGAGAAGTTGATGGTCGGCGGAATCCTGCCGGTCCGGCAGGCCATCACGCAGATGACGGTTTCCACCGCGCCGGCGGCTCCGAGGAGGTGCCCGGTCATGGACTTGGTCGACCCCATGACCACATTGTACGCCTGTCCACCCAGCACCGCCTTGACCGCGGCGGTCTCCGCCGTGTCGTTCTGCGGCGTCGAAGTACCGTGCGCATTGATGTAGTCCACATCCTCGGGACGCACGCCACCGTCCTCGAGCGCCAGCCGCATCGCCGACTGGGCCCCGTGGGCGTCGGGTGGGGGCGCCGTGATGTGGTGGGCGTCTCCGGTGGCGCCGTAGCCGACGACTTCGCCGAAAATCTCGGCGCCTCGGGCGCGGGCATGCTCCAGCTCCTCGAGCAGAACGCACCCCGCTCCTTCGCCGATCACGAACCCGTCCCGCCCCGCATCGAATGGGCGGCTGGCCCCCTCGGGGTCGTCATTCCGGCGCGACATCGCTTTCATCGACGAGAACCCCGCGATTGTGATCGGCGTCACGGCTGCTTCCGCCCCTCCGGCCAGCATGAGCTTCGCCTCGCCGCGCTGAATGTACCGGACCGCGTCTCCGATCGCGTGCGAGCCGGAGGCGCAGGCCGAGACCGTCGCGTAGTTGGGGCCCTGCAGCCCGTACCGGATGGATATGAGTCCCGCCGCGATGTCCGGGATGAACATCGGGATGAAGAAGGGACTGACGCGGCCCGGTCCCCGGTCGTTCAGAATGCTGCAGTTGGCTTCGAGGGTGGCGATGCCACCGACGCCGCTGGCCATGATCACGCCGAATTCGGTCGGATCGCTACCGGCCGGAGGACCCTCGAGGCCTGCGGACTCCATCGCCTGCACGGCGGAAGCCATGGCGAAATGGCAAAACCGGTCGTAGCGCCGACTTTCCTTCCGCGTCAGATAGCGTCCCGAATCGAAGCCCTTTACCTCACAGGCGATGCGCGTGGCGAAGCCCGCGGGGTCGAATGCGGTGATCGGACCGCCCCCGGGCGTTCCGGCGAGCAATGCGTCCCAATTGGACGCCACATCATGTCCGACCGCGCTCACCATGCCCATCCCGGTGACGGCGACTCGGCGCTCGTTGTGCCGATCAGCCATGACGTTGCGACTCGGGCCTGTCAGCCGGCGTTCTCCTGGATGTAGGACACGGCGTCTCCGACCGTCCGCATCTGTTCCGCGTCCTCGTCGGGAATGTCGATGCCGAATTCCTCTTCGAACGCCATTACCAGCTCGACGGTGTCGAGGGAGTCCGCGCCAAGGTCATCCACGAACGACGCCTCCAACGTGACCTTGTCGGCCTCGACTCCGAGCTCGTCGACGATGATCTCCTTTACCCTGGCTTCCGCTGTGTCGGACATGCTTTTTCTCCGTACGTTGTTTCCGGTGGCGTACCTGGTTCGGCTCGAACACGCCGGTGACTACATCGCCATCCCGCCGTCCACGGCGATGATCTGACCCGTAATGTAACCCGCCCCCGGTCCCGCAAGGAACCGGACGACGCCAGCCACGTCCTCGGGCTTCCCGAGCCGCCCCGCGGGAATGCTGCTCTTCAGTTCCGCCACCTTTCCCTCCGGCAGACCCGCGGTCATATCGGTCCGTATGAACCCGGGGGCGACGGCGTTGCAGCGCACGTTGCGCGAAGCCAGCTCCCTGGCCACCGACTTCGTCAGCCCGTGCAGCCCCGCCTTGGACGCGGCATAGTTGGCCTGCCCCGGATTGCCCATCAATCCGATGACCGAGCTGATGTTGACAATGGAACCGCTGCGCCGCTTCATCATGCCGCGCGTCGCGGCCCTGATCATGTTGAAGGCGCCTCGGAGGTTGATGTCGATCACCCGGGACCACTCTTCGTCGCGCATGCGGAGCAGGATGTTGTCGCTCGTCACTCCCGCGTTGTTCACCAGGACCGACAGGGGTCCCTGCGCCGATTCGACGCTCGCGACCACTTTCCTGCAGGCCCTTCCGTCGGCGACATCGCACGAGTAGGCCGCGTGGCCGTCGCCTTCGAGCTCCATGACCGCATCGCCGGCCGCGGCCTCGTTTCTTGCAACGACGGCCACGACGGCTCCGGCGCTCGCCAGCGCATGCGAAATCCCGAGACCGATCCCCCGCGATCCACCGGTAACGATCGCCACCGATCCGGCGAGTTCTCTGGACCCTGTCATATCCATTCCTCCATGGAATCGATGGTATCCGGCTCCCCAACGGCTCTGGTGGGAACCCCTCTTGCGTTCCTCCTGTTCAACCCGGTCAGCACCCTTCCGGGACCCAGTTCGAGAAACCGGGTCACGCCTTCCTCCCGCGCCCGCGCGACGCATTCGATCCATCGCACGGGAGACGTGAGCTGCCGCACCAGCAGCCGGCGAATCCGGTCCGGATCGCCCTCGACCTCGGCGGTCACGTTGGATACCACCGGAAAGGACGGGGACCTGAACGCCGTATCGTCGAGGCTTTTTCCGAAATCCTCGGCGACCGGCCCCATGAGCGGAGAGTGAAAGGCCGCCGACACGGTGAGGGGCACGGCACGCTTCGCCCCGCTCGCCTTCGCTGCCGAGCACAGCCACTCGACGCCGGCGAACTCCCCGCTGACGACGACCTGACTCTTCGAGTTGAGGTTGGCGGGCACGACCGTCAGTCCGGTGTCCGCCGCCTCCCGGCACAGGGCGGCAACGGAGTCCGCGGAAAGGCCGATCACGGCGGCCATCGCGCCCGGTGCGGCCTCTCCGGCCCTGGCCATCAGCTTCCCCCGCAACCTCACGAGCCGCAGGCCGTCGGCGAATGAGTACGTACCCGCCGCTCCGTGCGCGGTCAGTTCGCCAAGCGAGTGCCCTGCGGCCGCGCCCACGAGGCCGATGCGGTCGCGGGTCACCCGGTATGCCGCCAGACTGTGCGCGTAGAGCGCCGGCTGTGCGTTCTCTGTCGCCGTCAGAACCTCCTGGGGGCCCTCCCACGCGAGCCGGGAGAGCGCAAACCCCAAAATATCGTCCGCCTCCTCGAAGGTCTTCCGGGCCTCGGGGAAGCGCCGTGCCAGCGATTGCCCCATCCCCACGAACTGCGACCCCTGTCCCGGAAACAGCAGACCCGACTTCATCCCCACATCTCCCCGTCTGGTCGCGCCATCGCTTCGTCGGCGGCTACCAGCGCATGAGCATGGCGCCCCACGTGAGGCCGGCGCCGAATGCAGTCATGAGGATGTTCGACCCGGGCCCGATCAGGCCCTGCTCGGCGGCCTCGTCAAGCCCGACCGGGATCGTCGCCGAGGAGATGTTGCCGTATCGATCGAGGTTCACGAAGACCTTGTCCATGCCGATCCCGGCATGCCGAGCGGTCGCCTCGATGATCCTGGCGTTGGCCTGGTGCGGCACCATCAGATCCACGTCGGACGCAGTCAGCCCGGCTTCCGCGATGACGCGTTTCCCCGCGTGCGCCATCGACCTCACCGCCGACTTGAAGACTTCGCGGCCCGACATGTGGAGCATGTGCTCCTTCCTGCGCAGGGAGTCTTCGTCCAGGGGCATCACGGCGCCGCCCGCGCGTCGCTGCAGGAGCGGCACGAGGTCACCGTCGGAGCGGTGGAAGCTCGACATGATCCCCTCTCCGTTCACCGATGGCTGCACCACGGCGGCGCCGGCGCCGTCGCCGAAGAGGATGCACGTCGCCCGGTCCTCCCAGTCGACGATCGTCGACATCTTCTCGGTCGACACCACGAGGATGTTCTCGCCGCGTCCGGCCGCCACATATCCCTCGGCCACCGACACGGCGTAGAGGAACCCGGTGCACGCGGCCTGCAGGTCGAAGGCCAGGCAGCTGCGCGTGGCTCCGATACGCGCCTGGATCTCGCAGGCGGTCGACGGGAGGAGGTGGTCGGGGGTCGCCGTCGTGACCACGAGCATGTCGATGTCGGCGGCCGCCAGCCCCGCCTTTTGCAGGGCGCCGCATGCGGCCCGCGCTCCCATGTCCGCCGCCGAAACGTCGTCCGGAGCGATGCGCCGCTCGCGAATGCCGGTGCGTTCCCGGATCCAGGTGTCGCTGGTGTCCACCAGGGCTTCCAGGTCGGCATTCGTCATGACCCGGTCGGGCAGATAGCGCGCGGTCGCGGATATCCGTGCCACCGGTGCTGGACCGTTCATGAAACGCCGTCCTTATCTGAATGCCGGATCACGGGCAATATGGGCAACCATGCCGCTGCGCACACTACGCGCGGCCACGCCTATACCCGCGCAGATCGCCTTGGGCGACGATCCTCCGTGACAGATCACGCTCACTCCGTTCACGCCGAGCAGAGGTGCCCCGCCGTACTCGGCGTAGTCGAAGACACGAAACGCGTCTTCAAGCTCACGGTCAAGGCCCACCGGATTCAGGCGGTTCCCGAGTTCGCGGGCGAGGAACTGGGCGAGCGACTCGTAGAACTTCAGCATGATGTTGCCGACGAGGCCGTCGCAGACAAGGACATCGCACGCGTGGTGCACGATGTCACGGCCCTCGACGTTCCCGATGAAGTTGAGATCGCTCGCGGCGAGGGCGCGGTAGGTCTCCTGCAACACCTCGGTTCCCTTCGCGGCCTCGGACCCGACGTTGAGGAGTCCAACCCGGGGTTCGGGCACGCCCTGGATATCCTGCATGTAGATGGTCCCCAGACGCGCGAACTGCACAAGGTGCTGGGATTTGCAGTCCAGGTTCGCACCCGCGTCGGCGACCAGCGTAGGCCCGCTGGCGGTCGGAAATATCGTGCCCAGGGCCGGGCGGTCCACGCCTCGCAACCGCCCAAGCGTGAGCAGAGACGCCGCCATCACCGCTCCGGTGGACCCGGCGGACACAAACGCGCTCGCGTCACCGGCCCGCTGCATGTCGAGGCCGACCCGGATCGACGAATTCGGGCTGCGGCGCACCGCCGAAACCGGGGGCTCGGCTCCATCGACGCGCTGGGGAGCGTGGACGACGCGGATCCTGCCACCTGCGCCGGATTCCTCCACCTGCGGAGCCAACTGGTCCTGGTCCCCCGTCAGGATCACATGAAGATCCGGATCCGATTCAAGGGCCAACAGGGCTCCGTCCAGCTCGGTTACAGGGGCGTTGTCGGTCCCCATCGCGTCGAGGACGATCCGCATCGGAGTTGACTCAGGGTAACAACGAAGGAGCGGGAGCCTACTCGGGTTCCACCTCGTAGACAAGCTTGTTCCTGTACATCCCCGACGTGGGGCAGACACGGTGGCGCAACTGCGGATCACCGGTCCTGGAGCAGGTGGCAAGCGTCGATTCCGCGGCCTTGTAGTGCGTGCGGCGCTTCCGTTTCCGCTGCTTGGACACTCGTTTCTTCGGTACGGCCATTGAACAATCTTCCTAGTCGGTTTGCAGGGCTTTCAAAGCGGACCACCTGGGGTCGGGCTGGTCCATCGGTCGTTCGGGCACCCGTCCGAATCGCTCCGCCGCGTGGCCGCAACGATCGCAGCGACCGTTGGTTGCCGCCGGAATGAAGTACCTCGGGATCTCCAATACCACTTCTTCGCGAATTGCCTCCTCGAGGTCCAGCATCGTGTCGTGGCGACCGATCGTCCGCACGTCCGCGTCCGAGGCCTCCCACTCTCCTCCTGGCGCAAACACCAGGTTCAACGGCCCCTCGAAGCTGACCGGCACGACCTCCAGGCACCGGCCGCAGTCGTACTCGACGGGAGCCTTCCAGGTCCCTCGTACGACCACCTCGCCACCTGCCGCCAGGGCCACGGCGCCGGCAACCTCGACCGCGCTCGAAAACCGCAGCTCCGAGCCGTTCCAAATCTCCGCATCGGGTGCGATGGTCGCCTGCACGGTGGTCTCGCGACCAGGCCGCAAACGTGACAAATCGATCTGCAACATAGACTTAAAAGATACGACAGTCGGAAGAACGATGTCAATGACGGTGGGATTCCGACCAGCCCAGGCGGTATCGCCTACCCGATCCGCTCCGATTCCGAAAAGAAGAAGGCGATCTCACGCCGGGCGTTTTCGGCGGAATCCGAACCGTGTACTGCGTTTCTCTCCCTGGATTCGGCGTAGAGTTGACGGACCGTGCCGGGCGCGGCCTCGGCCGGATCCGTGGCGCCGATCGCCTTGCGGTACCGGGGGATCGCCGATTCCGCTTCCAGCACCATCGCGATGCAGGGCCCGGAAGTCATGAAGGCGACCAGCGACTCGTAGAACGGGCGTTCGCGGTGCACGTCGTAGAAGGCGCGGGCCTGGGCCTCGGTCAGGGTCACCATGCGCAGCGCCCTGATCTGGAAGCCGGTCGCCTCGATATGGGCGATGATCCTGCCCGCGTTCCCGTTCCCGGTCGCGTCGGGCTTGATGATGGCCAGAGTCTGGTTCATGGATTCTTCACATGCTACGAGGTCGATTCGTGACGGAAAGCAATGAACGCAATCAGGAATCGTGCCGGGCGTCAACCCGCGCGTGGGCGTCGAGGCGGGAGGATCGAATCCGCGAATGCGCGCATGACCGTCTCCCGTTCCAGGAATCCGACGAGTTCGGCGTAGCGAACAACCGGAAGCCGTGAGACGCCCCGAGCCACCATGGAACGGCCCGCCTCGACCAGGAGCTCGTCCTCGGACACGCAGAGCACGGCCCGGGTCATCACGTCGCGCGCGGCAACCGGCCGCCGCGCCCGCGTACCGGGCGTCTCCTTGCTGGGCAGCATGTGCGGCAGAATGTCGGTCACCGTGATCACCCCGAGTATCTCGTGATTCGCCCCCACCACCGGCACGGTGGAAAGGTCACGACGCACGAGAAGATGCTGAACCTCGCGCAGCGGCGTGTCCGGGTAGATCCGGTAGGTGAGCGGCGTGACCACACTCTCCACACGGACGTCGATATCTATTCTCTTGTTTACCAACGACTTGGATGACAGTATTGCATGTACTGTATCAACAGAGTCAGCTGCGAGGACAGCGTCCGTGAGGCTGGTCAGGACCGGAAGCAGGAAGAGGTTGAGCGACGGCCTCGGCAGGCCCCACACCGCCCACGCCGCCCTGCCGAACAGCCGTTCTTCGGTCCGTTCGGAGAGCCACAGCACAACGCCGGGCGATTCGTCGCTCCGGCTCAGATTGAGCACATCCACGTTGGAGACAAGGGGCATCGGTTCGGGCTTGCCGCCGGCACGCTCCACACGGCGGCAAACGTCACGCAGTACGTGACCCTCGGCCAGATCGTGCACACCGCGACGGAGCGAATCCCACGCGTCCCCTCCGGAGCCGACCATAATCCGGGGTTCGCACAGGAGTTCGCCGAATCCCGGTGAGCGGACGTCCACCAGCGCGCCTACCGCAACGACTCGGCTACGAGCCCGGCGATTTCCACCGGGCGCCTGGCGACCCGGATTCCGTTCTCCTCGAAGGCCCTCGTCTTCTCCGCGGCGGTTCCGGCAGATCCGCTGATGATTGCTCCGGCGTGGCCCATGCGTTTGCCCGGAGGCGCGGTCCGGCCCGCGATGAAACCGACGACGGGCACGTCGAGATTGGCGCTTGCCCAGGCTGCGGCCTCCTGCTCGGCGGTCCCCCCGATTTCGCCGATCATCACCACCGCTTCGGTGTCCGGGTCTTCGGCGAAGGCCGCCAGGCAATCGACAAAGCTCGTCCCGATCAGGGGGTCGCCTCCGATGCCCACGCACGTCGTCTGTCCGAGCCCGCCGCGGGTCAGGTGGTAGACCGCCTCGTAGGTGAGCGTCCCCGACCGCGAGATGAGACCCACGGGTCCGGGGGTGACCATCCTTCCCGGTATGATCCCCATGGTGGTCTTGCCGGGGCAGATGATTCCCGGGCAGTTGGGACCGAGCACGCGGCTTCCGCGGTCCCGCGCGAGCGCGTGGGCCCGAACCATGTCGAGGACGGGTATGCCCTCCGTCACGCATACGATGAACCCGACGCCCGCGTCGGCGGCCTCCATGATCGCGCTCGCGGCGAACGCGGGAGGGACGTAGACCACGGATGCGTCGGCCCCGGTCTCCGCCACCGCCTCGGCGACCGTGTCGAAGACCGGAACAGCGGTGCCGCCGGGCCCTTCGAAATCGAGTCCTCCCTTGCCCGGGGTCACCCCTGCGACGACCCGGGTTCCGTACCCCATCATCTGGCGGGTGTGAAAGGAACCGTCCCGGCCGGTGATCCCCTGAACCACGACCCGGTTGGTCCCGTCAACAAAGATCGACATGGATCTCCCTCAGCTTGTGGCGCGACGCATCCGGCACGCCGCATCCGCGTTTCGAGTCATCGGGCGAGGCGCACCGCCTGCCCCACCACCTCGTCCATGGTGGCGACGGCGGTCAAACCCGCTTCGGCGAGAATCTCCCGGGCCAACTCCTCGTTGGTTCCGGTCAGCCGGATCACGAGCGGAACGTCGATCCCGATTCGGTTTACGGCCTCCACGATTCCGCGCGCTACATCGTCGCATCGGGTAATGCCGCCGAAGATGTTGAAGAGTATGACCTTCACCTCGGGGTCCGAGGTGATGATCTCGAGCGCCGCGACCACCTTGTCCGGATTCGACGAGCCGCCGATGTCGAGAAAGTTGGCCGGTTCGCCCCCGTAGTACTTCACCAGATCCATCGTGGCCATCGCCAGGCCCGCGCCATTTACGCAGCAGCCCACATTGCCGTCGAGCTTGACGAAAGAGAGGCCGGCGTCGCGCGCCCGCGTATCGGCGGAATCCTCGGAGCCGGTGTCCCTCAGGGCCGCCACGGCGGGGCGTCGGAAGAGTTCGTTGTCGTCGATGCTCATCTTGGCATCGATCGCCATCACCCGACCCTGAGCGGTCGAGATGAGCGGGTTGATCTCGGCCATGGAAGCCCCATTGCCCACGAACACCTCGTAGAGCTGCGAGATGATGCGCGCCGCCTGCCGGACCAGGCCCGGGTCGTCGTAGAGGCTGGCTGCCAGCCCGTAGGCCTGGTGTGAAAGCAACCCGTAGCGGGGGTCGACCCGCATCCTGTGGATCGCCTCCGGGTTGGTGGCTGCCACCTCCTCGATGTCGACGCCGCCCTCCGCCGAGACCATGAACACCGGGCACTGTCCTTCGCGGTCGACCAGGACCCCGACATACGCCTCGGTGGCAATATCCTCGATCGGGCATACCAGGACCTCGCCAACCACAAGCCCGTTGATCTCCATGCCCAGGATGGCGGAGGCGTGAGCGGCGGCTTCCTCGGGGCTGTGGGCAAGCTTGACGCCTCCCGCCTTCCCTCTGCCCCCGGAGTGGACCTGCGCCTTGATCACGGCGCTGCCGCCGAATCGTTCGCACAATGCGCGGGCCTGTCCGGGATCGCCCGCGACTTCGCCCGGGTTGACGGCCATTCCGGCTTCCCGGAACAGCTCCTTGGCCTGGTATTCGTGTAGGTTCATCGTCCTGGCGGAGTGGTGTGGGTGAAGGGGCCAGCCGCGGCCGCCGGCCTGGATGCCCGGGCAACGGGATGCCGTTCGCCGTCGACCGCTAGCAAGTTATCCGGAAACACGTTTGCATCAAGCACTCACGGAAGTGCCTCCCAGTCGCCATATTACGGCAAGTCCCCGGCAGGAGCAGCCCGTTGCAGGGAATCGCAGAACCCATCTACCTCGACCACGCCGCCACCACGCCGGTCCGCGCCGAAGTGATCGCCGCGATGTCGCAGTGCCACGCGGAGGACTTCGGGAACCCGTCGAGCGGCCACGCCTGGGGCCGCCGGGCCCGTCACCGCCTGGAGCGGGCAAGGACTGCGGCGGCCACGGCTCTGGGCATCCCGGCGGCCCACGTCTTCTTTACCCGTGGGGGGACCGAATCGGACAACCTGGCGGTGCTTGGCCGAGCGCGGCATGCGATCGCCCGGGGCGGCGGCGCTCCGCTGGTGGTCACCTCCTCGATCGAACACCCCGCCGTGTTCGAAGCTGCCGAGCAGGCCGCGGAGGAGGGTGCCCGGCATGCGGTGATCGGATTCGGCGATGGAGTCCTCGACCTGGATGCGCTCAAGGCGGCCGTGCGCCAGGGGCCGGCGGTGGTGTCTTGCATGTGGGTGAACAACGAGGTCGGCCTGCAGCTCCCGATCGCGGCCATCTCGAAGCTCTGCCGTGAGCACGCCGTGGTGCTGCACAGCGACGCGGTCCAGGCCGTGGGAAAGGTCCCGCTGGCGCTTCGGGACAATCCCGTCGATCTGCTCACGGTCACCGGGCACAAGATCCACGGACCCACGGGGACCGGCGCCCTGATCGCGACGAATCCGACTGGTCTGCAGCCGCTGCAATTCGGCGGCGGACAGGAGCGGGGCGTTCGGCCCGGCACGGAGGATGTCGCGGGCGCCGTCGGTCTCGCCGAGGCGTTGCGCCTGGCCGTGGAGGAGGTCGAGGCAGAGTCCACGCGGCTGGGGACCATCCGGGATGCGGTGCAGGCACGGCTCGCGGCCCGCGTCGCGGATCTGCGGATCAACGGGGAGGGCCTTCCGCGGGCGCCCCACATCCTCTCGCTGGGCATTCCCGGGACGGACTCGGACACGCTCCTGGCGGCGCTGGACGCCCGGGGAATCGCGGCGTCCGGCGGGTCCGCGTGCGCCAGCGGTTCGTCGGCCCCCAGCCGTACGCTCGCGACCCTCTACCCGGGCGAGACGGCGGCGACCCTCCGGTTGAGTTTCGGCCACCTCAACCGGGCACGGCAGGTGGATCGGATCGTGGACTCGGTCACCACCGCCATCGAACGCACACGCGACTTCGTCCGACGATGATGGACCGGACGGACCCGTTGCGGATCCTTGTGGCCATGTCGGGCGGGGTCGATTCGTCGGTCGCGGCGGCATTGCTGGTCGAGGCGGGACACGATGTGGTCGGCGCCACCATGAAGACGTTCTGCTACAGCGGTGAGGGTGCAGAGGCGGACAGCAAGACGTGCTGCGGGCTGGACGGAATCCGGGACGCCAGCAGCGTGGCCGACGCACTGGGAATCCCCCACTACGTCTTCGATGTCGAAGAGGAGTTCACCCGCGACGTCATCGATGATTTCGTTGCCGAATACGCCGAGGGACGCACGCCCAATCCGTGCGTCCGCTGCAATTCCAACACGAAATTCCGCGACCTCTTCAAGCGAGGGCACGTGCTTGGCTGCGACGGCGTGGCCTCGGGCCACTATGTGCGTCTCGACCGCTCCGGGGAGCGGCCGCGAATGCTCCGGGGACGGGATTCATCCAAGGATCAGTCCTACTTCCTGTGGGGCCTCCCGGCGGAGCTGCTCCGGCGGCTGCACTTCCCGCTCGGAGACCTGACCAAGACCGAGGTCAGGGAGAGAGCCCGGCGACTCGGACTCGTGACTGCCGCAAAACCCGAATCGCAGGAGATCTGTTTCGTCCCGACCGGCAACTACCGGGACTTCCTCGCGCGCAAGCTGCTACCGACGCACCCGGCGCTCTCATCGGGACCGATCGTGGACCACACCGGCCGAGTGCTGGGAATGCACCACGGCTACTCCGGATTCACCGTCGGCCAGAGGAAGGGGATTGGCGGCGGACGGACGGAACCCTGGTACGTGCTCGAGATCCGCGCCGCCACGCGTGAAGTGGTTGTGGGGCCGCGGCACCTCCTCCAGACCGGGGACGTCCGCGTCGGCGAGCTCAACTGGCTGGCTCCGCCGCCTCCGCCGGGAAGCCGTTTGAGTATCCAGATACGGTATCGATCGCCGGCGCTGGCGTGCAGCGTTACGGCGCACGAAGCCGATGGACTCACGCTCGCGCTGATGAAGCCCGCGGTCGCCGTGACCCCCGGGCAGTCCTGCGTCTTCTTCAGTGGCGACGAGGTGCTCGGCGGCGGCCGGATCCGCGGCGTCTCCAGAGGCGCCTGCTGATCCGCTTCACCATTTCATTCCCGCGGCATCCGCAAACTCCCGGAACTGCTCGGCCTCCTCCTCGCTGAGGGACTCGGGCACGGAGACCCTGACCTCGACGAACTGATCGCCGGTCCGGCCCTTGCGCCTGATCCCCTGTCCCCGGATGCGAAACCGCGTGCCGGGCTGCGTACCCGGCGGGATGCGGAGCACGACCTTTCTCCCCGAAATCGTCGAGACCCTGATGCGTGATCCGAGGGCGGCCTGCGCGAGGTTGATCGGCACGGTCACGAGGATGTCGTGGCCCTCGCGCCGGAAGAACGCGTGCGGCTCCACCTTGAAGGTGATCACCAGGTCCCCGGGCGCCCCGCCCTTCTGGCCGCGCTCACCCTGTCCGGTCAGGCGGACTTTCGAACCGGTCTGCACCCCGGCGGGAACCGACACCTGGATCTTGCGGTCCTGGTGGACCTTCCCGGTGCCATCGCATGCCTCACATTCCTTTTCGGGCTGCTCGCCACGACCCAGACACGCCGGACACGGCCGGTTGACGGCAAAACCGCCCTGACCGAAGGAGACGCTTCCCTTACCCTTGCACTCGGCGCACTTGTTCCAGGTCGTCCCGGGCGCCCCACCGGACCCCCGGCAGGTCGCGCATTCCTCGTTGATCGGCACCGAAATCGCAACCTTGCCACCCTGCGCGGCGGTCATGAACGAGACCTCCACGCTGTATTCGACATCCTTGCCCTTGCGGCGGCCGCCGGCTTTCGGCTCCTGCTTCTTGCCCCGGTCGAAGATGGAGGAAAAGATGTCCGAGAAGCCGCCCAGCCCGCCGAGATCCTCGAAGGAAAAGCTGGAGGTGCTCGGTGGGCTCGTGCGCGAGCCGGGTCCG
Source organism: Gemmatimonadota bacterium (assembly GCA_009844885.1). Lineage (GTDB taxonomy): Bacteria > Gemmatimonadota > Gemmatimonadetes > Longimicrobiales > Gaopeijiaceae > Bin94. The sequence goes on from VYAQ01000258.1 coordinate 26,094, forward strand.
CGCGCACCGCCGAAGCCGAATGCTCCCAGCTTGCGCATCTGGTCGTACTTCTTTCGCTTCGCCGGATCGGAAAGCACCCCGTTCGCCTCGCCGACCTCCTTGAACCGCTCTGCGGCACGCGGGTTGCCCTGGTTCGCGTCCGGGTGATAGCGCTTGGCGAGCCGCCGATAGGCACTCTTGATTGCCGCCTGGTCGGCCTTCTCGTCGACGCCGAGTATCGCGTAGTAGTCCTTGGTCGCCTGCGTCATCTGGCTCGCGATCCTCGCCGCTCGAATGCCTGGGGGCTTCCGTTCACGGCCTGCTACGCCTTGTACACGCTGACGCGCGCGGGACGCACGAGCAGTCCCTTCAGGGCATACCCCCGCTGAAACACCTGGGCCACCGTCTCGTCGTCGTCTTCCGACTCGGCCGGCACCTGCATCATCGCCTCCATCGTGTTCGGATCGAAGGTCTCGCCGGCGGGATCGACAATCTCCACCCCGATATCCTCGAGCACGCGGAAGAACTTCCTCTCCACGAGGTCGACCCCTTCGACAATCGCTTCGACCGACGCAGTCTCCGGCTCCAGCGCGGTGACGCGCAACAGGTCGTCGAGGGGATCGAGAAGCCGCGACACCAGGTCGGCCCGGGCGCTGTTCCATCGCTGGCGCAAACGGTCCTCGGTGCGCTTTCGGTAGTTGTCGAAGTCGGCCGCCAGTCTCAGGTGCTGGTCCTTCGAGTTGTCACGCTCCGCCCGCAGCCGCTCGAGGGTGTCTTCCTCATCCGTGTGCTCCGGTTCGTCGGTCGGCTCGGGACCATCCGGCGTGTCACCCTCTTCCTCCAGACGATCTTCCGGCTCCACCGGATTCACCTCTTCATTCGGTCGCTGTTCCGTCATTCACCTTCAGTCCGTTTGTTGATCACGCGATACCGGCACCACCACCGCTTCGCAATCGACGCAATCGACGTGCCGCCGTGCGCCTATCCATTATGGGCTCTTGCCGCCTCGTCTTACAGATCGTGTGTCGCGATCGCCTCCGTCGCCAGCCGGAGGACGGCAGCGACGCTCCTGTCCCGAATCGCCGCCCGCCCACCCACGAACTGCATACGCCGGGCCGTGCCGATTCCATCGCTCACGGCCACGGCGATCCACACGGTTCCCACCGGCTTTTCCGGCCTCCCTCCACGCGGGCCCGCAATCCCCGTGACGGCCAGGGCCACATCGGCGGAGAACCGCCGACGGGCGCCGAACGCCATCTGCAGGGCGACCAGCTTCGACACGGCGCCATGGGCATCGATGACGACCGGGTCGACGTTCAGACAGCGCACCTTGACGTCGTCGCAGTAGGCAACGGCGCCCCCGACGTAGCAGGCGGAGGCCCCCGGTTGGTCGGTGATGGCCGCGCCGACCATGCCGCCCGTACAGCTCTCGGCGGTGGCGATCTTCAAACCGCGTTCCCGGGAAGCGTCGGACAGGTGCTGCACGAGCTCCGGGATGGACCGACAACCCGCCACACCGGGCTCCGGTGTCATTCCCTCCTCCCGACCAGCGCCCGATACCGCCACAGGTAGTCACCCATCGAGAGCAGCGTGAGCAGGATCGCAACACCCAGCGTGACCCCGATCCAGGCCGCGTGAAACGTCCGCCAGCCGGCCCAGAAGGACCCGGACCACTGCAGCGTGGTGGCGGAAAGCAGCAGCGGATACCACAGCAGCAGCCCCCCGATGAAGAAGTTCTGGAGCAGCGCCTTCCGTTTCCCCAGGGTTCCGGCGGCGATTACGGTCCCGCGGCGGGCGGCGTAGGCCCGAAACAGGGTGACGAACAGTTCACGCCCGAACACCACGACGACGACCCACACGGGCAGCGTGCCCCACCAGGGGATGCTGGTGAGCGCGTCCGCACGTCGCGAAATGAAGAAGATCGGCACGAAGGTGCTCACCAGGAGCAGCTTGTCGGCTATCGGATCGAGCAGTTTGCCCGTATCCGTGATCCACCCGTGCCTGCGGGCCAGATAGCCGTCCCAAACATCGGAAAACGCGGCGAGCAGAAACAGCGCGAAGGCCGCGTACCGACTGGCGACCGAGGGTGCGAGGGCAAGCCAGGCGATGAGGGGACTGACTGCGATCCGCGCCACCGTAATGGCGTTGGGGAGGTTCACCTGCCGGTCCGCCTTCCTCGCAGCTCCCGTTGCATGCGTGCCAGCACCGATGCCGCCCGCGTCCTCAGGAGGCGTCGCGGCTCCCACGCGGCAAAGTCGCGCAGGACGGTGATCGCGTCGACGGTGGCCGGCTCGCCGGCCATGTGGCGCAGCGCCGCCAGCCGCCGAAACGGATTCGCACTGAAGAGTTCGCGCCGATGCCGCACAACCTGGTGCTTCAGCAACAGCCCGGTCAACGCGCCCACCGCACCCGCGGCGAGCAGGAAGAGGCCGATCTGGCGCGTTCTTCGGTTCACGGTTGTATCCCCCTACATTTCGCGTCGGCCGGCCAGGGCCTCGCCGATGGTTGTGCCGTCAACGTACTCCAGATCACTTCCGACCGGGATGCCCCTCGCCAGGCGCGTCACACGCGATACGTGCGGGCTGAGCAGACCCTGCAGGTAGACCGCGGTGGCCTCTCCTTCGACGCTCGCGTTGGTCGCGAGGATGACCTCCGCAGGTGTCTCGGGCGCCTCGGTGATCCGGCTGACCAGACCATCGATATTCAGGTGCTCCGGACCTATCCCGTCAAGTGGAGACAGACGACCGCCAAGGACGTGAAAGAGTCCGCGGTATCTTCCGGCCCTTTCGATGGCACCCACCTCGTAGGCCTCCTCCACCACGCAGATCACCCCCTGATCGCGGGACGGGTCCCGGCACACCGGGCAGAGCGCGCCGTCGCAGTAGTTGCCGCACTGCGGGCAGGGGTGGATCCGCTCCGCCACCTCCAGGAGCGCATTCGCAAGCCGCCGCACATCGTCCCTGGCTCCCTTGACAAGGTGGAACGCCAGGCGCAACGCGGTCTTGGTTCCGATCCCGGGAAGCTTCCGCAATTGTCGGCAGAGCTCCTCGATCGGCGATTGTACCGGGCGGCCGCTATCCAAGAGCCGGGGTCAGAACAGTCCGGGCAACTGGACCGGCAACCCCCCCGCCGCGCCGCGCATCCGCTCTTCCGAAAAATCGCGCGCGCGGTTCTGCGCCTCCGCCACGGCCGCCACGACCAGATCCTCGAGCATCTCGGGGTCTTCCGGATCGATCACTTCGCGGTCGATCGAAATGCCCCTGAGGTCGCCCTTGCCGTTCACGCGCGCGGTCACCATGCCGCCCCCGGACGAAGCCGTCAGCTCCTCCGTGTGCAGGCTGTCCTGCAACTCCTTGATCCTGGCCTGGATCTGCTGCCCCATCTTCATCAACTGCTGGATATTCGTCATGTCGTTTCTGCCGGTTGCATGGGTTTCGCCGCTCAGTCGACCAACTCGAGATCCAGCTCAACGACGGCTCTCTCGAGTTGCGGAGCACGCTTGACGAGTTCGTTCAGACGCGACTCCCGGACCGAGTCCCGAGTGACTCTTCCGGCGGGACTGCCCGGCGGACCAGCCTTCCCATCCGTGGCACCCTCTCCGCCTGAACGGTCACCCTCTTCGATCTCGATTGAAATCTCTGCAGATTCCCGACCCGAATGAAGGGCCAGCGCCTCGAGCAGCGCCTGCCGGGTGGCCACCTCCCGCAGTTTGTCGGATGCCGGCCCGCCGGTTACCGCCAGCGAGATCCCCTTGCCGGTCTCGGTGAGCGTGGCCGATGTGCGCAGGAGGAACGAAAGCCCGCGTTCGACTCGCTCCCGGTCCCCCAATACGGCGCTCCAAATCGTGTCGAGCGTTCCTTCGGCCGGCACGGGGGCCGCGTCCCTGCCGTCTGCGGAGGACACCGCGACGCGCACGCGGGCGGGCGATTGCGGGGACGCGACGCCGTCGCCGGGGACGCCGGACCCGGTGGCCTCGGCCGGGGCGTCCGGCCCCCGGGACGGTGTCCCACCAAGTGCCTGGATGATCTCTTCCAGCTCCACGGTGCGGTCCAGGTAGCTCATGCGGAGCAGGAGCATCTCAATGAGGACCCGCGGCCTCCCCGTGCGGCGCAAACTGCCGTCGGCCTCGAGAGACGAGGCCATGGCCAGCATCCGGACCAGGTCCCCGGGCGCGAAAGCTGCCGCCCGCCCGGCGAAATCGTCGCGCAGGTCCTCGTTCAGATCGCCCGCCGTAGAGGAGGCGTCCAGTGACATGCGCAGCAGCAGTCGCAGCTTCTCGGCCAGCCCGTAGTAGAACTCGACGAGGTCGTGCCCTTCGTCGATCAGTTCTTCGACGAACTCGAAGACGGCCCCGTGCCGGCGCTCGATGACGATGTCGAAGAGATCCAGATAGCGTTGCTCGTCCACCACCCCGAGGACGCGGACCACGGAGTCCATGCTCACGCTCTCGTCCGACAGGGCCAGCACCTGATCCAGCAGCGACAGCCCGTCGCGCATGCCGCCGTTCGCCTTCCGGGCGATCGCCCGCAGCGCCTCGGGGTCCGCCTCGATGCCCTCGGCCCCCAGCACCTCGTCCAGCCGCTTCATGATGTCCGTGGTGCCGATGCGGCGGAAGTCGAACCGCTGGCAGCGCGACAGGATCGGTGATGCGCTCTGACGGATCTTCCGGGGCTCCGTGGTGGCGAAGACGAAGATCACCCGGGGCGGAGGCTCCTCCAGGATCTTGAGAAGCGCGTTCCAGGCCTCGCGCGTGAGCATGTGTGCCTCGTCGAGGATGTAGACCTTGTAGCGGTTCTCCTCGGAGGGCGCGTACATCGCCCGTTCACGGAGTTCGCGCGCGTCGTCGACACCCCGGTTGGAGGCCGCGTCGATCTCCACGACATCGAGCGACGTATGCCCCGCCCAGATGTGGGAGCAGTCCCGGCAAACGCCGCAGGGCTCTCCCTCGGGGGTGCGGTCGGGACAATTCAGCGACATCGCGAGCACGCGCGCCAGCGTCGTCTTGCCGACGCCGCGCGGACCGCAGAAGAGGTACGCGTGACCGACGCGATCCCCGGCCACCGCGTGCCGGAGCGTCTGGGACACGTGCTCCTGCGTCGACACCTCCCCGAAGCGTCGGGGCCGGTATTTGCGGGCTAGCGCGAGATAGGACAAGGTGGCGGCGTGGACTCACAGTTGGCCGGACGGGGGGCGCGAGGTGCCCCAGGCACTCCGCGGCGACGTTCACCTCACTTACCGCTGCTACCTGCGGGGTCCTGACGGGGTTCATGGGTTCCGGTCCCGCGGACCTGGGGCACGGCCAAAGCTACCCGGGTCCGGGAGGGGGCGTCAACGGAGCGTCCGCGCTCGGAGACTACCGGCCGGGGCGCCACGCGTCCGGGATGTGCTCGATGCGCGTCGTGCCGCCGGTCATGTCCACCGCGATCGCGTCGAAGCGGTACATGGCTCCGGGCCTGCCGTGCTCGTGGATCCATCGGCGGGCGGCTGCCTCTACGGCTCTGCGCTTGAGCGCCCGAATCGGCTCCAGGGGCGTGCCGCCCGTAGCGGAGGAGCGGGTCTTCACCTCGACGAAGGCCACGACACCACCGCGCGCCGCGACGAGATCCAGTTCCTTGGGACCCGCCCTGAAGTTGCGCGCCAGCAGCACCCATCCGCGTTCCCGAAGATAGTCCGCCGCCACGGCCTCCCCGCGCCGTCCCAGGCCCCACCGATCGTCGTTTCCCATGGCGGTGCAATCTGTGGGCGCGGCGCGGGCGCCTACATGGCTCGATGGGACGTCCGGCTACATCGTGGTGTGCACGGCCGCCTTCACTGCACCGGTCAACGCAGGCTCCGGGAGGGTCGCCAGGTTCCGGCCGATCGCACGCGCGATCGGACCACAGTGGGCGACCAGTTCAGCGAACTGCTCCGGGTAGAGGCTCTGCGCACCGTCCGAAAGCGCCTCCGGCGGATCCGGGTGCACCTCCACGATGAGGCCGTCCGCACCGGCCGCGACCGCCGCGCGGGCCATCGGCGTGACCTTGGTGCGCACCCCGGTGCCGTGACTGGGATCCGCAACGATCGGCAGGTGCGTCAACGACTTGACGAGGGGGATCGCGGTCAGATCGAGGACGTTGCGCGTCTGCGGGTCGAAGCTGCGGACACCGCGCTCGCAGAGGATGACATTCGGGTTGCCCTCGCTGAGCAGGTATTCGGCCGCGAGCAGAAGCTCCGTAATCGTCGCCGACATCCCGCGCTTCAGCAACACCGGCTTGCCGACGCGCCCGGCCCGCTTGAGCAGAGGGTAGTTCTGCATGTTGCGCGCCCCGATCTGGATCATGTCGGCGTACTCGGCCACGGCGGCGACTCCTTCCGGTTCGACGGCCTCCGTCACAATGGCCAGGCCCGTCCGCTCCCGGGCTTCCGCCAACAACTCCAGTCCGCGCACGCCCAGCCCCTGGAACGAATAGGGCGAGGTCCGGGGCTTGAACGCCCCACCCCGCAGCACGCAGGCGCCCAGATTCCGCACCTGGGCCGCGATGTCCAGAATCTGCTCGCGTCCCTCGACCGCGCAGGGTCCGGCCATCAGGACGACCCCCCGACCCCCGATGACCACGCCGTTGCCGAGCGTGACGACCGAGTCCTCCTCGCGCCATTCTCTGGAGACCTGCTTGTAGGGTTTGCTGACCTTGATGACTTCGCGCACCCCTTCGAGGCCCTCGAGCCTCGCCGACTCCACCCGTCCGTCGTTTCCCACCAGGCCGATGGCGGTACGCTGCCGCCCGGGCATCGGCTTGGCTCCATATCCCATGTCTTCGATCACGTCCACGACCCGGTCGATCTGTTCCGGCGTGGCGCGATGGTCCATGACGATCAACACGGCAAATGTCCATCCTTCGGAGAACTGTCGCGCGCCCGGGGCCAGGGCCGGGGCAACCGGTTGCGCCGGCGGAGATTGCGCGCGGAAGACGAGAGGATGCGAATCGTAAGCAACGCGGGTGAAAAGGTCCACCCATGCGGGCTGGGCGGCACCATGCGGCCGGTGCACGCCGACCGCGATCCCCGTGTCCGGCCCGCCGACTACTCGAGCACGAAACGCTCGCCATCGCCGGCGCAGACGACGCGTCCCCGGTAGCCGGCTACCCGCACAAGCGACGGTGCCGAGTCGGCGTCGAGAGGGGGATACATGTGCGTGAGAACCAGAACGCCCGGTCGGGCCCGTTTGGCCATCTCGGCGACTGATACAGGGGACAGGTGGCGTCCCGGCGGCGGGGGGTCGGGGTGTGCGCATTCGCTGATCAGCACGTCGACGCCTCGCAGGAACGATCCCAGCGTCCCGTCCGGGCCCGTGTCGCCGGTGTACCCGACGGCCCGGCCCCCCATCTCGACGCGCACGGCGACCGAGCTGTCGGTATGCGGCACCGGGTGAAACCGCAGCGTCGGCGAGGCGTCCGGGCCGCGCCAGACCGCGGAACGCGCCACCTCCTCGTAGTCCAGTTCGAATCCGGGCCGGACGATGAAATCCCCGTGCGCGCGCCGCAACGCTTCGACGCGTTCGGTCAGCCCGCTCGGCCCCAGGATGCGCAGGCGGCGCCTGCGGGGCGCGGGAGCGGCCCATTTCATGGCAAAGAGCAGGTGCGGCAGGTCGCCGAAGTGGTCGGTATGGTAGTGGGTGAAGACGACGTGCGTGATCTTCCACCACGCCAGGCCGTGGCGAGCCAGCCCGTGCACCGTTCCGGGGCCCGCGTCGAGCAGAATCCTCGTCGGGCCGTGCTCCACCAGATGTGCCGGCGACGATCTCTCACCGGACGGAACGAGCGTCCCGGATCCGACGACCGTCACCGCGGGGGTCAAGCTGCCGTACCCGCGGCCTCCGTGCGTCCTTCCAGCCGCACTCCCACGATCGACGATACCCCCGGCTCCTCCATCGTAACGCCGTAGATCCAGTCAGCCGCCTCGATCGTCCAGGGATTGTGGGTGATGACGACGAACTGGGTCTGCGCCTTGAAGCCCTGCAGAAGGCGAACGAAACGTCCGATGTTGGATTCGTCCAGCGGGGCGTCCACCTCGTCGAGCACGCAGAAGGGACTCGGTTTGACCAGATAGATGCCGAAGAGCAGCGACAGCGCGGTCAGCGCCCTCTCCCCACCGGACAGCAGATCGATCCGCTGCGTCTTCTTCCCTCTGGGCGCGGCGTGAATCTCCACGCGCGACTCCAGCGGGTCGTCCGGGTCCCCAAGCCACAGATTCGCCTCGCCCCCGCTGAACAGGTGCTCGAAGGTCCGCTGGAAGTTCTCGCGGATCGCCTCGAACGTCGTCATGAAGAGCTCGGTGGCCGTGGCGTTGATCCGCCGAATGGCGGCTTTCAGATCGTCGCGGGCGGACACCAGGTCGTCCTGTTGGCCGACCAGGAATTCGAGACGGGCGCTCTCTTCCGCGTGCTCCTCGACCGCCAGCATGTTTACCGGTCCGAGCCGCGCGAGGCGGGCCGTGATGTCGCCCAGTTCGCCCCGCAGCGCTTCCGCGTCGCCTTCCGCCGGTTCGACCTCGTCGAGGAGCGTCTCCAGGGGGCGTCCCCATTCCGTCTCCAGGCGCTCGCCGATACGGGCAGCCCGATTGGCCAGGTCCTGGCGTTCAAGTTCGAGCTGATGTCTGCCCTCGACCGCGTTGCGCTCCAGATCACGGACCTCGCCGACGTTGCGCTCCGCCTTCAGGACCCCGGCCGATGCCTCTCGCAGCTGCCGGTCCTGCTCCGAGAGCACGCCTTGCAGCTCGTCCCGCCTCCGGAACATGCCCTCCAGCCCTTTCTGCGCCTGCTCCCGCTCCTCGCGGACCCGGACGATCTCCTCCTCCAGCGATTGGGCCTCCCGCTCGAGGCCCGCGATCCTGTCGCGTGTCCGGGTCACGGTTTTCTCGGCATCCGATATGCGGTCGCCAAGGCGCCCCAGATCGCCTTCGAGGCGCGTGAGCCGGATGACCGCCTCCGATTCCGCACTGCGCGCCTGTTCCCATTCCACGTCGACGGCTGCGTGCAGCGAGCGCAGCTCCTCCAGCCGCGCGCCCAGGGTCTTTTCTTCGTCCAGCAGCCGGACCCGCTCCGAATCGGCTTCGGCTGCACGCTCCGCGGCTCGCTCCCGCGCGGCTCGCGTACCCTCGAGCTGCCTGGCAAGTTCGTCCTGGTGGCGGGCGAGTTGCTGCCTGCGGCCGCTCTGAACCTCGGCCTCGACCTCCGCCGCTCTCGCCGCGTCACGGCTGGAAAGCAGAGACTCGGTCAGGGCATCGACTTCTTCTTCGCACTTGCGGCTCTCGCGCTCGACGTGGCTCCGCACGCGGCGCGCCTCTTCCAGTTCACCGCGGCTTGCGCGGACGCGGGCCTCCAGGCCGTCGAGGTGCTCGGTGCGCTCCAATCGACCCTCGGCACCCGTGTCCGGGACCAGGTGCACGGCTCCATGGAGGTCGGTCCAGCCCGGCGCCCATTGCTCATCGCCGGACGGAGATGGCTGAAAGGTGACGCCGCCGAGCAGCGCGCGTACCCACGGCGCCCCTTTCCCGGTCGCGGCCACTCCCGGCGGCAAGGCGCCCCTCGGCTCAGGGATCCGATCCAGGGGGAGCAGCACCAGCCGGGCGACCCGGCCTGCCTCGGATCTGTACCAATGTTCGATTTGCTCGATATCCTCGCCGCCGGCGACCAGCAGCGCGAGACCGAAACGCGCGAGGGCGTCGTCGACCGTGCGCGCCGCAGTGCCCTCGACCCGCACGCAGTCCGACAGCATTCCGATGACGCGGTCCGGGAACGCCTCCGCCGCGTCCGCCGCAACGGCCTCCGCGCCCTCTCCGGCCAGCGTCATTCGCCGCACGGCCGAGACCTCCGTCTCGAGGGCCGCGACTCGGGTACGCGCCTCCAATTCGGCCGCGCGCGCTCCCCGCAACCTGTCACGGAGCATGCCGGCACGGCGCCGGGACCGTTCCAGGTCGCGGCGCGAGCGCTCGACCTGGCGGGTGGCGTCCCTGCTGCGATCGACGAACAGGTCGCCCTGCGACCGGAGTTCCCGCAGGGCCCCGGCTCCAGCCCGGGAGTCCGCCGTGAGCCGCTCCAGCCTGCGGTCCAGTTCTTCCGTCTGCAGGTGTGCGCTGTCCAGGTCTCCCTCGACCCGTGCGACCGCCCGGGCGACCTCGCGGCTGCGGCGCTCCACCACGGCCAGTTCGTCGCGGGCCACCTCCATACGAGCCCTTGTGTCCGCCGCGGCCTGCCGACGCGATGTAAACTCCGCTTTACATGATGTCAACTCTACCTTACAATTGTCCCGTTCGCGACGCAGGGTCAGGATCTCGTCGGACGAACGCGCCCTCAGTCCGGCCAGGGCGTCCTTTTCCCTGGCGATCTGTTCGAGACGGCGCTTGCCGTTCCCGATTCGCTCACCGGCAACCGCGACTTCCCGTTCGACCGTGGCCAGCCGGTTTCGCACCCCGTCCAGCCGGCCCGCGGCGTCCACACGCACCTTCTCGGCCTCCACGTGCGCGAGCCTCGCGCGCTGCAACTCCGATTCGGCCGTCGCAAGGCGCGCCGCCATGCCGGCCGTTTCGTCGCGGTCGTGCGCGAGTTCGTGTTCCACCTGGGCCAACCGAGTCCGCATGTCCTCCAGGTCCGAGCCCACCACCGCGATCTCCACCGCCAGCCGCCGGTCCCGCAACTCCCGATGACGCTGGGCCTTGCCCTTCTGCCGGGCCAGGGAGCGGACCTTCGAGCGGACTTCGCCGATCACGTCCTCCAGGCGCTGCAGATCCGCTTCGGACGTCTCCAGGCGCCGCATCGCCGCACGCCGGCGATCCTTGTACTTGCCGATCCCCGCGGCCTCTTCGAAAAGGGATCTTCGCTCGTCGGTCCGCTCCGAGAGGATGGCGTCGATCATCCGGATTTCGATGATCGAGTACGCGTTCGCGCCGAGGCCGGTGTCCCGGCAGAGATCCACGATGTCCCGCAGGCGGCACGGAGAACGGTTCAGGCGATAGTTGCTGCCCCCGTCCCGGTAGATGGTTCTCCCGATCTCGACCTCCCGAAACGGGGTCGGAAGCGCGCCGTCCTCGTTGGTGACGACCATGGACACCGCACCGCGGCTCAGGGCCCGGCGCGCAACCGTCCCCTGGAAGATCGCCTCTTCCATCCTGGCACCGCGGATGGCGGTGGGACGCTGCTCGCCAAGCACCCAGCGGATGGCGTCGCCGATATTGGACTTGCCGCAGCCGTTGGGCCCCACGATCGCGGTGATTCCGTCGTGGAACTCCACCTTTGTCGTGTCCGGGAAGGACTTGAAACCACTCAGCTCCAACGATTTGAGCCTCATGACTTCACATCTTGCCCGAATACGGTCGCCACCGCGTCTCCCCACAACGACTCCAGCCGATAGAACTCTCTCACGGCCGGATGGAAGACGTGCACGACGTAGTCGATGTAGTCCAGGAGTACCCAGCGCCCCTGGTCGAGGCCTTCAATGTGTTCCGGACGGGCCCCGTCACGCTTTGCGCTGTCGACGATGTGCTCGGCGATCGCGCGCACCTGCACGTCGGAGCGGCCCGTGGCGATCACGAAGAAGTCCGTTGCGGACGAAATGCTCCGCAGGTCGAGGAGCGTGACCTCGGTCGCCTTCCTCTCCAGGGCGTAGCGGACGGCTCTGCGGACGTGCGGGTGCGTCTCCAGGGCCGCCGCGGATCCCGTCAATCTTCTTCGGCCTCCACGACCACGCGAATCTCCGTCTTGACCCCCGACTCAAGCCGGACCGGCACCATGTGCTCGCCTATGGCCTTGATCGGCTCGGCCAGGAGCACGGACCGCTTGTCGAGCTCGAAGTCGATGTCCGACTCCTGCACCAGGCCCCAGATGTCGCGGGCGTTGACCGAGCCGAACAACTGCCCCTCGGAGCCGGCCCTGGCGGTTACGGACACAGTCAGCCCTTCCAGTTGCGACGCCTGCCGGTTGGCTTCCAGGTAGTCCCGGCGCATCCGTTCCTGGCGTCGGACGGCCTCCTCTTCGATCCGCTGGATGTTGGCCGCCGAGGCCGTGTACGCGAGTCCCTGCGGCAGGAGATAGTTGCGGGCGTACCCGGGCTTGACGTTGATGACATCGCCGGCCTGTCCCAGGCTGGCGACGGTCTCACGCAGAATGAGCTTCATGACTTCAGGCCTCGTGGTCCCTGATGTACGGGAGAAGGGCGATGTGCCTCGCGCGCTTGATCGCGATGCCGAGACGTCGCTGAAATCGGGCCGAGACCTTTGTGGTCCGCTTGGGCAGGATCTTGCCCTGCTCGGTCAGGAAGCGGGCCAGGGTCGTCACGTCCTTGTAGTTGAGCAACACGATCGGCGGCCCCTCGTGGCGGCGGCGGCGTCCCCGGGCGCCTGCGAACTCCGGCGGACCCGTCGGCTGCGGCTCCGCGGCGGGCTGGTCGTCTTCCGCTTCTCCGGCCGACGACGCGTCTTCGTCACCGGCATCGCCGGCGTCCCCTGCGTCGCTTCCCTCGTCCTCCGGCTCCGGCGGGGCGGGGCGATCGGCCAACACGGAGGCACCAGTCGTGGGCTGGCCTTCGTTGACGACGATCAGATACCGGGTGGTCTCCTCGTCCAGCTTCACCACCCGCTCGAATTCGGGCAGCGCGGCGGGATCGGCTTCCACATGGACTATCACGTAATAGCCCGTCTTCGATTTTCGGATCGGATAGGCCAACTGCCGGACACCCCAATGGTCGACGGCGGTGACTTCGCCGCCGAGCACGTCATGGAAGCCTCGAAGCTTCGTGTCGACGGCCTCGCGCTCCAGGGCGGAATCCAGGATGTAGACGATTTCGTACGCTCTCATGCGATGGGAACTCCCTCGGACCGTGTGTGATGACGGGCTCCGCTTCCCCGGCGGAGCGGGACATGGTCAGGGAAATGTAGCCAGAGACGCCTCGCAATGTGAAGTGTCCGGTGCAATGCCTCGCGGCGGCCGCTTCGGGAGGGGTTGCGCTCCGGCGCTTTGTGTGAACCTTTTGTACGGTTCGCGAACACCATGCACCGAGGTATCCTTCCATGACATTTGCTTTTGTCGGGTCGCCTGACAGCGACACCTTCCGGTGGTTCTCCCGGGGACTGCGGACGGTCATGGAGGCGGAGGGCCACCGCTACGCCGCGCGACCCGACCAGGCGAAGCTCGTCTTCAACTTCTTTCCGAAGGGGCACCCGAAGCCGTTTCGACGGCACGCACAAGCCGTTTTCGTCTGTGCCGTTACGGAGTTCCCGGTTCCGTTCACGGATCATATCGTGCAGGGCTACCCAACCCTGCTGCGTGCCCTGGCCAACCTGGCCGTGGGGCTGATCCCGTCGCCCGGCGGGGATCCGGACGCCCACTTCATTACGATGGAGCAGGGCCACTACGTGGTGCCGGGCAACGCCGAGACCCGGGCCTATTTCGAGCAGGTCTACGCCCGTATCGAGCCCATGGCCTCTTCGACACTGGTGATCGACAACGCCTTCCAGCCGGATCTGCCGGAGGAACTTTGGGGCGGGGACGAAATCACGCGGTCGATCTACCGCGCCGGCCGGAAGCTGGACGAACTGGACCTGTTGCCCGCGCCCTTCCCCATGGACGAGGTTCTGACGCCGCGGGACTTCCGACACGTGAAGCGGATCTTCGGCATCGGCGGTCTTTCCTACGGCAACGTTTCCGCACGCTTTGACGACCAGTGGTTCTGGATGAGCGCCAGTGGGGTTGACAAATCGAACCTGCGGGAAATCGGTCGCGACATTCTCATGGTCCAGGACTACGATCCCGAGCGCAACGCCATGGTGGTGAGCCACCCACCGGGCGTGGAGCCCCGTCGCGTGTCCGTCGATGCGATCGAGCACTGGATGATCTACCGCGAGCACCCGGGGATCGGCGCCATTCTGCACTTCCACGGCTGGATGGAAGGGATTCCGTCGACCGAGTTCAACTACCCGTGCGGCACGCGCGAACTCGGCCAGGCGGTCGCCGACATCGTGCGGGAGGCCGATGACCCCAACCGATGCGTGGTTGGGCTGAAGAACCACGGGCTGACGGTGACGGGGACGAGCCTGGACGAGATCTTCGATCGGGTGGAAGGCAAGGTGCTCCGGACCGTCCCGATGGACTGACCGAAGTCTGCTGCGGGACCAGCTACTCTAGCCCGCGGCCGCCTGCACTGCGGGGATCAGGTCCAGATATTTGCCGTAACCCCAGCGCGCCTCGTCCAGGTCGAGGCGTTCCGTGTTCGTGTGGGCGTAGCGCTCCTCGCCGGGAGCGAAGCCGATCGTGGGGATTCCGCGCACCCCGCACGTCCACCCACCGTCCGTGGCGAAGGTCCACGGGCGAACGGCCGCCGCGGCGCCGGACCCGTTCGGACCCCGCTTCCCCACCGCCCTCGCGGCCGCCAGGACCACGGGATGACGGGGGTCCATGAGGAATCCGGGGCTGAGGATGCTGCGCTCCTCCTCTACGCCCGTATACGCGCGCTGCCGTTCGGTCGCGACGCGCACCTCCACCGACTTGCCGGCGGCGGGCCAGCCGTCCGCTTCCAGGCGTTTCAGGTGCGGCTTCAGCGAGTCGCGCACCCGGGTGAGCAGACTGTCCTGGGTGTCTCCCGGAAGGATGCGCCAATCCAGGGTGACGGTGATGCGGTCCGGAATCACGTTCAGGCTCGCCGGGACGGCATCGATGCCGGTCGCCACCACCGAGGCGCGGCCGAGCACGTCATCGGCCTCCTGGGCAGACGCCAGGTCCGCGACCCCGGTCAGGATCGCCGGCGCGAGATCAAGCGCATTGCGGGCACGGTCCGGAGCGGAAGCGTGGCCGGCCAGACCGTATCCCACAATCTCGACTTCGCACCTGCCCCGGTGGCCGATCGCGATGTCGCCGTGCGTGGACTCGCCGATGATCACCACATCCGGGCTGAGACCGCCGTCGACGCGGGTCAGGTGGTCCATTCCCCAGCCGCCGCGTTCCTCGTAAACGGGGTGGGCGACGATGATGTCTCCCGGCACCCTGCCGCGCAGGGCCGCGGCCACATGCACCTGCAGCGCCAGCGGTCCCTTGATGTCCATGGCCCCGCGTCCATGCAGGCAGCCGTCCGCGATAACGCCGCCGAAGGGCGGGTAATCCCACTCGTCGTGGTCGCCGGCCGCGACCATGTCCAGATGGGCGCTCAGCATGACCGTGGCACCGCCCCCGCTCCGCACGATCCCGATCGCGTTGCCGAGCTCGTCCGTGTAGACGTCGTCGTAGCCCAGCGCCTCCATTTCGGCGATTACCCGGCGCGTCAGCTCCCCCTCCTCACCCGGCAGCGACGGGATGCGGATCAGGTCCTGCGCGAATGCGACGGCACCGTCGAACGAAGCGCTCTGTCGCGAGCTCATCGCCGACGCTCCGTCGGCGGGAAGATGGCAGCGCGCATCATCAGCCGCCCACGAACCAGGGAGCGAGTACCAGCGACACCACGCTCATCAGCTTGATCAGGATGTTGAGCGACGGCCCCGAGGTGTCCTTGAACGGATCTCCCACGGTGTCGCCCACCACGGCGGCCTTGTGCGGGTCGGAGCCCTTGCCGCCGTGCGCACCCCCCTCGATGTACTTCTTGGCGTTGTCCCAGGCTCCTCCGGCGTTGGCCATGAAGAGCGCCATGAGCACGCCCGTGACCGTCGCGCCCGCGAGCAGTCCGCCGAGCGCCTCGATGCCGAGGAAGCGGCCGACCAGGACCGGAGCCAGGATCGCCGTGATTCCTGGAAGCATCATTTCGCGGAGCGCCGCGCGGGTCGAAATGTCCACGCAACGAGCGGAATCCGGCCTGGCGGTTCCCTCCATCAATCCTGGAATCTCACGGAACTGGCGGCGGACCTCCTCGACCATGCCCGCGGCCGCGCGCCCCACGGCGGTCATCGTGAACGACCCCACCAGGAACGGCAGCATTCCCCCGATGAAGAGCCCGACCACCACCAGCGGATCGGCGATGTTGATCCCGGTCTCGCGCAGTCCCACGCTCGACGCGTAAGCCGAGAACAGGGCGAGCGCCGTCAGCGCCGCGGAGCCGATGGCGAAACCCTTGCCGATGGCCGCCGTGGTGTTGCCGATCGCGTCGAGCGAGTCGGTGACCTTCCGGGTTTCGGGCCCGAGGCCGGCCATTTCGCTGATTCCGCCGGCATTGTCGGCAACCGGGCCGTAAGCGTCGACCGACATGGTCGCCCCCACCGTGGCGAGCATGCCCACGGCCGCGATGCCGATGCCGTACAGCCCTGCGGTCAGGAAGGACACAAGGATCGCCGTGCAGATCAGGAGCAGCGGGATGGCCGTCGACTCCATCCCCACCGCCAGACCCGTGATGATGTTGGTGGCCGAGCCCGTCTCCGAGGCCCCGGCAATCTTCCGCACGGGGCGGGCGCCGGTGTAGTACTCGGTGACGACTCCGATGAGGATCCCGACCAGCGTCCCGGCCAGAAGCGCCCAGAAGGGTCCCATGGCCGAGCGCGGGGAACCCGTGACCGGATCGATGATGGTCATGTCCAGCGCCTGGACCACGAAGTACATGATCACCAGGAAGAGCCCCGCCGCGATGAACGTCACGTTGCGCAGCGCCGCGCCGGGCTCCGTGCGCTCCAGGAGCTTCATGGTGCCGATCCCGATGACCGAACACACCAGCCCGACGAGCACGGTGATTACCGGGAGCGCGACCGCCTCCGCGGTGCTCGCGGCCAGCGCGACCGAGGTGGCGCCGATCGCGATGGTTGCAACGATCGACCCGACGTACGACTCGAAGATGTCGGCTCCCATTCCCGCGACGTCGCCGACGTTGTCGCCCACGTTGTCGGCGATCGTGGCCGGGTTGCGGGGATCGTCCTCCGGGATGCCCGCCTCCACCTTGCCCACGAGGTCCGCGCCCACGTCCGCCGCCTTGGTGAAGATCCCGCCTCCGACGCGCGCGAACAGGGCAATCGAGGAGGCCCCCATCGCGAACCCGGAGATGATCTCCGCGAAACGCGGCAGTTCCCCGGTACCGGGGATCGCGTCGGCCGCAAGTACGCTGTAGAGGGCCCCGATGCCCAACAGTCCCAGCGCCGCGACCGAGAGTCCCATCACCGCACCCCCGAAGAATGCGATGCGGAGCGCCTTCCCCTGGCCTTCCTCACTGGCCGCGGCCGAGGTGCGCACGTTCGCGCGGGTCGCGGCCTTCATGCCGAAGAACCCGGCCAGCACACTGCTCGCCGCTCCCGCTACGTAGGCGACCGCGGTGGCCTGGCCGATGGCCAGGTAGAGCAGGAGCGCGACCACGGCGACAAAAACGCCGAGCACGGCGTATTCGCGCCGCAGGAACGCCATCGCGCCATCGTGGATCTGGTCCGCGAGATCCGTCATCACGCTGGTGCCGGCGGGCTGCCCGACCACGTAGCGGTAGACAAGGAGAGCGGCCAGCAGCCCCATGGCGCCCGCCACCCACGACAAGTTCGTCAAACCGAGTAGATCGATCACGGCTTCATGCTTCCTGTGTTGTAGGGTTCATCGATTGAAGCGGTTCATCGCGACTTCCACCCCCTCTTCCGCCCAGACGCCCACGGCCCGGCTCAACTCCGGCAGAAGCGCCACCACCACGTCCTCGTCTTCCTCGGGCATCGCCGAGAGGACCCAGGCCGACAGGTCGGTGCCCGGCGGCGCCAGTCCCACGCCGATCCGCAACCTGGCGTAGGTTCGCGTCCCCAGCACGGTGGTCACCGACCTGAGACCCTTGTGACCGCCCGCGCCCCCGCCCGGCCGGAACCGGATCCGGCCCACGTCCAGATTCGTGTCGTCGGCCACGACGAGCAGGTCCCGCGCCGTCTCGAAGCCCGCGGTCTGCCGAAGCTCCGCGAGCGCGAGACCGCTCCGGTTCACGTAGGTTCGGGGCTTGACCAGCCGGATCTCCCGCCCCCCGATCGTGCCTGCCGTCTCGAGCCGCTGTCCCCGCCGCTCGAAGGCCGCGAGGCCATGGTCGTAGGCAAACCGGTCCATCACCCACCAGCCGACGTTGTGGCGTGTCGCGTCGTATTCCCGACCGGGATTGCCCAATCCCAGGACCAGCTTGAGTCGGGAGCCGTCCGCGTCCTCCGGCGGGGACGGTGCATCGGACGAGGGACGTGAAATATCCGGACCGGGAGCGCCCGCCGGATTCAATCCTGATCCCCGTCGGACTCACTCGTCGGGGTCTCCAGCGCGGGCTCGGCCTCGACTCCTTCTTCCTCGTCCTCCAACTCTTCGGCCAACCTCGCGGCCGAGACGCCGCAGATCATGCGCTCGGGATCGACGAGGTTCTCCACCCCTTCCGGCATCACGACATCGCCGGCCCTGAGCACATCCCCTATCCCGAGCCCGGTCACGTCCACCTCGATCCCCTCCGGAATGAGGGCCGGCACGCACTTGACGATGATGTCATGCGCAACCTGTTCGAGGATTCCCCCCTCGTTGCGCACGCCGTCGGGCAGGCCCATGAGATGGACCGGCACATGAACCTCGATCGGAACGCCGCGCCGAACCCGAATGAAGTCGACGTGAAGGAGTTCGGTACGGTAGGGGTGCACCTGCACTTCCCTCACGAGCGCCTGTTCGGGGCTCGCTTCCCCGTCGAGCGAGAGATTGAGGATCGTGTTGTCCACCGGGATGGACTGGAAAAGCTGCAATGTCTCGCGGGCCTCCATCGAGACCATCACCGGTTCGCCCCCACCGCCGTAAATGACGCCCGGGACGCGCCCGGCCCGGCGGAGCTTGCGTGCGACGCCCTTACCGGACTCGTCGCGTGTCAGGAGATTCAGTTTCGCTTCCATGTCGTTTTCCCTGCGCCGCCCGAAGCGCTCAGGCCAGAGCAATCCTCGGCGGGTCTTTTTTGTCCCTCAGTTCGAACAGCTGGCTGACCGACGCGTTCGAGTGAATGTAGGTGATCGCCCGCGCCAGGAGGTCCGCCACGGAAAGCACTCTCAGGCGGTCAAATCTCTTGGACTGCGGGATGTCGATCGTGTTCGTGACGACCAGCTCCTCAAGCGGAGCGGCGGAGAGCCTGGCTACCGCTTCACCGGAGAGCAGGGCGTGCGTGGCGGCCACGTACACGCTGCGCGCACCCCGGTCGATCAGCGCCTGGACGGCCTGCGCGATCGTGCCGCCGGTATCGATCATGTCGTCGGTGATGAGGCATGTGCGGTTCGCCACGTCGCCAACGACGTTGAGCACCTCGGAGACGTTGGCCGCCGGGCGCCGCTTGTCGATGATCGCGAGGGAGGCACCGAGGCGCTTCGCGAACCCGCGTGCCATCTTGGCCGAGCCCACGTCCGGAGCCACCACGACCAGGTCCGGCAACTCCTTCCCGCGGAAGTAGGCGGTAAAGACCGGTGCCGCGTAGAGGTGGTCGACCGGAATGTCGAAGAAGCCCT
Organism: Gemmatimonadota bacterium; assembly: GCA_009844885.1. Lineage (GTDB taxonomy): Bacteria > Gemmatimonadota > Gemmatimonadetes > Longimicrobiales > Gaopeijiaceae > Bin94. Next base: position 45,480 of record VYAQ01000258.1, read on the forward strand.
GGATCTGGTGCTGGTGAAAATCGATGCTGACCACCCGGTCCGCCCCGGCCGCCACCATGAGGTTCGCGACCAGCTTGGCCCCGATCGAGACCCTGGGCTGGTCTTTCCGGTCCTGGCGGCCGTAGCCGAAATACGGAACCACGGCGGTGACGCGGGCCGCCGAAGCGCGCTTGGCCGCATCCACCAGAAGGAGCAGTTCCAGGATGTTGTCGGCCCCCGCCACGGTCGGCTGGAGGATGAAGACGTCGCGGCCGCGTGCGTTGCGGTCGATGCGAACGAAGATCTCTCCGTCCGCGAAGTTATAGATGGTCACCCCTTCCGCCGACGTGCCCAGCATGTCGGCGATCTCCCTTGCAAGGGGACGGTTCGCCCGTCCCGCGAGCAGGAGCAGAGGTCCGCGTCCGGTGGTTTCGTCCATGGCCGGGAGGGGAGGATGGTGGTGGAGGCGACGTTTCGGTGACAGCCATATAATATAGCGAATCGCCCACTCCGGTGTCAGCCTGAGGGTGGCGTCACCAGACCGTGAAGGCGCGGCGCCCCACGAGCGGCGCCCTTCCCGCCACCGAAACCTCGAGCACGACCTGGTATTCACCGGGGTCGAGTCCCGGAAGTCCGAGCCGCAACGTCCGGAAGAGTGGCTGGGGGCGTTCCGGACCGCTCTCCTCCCAGCGAATCGACACTTCTTCGCGGGGGCCCCGCACGCGCAGCCAGCGGCCGAATCGCGAGAGCGCGCCCTCGTTGCGCCGTTCGACCCAGGCGCTGAAGCCGATGCCCTCGGCGCGGAAACCCAGGCCGTACACTTCGAACGCCACGGTCAGGTCCTCGTCCGCAGCGACGTGGGTGGACGCCCTGACGACATCGAGCATCGGTTCGAGGTCGGCCGGCTCCGCCCCCGGTTCGAGCAGCACGAGGTCCGAAATCGCCAGGAGATCGGGCGGCAGCCGCCTGAGTCCGATGCCCAGGCGGATGCGATGTGCGCGGCGGTGCCCGGGCGCCCAGGCCTCCAGGCTCACGACGCCCCGATCCGCCAAGGGCGCCATTCCCGACAGGCGCACCACGTCACCAGTCTCGGCGACGGCGCGCCCGAGCGTACGCGCCACGCCTTCAGTCTCCACGAACAGGCCGGCTTCGACCGGTGCCAGGGGCAGCGCGGCCGGCGGTGGATTCGGCTCCGGATGCGGTATGCCCGCCGGTGGATCCGGCAGGGTGGCCACTCCGATCAGGATCACGCCATCGCGGCGCCAGAACCTGCCGGTCTGTCCATCGAGCGAGCCGATTGTGTCCACGTAGGTGGGCAGATAGACGCTCTGCGCGTGACCATCGGGGACTTCCCACACCACCGCATCCATGCTGTCAGGACCGCCGTCGAGCACGTCGCGGGGCGGAAGCGTGCGCGCAGAAGCCGGAGGATCGCGCCCGGTAACCTGGATGGTGCTCTGCCCCGCGCGGGGCCACGAGCGCTCCCAGGCGATCGGCCACCCGTAGCGCACCACCGCCTCGGTCATGTCCTTGCCCCAGCGCAACTGGTGGGGGCTCATCGCTCCATCCGAACTCATGGCGTACACCCGTCGGCTCAGGTGTGCGCTCCACCGTTCGTTGCCGTCCGCCAGGTACAGGGGATCGGCCAGCGTCCACAGCCGCCGGGCGGCCGCCGCGGAGTCGGGCTGGGCCTCCAGCCAATCGCGAAGTTCCCCGTCCAGCAAGGGATGGGGATCGGCCCAGCTGCCCGCCGTGTCCGCGGGCATCGCCGAGAGCGCTCGCGCGAATGCGGACTCCGCTCCAACGAAGTCTTCCTGGTGGTGCTGGACGTAGCCCAGGAACGCGTCGCAACGCCAGCGCACCGGGAGCCCGCACCCGCGAGCCAGCGCCTCCGCCTCGGCGAGAAGTCCGGCCTCCACGCTATAGCGGATCCGCTGGCCGAAGATCCAGTGGTCTCCGGGGGCGGCGCGCGCCAGCGACGCCAGTTCGGTGAGCAGTTCGAGGCGCCAATCCCTGATCGACTCCGGCTCCTCGCGGGGTTCCCAGTCCTCGTTGCCGTCGTCCCAGATGCACAGCCGCCCTATGATCGCGTCGCAGGGGTGGCTGCCCCCGCCGAGGGTGCGGGGGAGGTCCCGCACGCGCCGGCGCTCGAAGCGGGTCTGCAGGGAGCGTGCACGGGAGTGGGCGTCGGCCGAGTCGGCCGCGCCCGGTGCCTGGAGGGGAGCGGTGGTGGCGGCCGATGCCGCGAAGTCGACGCGGGCTCGGTCGGCGATACCGCCTGCGCCGGGCTCGGACGCTTGC
>VYAQ01000291.1 GCA_009844885.1 Gemmatimonadota bacterium
ACGGCTCTGGAAAACCGCCGGAGGGCTCGCGCCTGAGAGTTCGCGATCAGCGGGAGTCAATCAGCGGGAATCCGACCGACGAATCCCGTAAGCTGAACGATCACAACGACATGTGAATCCAATAGGCTCCGCCCGTCGGACACGTCCGAGCCACACCACGGGCAGCTCGTCAATTGTCCCGGCGAGATAATGCCGGCATCGGACCGCTCGGGATCGCGAATATGCCGAATGGCCAAATGGCTATCCGCAGTCGTCCCTGGGGTGACCTTGTTGCCGACCCAGAGACCGATCGTGAACGGCTCGGAGCCGAGACTATCATCCCCGGCCCCAATCGCCCGTTGTCGCGTCATTTCCATGGCGCAGATCAGCGTCGTCGCGCGCTGGAACTGCTGCAGCGTGAGCAGGCGGAGCGTATAGCGCATAATCACGGTCAACCCTCGACTGCCATCGTATTCGCCGATCCGGCCTTGCATACGCCGGATGGCCATCGCGAATGCCGCGACACCGAGATAGGCCTCCGTCTTGCCGCCACCGGTCGGGAACCAGAGGAGGTCCGCGACGGCCTCGACTGGCTTCGTGCGGTCGGGATGCACTGGATCGGCCAAGGAGGGCAGCGAGAGCAGGACGAACGCGAGCTGGAACGGACGCCAGGAACGGTTCTCGCGTCGGTCGACATCGGCGATGTCGACCTTGTGCCCACGGCGGCGTGCGAGCGCGTAGATACTGCGTATGCGCTGCTGTGCCATCACTACGTTGGCGAACCGAAACGCCTTTAAGGCCAGCTCGTTCTTCTCGTCGGCAACGAGCTGCACGCCCGCGGCGAGCCGCGCGTGGATGTCGAGACAGCGATCAAGCGCAGTGTGTGCGTTGTCGTCGAAACCGACGACATCCGCGCCGATGCGATCACGCTGCTCGTCGATCCATTTCGCGTAATCTTCGATGAGTATGGAAAGAGCTTCGACGAGCCGCGGTCTGTCCATGGCCGCGAGTTCTTGCATGTCGAGATAGCCCTTGTCGACCATTTTCCGCATTGCTGGCCGGTCCTCCGGGCGAAGGCCCGGCGTTTCTGTCACGGGCACCTCGTATTGCGGCATCACGACAGTACGGATCTCCACGGCGCGCGCCGTTTCACCGGACGCAGTCTCGGCATTGACAGCGACGCCGTGACCGACCGCGAACTCGACGTGCTTCCGATAGGTCATTTCAAGAGTTTCGCGTTCCGGATCGTCGGCGTACGCTTGAGCCGCGAGCCTGTGCCGAAAGACGGCCGGATCGACCGCCCCGCTACCAGCCCGGACTACCAGTTCGGGCTGGAAAACCCACGCGCTGTCCTTGTTTACTTTCGGCTCTCGTTGTGCGTTGACGAGGAAAAGCGTGACGAGTCGATCGCCATTGGCATTCTTCCCGCGTACCGTGCCCTGCAAGCGCACGGCAGGGTTTGCGGAGTCTAGCTTGCGGTGGGCCACCGGCCCCTCACGTAGATCGAGTGGGATCGTTCCGCCGCAGGGCACACGCTGCCAGACCTTGGCCCTTGGGCCTCGTTCTTCTTCACCGGTCTCGGGGTTAGTTCTGGTCTTGTAGATTTCGGTATCGTAGTCGCGCTCGTAGCGCCCCCAACAAGCCTTGACCTCAATCGTTTCGACATCGCCGTCGACGCAAAACGTCATCCCCAAACTCGACGGGACTAGGGACTGGTTGCTCGCAGCGTCGACTTCGTCGAGCGCCTCGGCCTCGGCGTCGACCTTGCCGGTCGCGCCGCCGAACTCCGCGCCCGGCTCGTGCCTGCCCTTGTGCACGTCAAGGTCGCCCGGATCGGTGTCGTCCGCTTCCGCAACAAGCGGACCTTCCAGCCCTTCAATGCCGCCCCCATCCGCATCCATCGGGGCGAGCTTACCAACGAGATAACGATCGCGCACGCTCATGTCGACGATCTGCTCCTGCGGCCCGTTCGCGGGACCGAGCAGGTCGTCCAGGACCGCAAGTTGCAAGAGGTCCCTGACATAGGCTTGGTCATCAATCAGTGGCACGTCGTCGATCGTCTTACCTGTGAGCTTCCGCAACGCGTCGACGAAGACGTTCCACTGGAGCCGAGTTGCCGCGCCGCTCTCGGGCAGTGAGAGCCCAGCTGCGCCGATCCCGACAGGCTCGTCCATGGTCAGGAGCCGGTCAAAGTGCACGGTCGTAGCGTCAAGCCCTGCCCGGAGCCGCAGGACACGTCCTGTTCGGAGGAAACGTCCGTCCGGCGTAGCGACGAGAATCCAGTCGTCTTCAGCGATCGCGGACTGTAGATTCGGTGTGCCTCGCACATTGAGTGACGGCGAACCGTCACCAGTCCGCTCTCGTTCGATCGCGATCCAAGCGGTGCGCGCATTCATCATCGGCACGCCCCCCTATATCCTATCCACGATTTCTTCGAGCCGGTCGAGTTCCTTGCTCTTCTTGAGGTACTCGGAATACGCGGTCTGGGCGCCCTGGATAAGAGAGTCGTAGTGCACGATACGGCTACCCGGCGAAACCGCTGCCATCGACGCTTTCACGCGGTCCGGATTGTCCTTCTCGTCGTCCACGGGCTTGCCGAGCACGAAGACTACCTCGATGTTCGGGGCAGGGTCGCCTTGCGCGAGCAGTATCTTCTTGAGCTTGTCGACATAAGTCTGTCCCTGTGCCTGTAATTCCAAGAGCATCATCTTCCGGGTCGCCTTCTTCAGCTCAACGATGATGTGCTTCCCGGCATTGGTCCGATAGGCGATGTCCACCCGACCGAGCCTCTCCTTTTCCGTCAGGTCGTCGGTGATCACTTCTTCATCAATGAGGCGTGACTCCATGATCTCGCTGTCGGTCGCTCGTTCCCAGGCCGCATCGAGCAACCAAAGGTGATCGAAGAGATAGTTCTGAAGCACCTTTTCCTTGGCGTCCTCGTCTACGATTCCCTGAAACTCCTTGATAGCTTCGAGACGGGACCTAACGATATCGCGATAGAGAGCGGCCTCCAGAGCGTCCCGATCAGCCAAGGTCTTCAGCAACTTGTCAACATCGTGAACGCTGGAGACGAACTCCTCGGTCGAGCCGCGAATTCGCATACGCTCGAAAGCCAGAATCCCGTGACGGTAGAGCAGCTTCCTGTCCTCTTCCTCGTCGACGGGCAGCGCACTGAGCTTGGCGACCAGCGTCTCGGCACTTTGCCTGAAGCCTTCGGGGAGCGTGTCGAACCACTCTGCAAGAGCTGGAGATGTCTCCTTCGCCTTTTCGACCTCGTGCTTCCGTCGCCACTCGGTCCAGCGTTTCTCGACCTTCGTGAGACTCGACCTCAGAAACGACAGGAGGGCGGCATAACGTTCGTCGTCCTCCTGAACGCGCTGGCGATCGCTGGTCGCGATATCGGGCTTATCGTCCTCGTCTAGGAACTCGGCCTCAATCTGGCCGGTCAGGTACTTAGTATACAGGCGACCGTCGTTTACCTTATCGAGTATGTTCTCGTGGAACAGTCGGCCACGCGCAAAGACAACGATCCCGTTGAGGTTCCCGGTGTCTTCGCTGTCAAGTTGCTTGGGCAAGCTCGCCGTTCCAATCCAGCCGTCCACGCTCCAGTGGTCGGGCCATGGTTCGAAGCGATTGGGAAGCTGTTCCCGCTCCAACATCTTAGGAATCGACGATAGGTCGGGTTCGAATCCGCCGAACGTCCAAAGGAACTGGGTAATCGGCAAATCGCCACGGTCCTCTGTCGTGATCGCTTCGTCGTCGATGGTAATCGCGAAATCATGGAGTTCGCCGATGACGGAAAAGCGCCGGGCGAGACGCTTGCGAAGTGCCGCGGCACCGCGCCCCAGCCGCTGCCGCTTGATGTCCTTGAGTACGATCTTGGTGCCTTTGGTGACCGTGACCTCGTCCCGTGAAAGAGGATCCGGGCTGTAATACGGTTCGTTGTTCTTCACGGACTCGTGGATTCCCCTCACGCTCATCCGCAGCCCGTGTGCCTCCCCGTCCCTTGCGGACTGGACATCAATGATGCCAGCAATCGAAAAGAGCGACAGCTTCCCGAGCCCCTTACGCCCCATGACCTGACGGCCCTTCGCAGTGAATTTCCCGTGTTCCGCATCTTCGTCCCGCCGCCGATACCCGACACGAAGATACTTCTCGTTCATGTCGCTAACTGTCATGCCAACGCCGTCATCGATAATCTCGATCCACTCCGCATTCGGATCGAGCTTGATGTCAACACTCGCCGCGTCCGCGTCCCACGCGTTCGCGACAGCCTCCGTTAGTACAGCGGCGATGTTGCTGTAGAGGTGTATGCCGAGATGATCAAGCACGTTGAGATCCACCGTCATTCTATAGGTCCCGGCATCGCCACCTCTGCTAATCTCACCTGGTGGAGTGTCGTGCATTGCTCTACTCCCACGCTGACTTGAGATCCGAACGCGTTGGCTCGAGTAGGTTCCGGTCAGACAGCCTTGTCGCAGGACGTATCAAACCGTGCACAGCAGCCGCAGTGTCCGAATCAGGTCCAGTCTCCTCGCTCCACTTGCACTCCCTGTTCAACTCGGCAATGCGGGAAAGCGCTAACGACCGAGCGTCAGCTGCGATCGTGAAGCGTACGTTGGAGTTGTTCGGCAAATAGTCGATTCCCCAAAAGCCGTGTTCGAGTCTCTCTTCCGGCAACCCATACATCTGGGCAACGACGGCATCAATTGATTGGATAGTCGCTCGAAACCTCTCGATTCTCGAATCGTGGCAATCTGCCGAGTGAACGAGGTTATTGAATCGGGTCAGCCCAAGTTCACGTTCCTGCATCACCGTCCATCTTATTCGGAGCAGGTCTCGGCCCAATTCAGTCAACTGGCACCGGACAGTGTCAAACCCGGGCAACGGAAGAGTCTCGAAGGCATCAGTCGGAGAGAAATTCAAATCCATTTTCAATCGTGACGACTGTTTCCATATCCATTCAACGACAAGCGAAGAGTTCAAGTAAGCGAGCCACTCAGCGCCTTGCAAGGCGAAGACAACAACCTTGTCGTGGAATATCTGTCCGTTGGGTACTTGCGATGGTGAGAAATACTTGCCGACTCGTGCATTGCAAATGACGCTCTCGAATTTTTGACCAGGTGACCAGCGCTTTGGGTGAACGGCAAAGTTCTCTCCACAACCGATCGCATGATACATGCCTATCCGGTTATTCCAGTGTTTCCACCACATCGACATAATGTTTCGGTATGACTTGGATTTTGATTTCTTCAAACGCTCCGGATAAACGCGATCCTTGATCCATCTGTAAGGCAGAGGATAACCGGCGGCTCTCTCTTCAGGCCAGTCCCAAAAGCTCACGATCCAGCGGCTCGCTTCCTGGCGGGGATGCGAGTTCAGATCCTGACCACTGAGGTAAGGCAGGACCACCTCAGCGTTGCTGGGATCAGCGGCAATCATCCTGCGGGCCTCAGCTTTGGACATGGTAAAGCCGAGTCCAAGAACGTTCGATCCTTGAAAAGCAAAATCTTTGTTCGCTCTGAGGCGTTGGGGGGACCATTCTTGACGACTAGACAAGTAGGCCGAAATCTGTTCGACCCTCTTTCCGCCCAATGTACAGATCCCCTTCCATCTGTCCTTGCAAAGGTGAACGCGGCTGGTTATAACGTTCGCCTTACCGGGCCACGGCTCATTGGCAAAGGCCGCGAATACTACTGCCCCTTTCTTGAGAAGACGCTCCAGCCCGACCTGTCTGGTGTCGCCTTCGGCGATCGTATTTACAGCGAGCAGTCCGAAACAGCCGCCCTGCCGCAACAAACTGAATGCTCGAAGATAAAAATAGGCTACCAAGTCTGCGGATCCCTTTGTCCCCTCGGCGATGCAGCGGACAAGGTAGTCGCGATATGCCTTGCCGAAGTTCGTTGTGATCTTCTTGCCGCCCGAAAAGGGCGGATTCCCGACGATGGCATCGAATCCGCTGTTGTCGCGCTGTAACACTTCAGGAAATGCCAGCGGCCAATGAAAGGGATATCGCGATGGCCGGTTGTTCGGCAGGTCAGCTCGCAAACCATTCTTAGCCCGCCACGCCAGCGACGTGGCGTTCGCGATCGGTTCGTCGATCGCTGTTCCGGCATCAATCGATAGAGACACTGTGTCCGGCGCAACGCCGCTGCTGAGTAGATCGCCGATGAACGCATCCGCGATGAGTTCGGGGACTTCGAGCTCTCGTTGCGCTCGTTCGTCTAACGACGCCATGAGTTCGACATCGCGAATGTCTCGGATGGGTCGGTTGCGAAGCTCGGCGCGGAGTGCGAGCGCTCGTTCGACCACGGCGTCGATTCTCGCGGCGAAGAGCTTTCTCGAACTACTCGGGCCGGGCGCCATGTCGAGGTATAGAAGCTGGTCCAAGTCATCAATGCCGAGCAAACTGTCGCCGCATCGGAGATTGTGGTCGAGGAAGCCGAACGGCCGTCCTTTGGCCAGAGTGATGAGCCAGATCGACAGCTTCGCCAACTCGACAGCGAGCGGGTTCATGTCCACCCCGTAGAGACATCTTTCAGCTATGAGGCGACGCGCTGTCAGCAACCTGTCCTCCGGCTCGCTACGTAGCGGTTCGAGACGGCCGATGTTGTCGACAACCTTGCCCTCGGCCGTGATCGCTCGCCCGGCTGACTCGGCGTGGGACCATGCTTCCACAAGGCGCTCCGACAACCAGCGACACACCTGCACCAGAAACGCACCCGATCCCATAGCGGGATCGCAGACTCTTAGGTCGAGCAGTTCCCTAGGCGACCTGATCGTCCAGTCGGCGCGCGGCTGACCCTCCGCCGGACCTACATAGACTAGGGGCCTAAGCGTCTCCCTTACGATCGCCTCCGTCAGGGATTTCGGAGTGTAGTGCGTGCCGGTTTCACGCCGGTCCGCCCCGGCAATCACCATGAACGTACCTTTGGGGTAGACGAGCGGGTAGCCCCAAGGATCTACTCGGAGAAAGTGAAGGTAGGGTTTGACACGGTCTCGGAGGCTTAGGTCCCCATGGCAGGCGATGAGCAACCTGTCAGCAGCCGCTTCGTCGGTTGGTCTCACGAGATCGTTCTTCACACGGCTGGCCGAGCTACCCGTCCGATCCTTGAGCAGAGCCTGCACCGCGCCTGCTCCTTGGCCAGCTTCGGTCTCTAGTTCGCCGAGAGTTACCCAGGGGTTCTTAGCGCTTTTCGTCGCGGCAAGGTCGAGCGTTACCTCGCGCGCCCTTATCACGGTGCGTTCCAGCAGGCCTTCGTACACGTAACCGATCTGCTCCACGTCGAGAGCGCGATAGGACAACGTGCGGCCCTCAAAAAGCTGAACCGCATCAAGTAGTAGCAAGACAGTGTGGTTGTCGATTGGCAGCGGCGCGGCCGGGTGGTGCTTCCAACTCGTGCCTTTGGCGCGCCCTTCCAAGAAAGGGAATCGGTCGGGATCAAACAGCGATCCGCCGAGGGCGGGCAATCTCAGAGCTTCGTGCTTGATACCCCCGAACACGGCACGAAAGACCGCGAGCAGGCGCGACCACGCGTCCTGCCGTCGTTCGAGGATTTCCTCCGACTCCGCACGAAGCTGCATGCGCAGCGTGGAGACTGCGTAGAATGCCTGATACCTCTCGTCGTCGGACAGTAGTAGAGCGCGTTCTTCCGCCGATAGCAGGAAAACGATACGCATCAAGACTGTGAGTGCCGCCTCATAGAGTTCCGGTGGTTCCACGCCCGCGAGCAGCTGGCGATTGCGGTCGACGTCGGCACGGTCGAGCGCCTGAACTAAGACTTCGACCGCCCGCCGAACCTGTTTCCCAAGGGCGTCGGTTACCTCATCCTGTAGCTTGAGGGATTCGTCGAGAAGCGCGGGTAGTTGCTCACTAGTGTCGACGAAGAAACGTCGGATACCGAGCAGGCTGACAAAAGCTTGGAGGGTGATCGGCTCCTGCCCCCAGAGGTGGGCGTACCAACTCGCGAAACTCGTCACGCCGCCGACAGGGGCGTCGACGAGCATCCAGCGCTCGCCATTGGTGACGAATCCCAGTCGTACGTCTCGCGCCCGGCACAGCTCCACCATGCGTTCCGCTGGCGATGCGGCCCATTTGTCACCCTTAACCGGTGCGCCCAGCTCCGTGTCGGGCGGATAAACCGCAACGAACATGAGGGACCGATCGTCATCTCGGGCATCTACGACCGCGAAGTCCGGTTGCAGCGTGACACCGTGCTCGGGGAAAGGTACCGCGAGAGACCCAACAGGCAATTGGCCTTTTGGCTTAAGGACGTCACCCTCACCGTCTTCGTCCAGTTGGAGGACTCTCTTCAGGACGAGGTTTATCCAAGCGTCATGGATCAAGCCGGTCTGGGAGTCCTCGGTATCGACCGCCTCTCTCCACTCGTCATAGGCCTGACGGACATGCTTGCGAATCGATGGGTCGGTTTGCTCCAGCCCTTGTGGGAATGCTTGCTTGAGTACCGGTTCGGCCAGGAATGGCCCGGATACGTCCATCAACGACAGCCATTCACCATGCCCGCGTAGTCCCGTCATGCTGCGCTCTCCCCTGCCACGGACTCGGGGACGAGGAACACGACGGCAACGGGGAACGTACGGGCAACCAGATCCCGGTAGCGGTTCTCAATCGCTTCGATCTCCCGTTCCTTCTCGTTAGGCAACTGCCCGAGACGCGTATTCAAGGCTACTAAATCGCGGCGACGCTGGGTCAATTCCGCTTCGGAGAACATTTCGAGCTGCTTCGACCTCGACCCAGTGTCAAGCTCCTCTTCGATCGCTCTCGCCAGTTCGTCCAAGACAGCCGCAATGTTCTTGACTTCCTGCCTTTTCCGGTTGTCGAGCGTATTCTCCAAGTCGCGCAACCGCCTTCGTGACCGCGCTTGAACTGCGCGCAAGACAGCCTCCTCATGCGAGGCGAAGTCGTCGGCCAGATTGGTCAAGAGCCCCTCGTCGGCGCGGTACGACGATGCTTCGTCGATCCACTGATTGACTTGCGTGACCCGAGTCTCCCGAGCGAATGCACCGTCGCGGAAATACCCGCCCGACGTGGTCAACTCCTCGTGCAAGCGGTGATGGGTTCCGCCTGTAATCACGAGGCGCGACACGATCGCAAGTGCCGGGCTGGCAAGCACGGAATTCGGCAGCGTGCGAACATCGACGCGATGCAGTTTCTTGACCTCGTTCTTTGCCCAGACTTCCGCACGCATGAGCTGCAAGCACATCTGAACCAAGCGGTGATTGAGGTGAACAAGCACCACGTCGTCGCGGCCCTTTGCGACATCATGGGCGAATGTGATCGGCCGCAGCTTGTGCGTATGTGGGTGACGCAGACCTTCCAAGCACCGCGCCCATGATCCCGTTAGCGCGGGCATTTCGAAGACGGTGCCTCCCGGGGCACCTTTCAGCTCTGCCGGCTTCAGCGACGGCTTGCCCGCGAGCGCCAGTCTTGTCTTCACTGCCTGGCAAATACGATCCGGCGTCAGGTGAAAATCCTTTATCGTCTCCTGCAAACGGTCGTGCAGTCGGGCGATACGATCCTGCAACCGGCGCTCAGCTCGCACGAAACGGCGTGCACGGGCAGCGCGAGCCTCAGCCTCTCGCGTGTCTAGATCACGACGTGACCCCTCAATCAGTCCCGCCATTTGCGGGGCGATGACGGGATTGACGCTCCCCATATCTTCGCGCATTGAGTCGAGTTTTCTCAGCGCACGGATGATGTCGTCTTTGTGTCCTCCCAGTGTGTCATGCCGAGCGTCACCGCCGTCTACCGGATGCCAGATCAGGACTTCATCCTGCTTCTGGCCATGGCGGTCGATCCGGCCGTTGCGCTGCTCCATGACGTTGGGGTTGTAAGGAATCTCGACATGGATCAGACAATTGCAGTGGTTCTGCAGGTCGATGCCCTCGGAGGCAGCGTCGGTTGCGAGCAGGACGCGAACTGGCGAATCTTGCGGGCTAGCTTGGAACGCGGCCTTAATGATCTCGCGGTCGTCGTGCTTTATGCCGCCATGGATGATGCTCAGACGGTCACCGCCGTAGCCGTGCGTCGCAAGCATCTCGTGAAGCCACTGGAGAGTCGTTCGATACTCGGTAAAGAGTATCACGCGCCGGTCTTTCCACTCACCGCCGTCCGTCTTGAGGTTGACTTCGATCCAGTTCAGGATCGCTTCTGCCTTTGAATCGACGCGGTGGCTCGCCATCTGCGCCCAGACACGCATTTCGTTGAGGAGCTGCCGCTCCTGGTCGGTTAACGGTGTGGTACGCTTAGACGCTTGCTCGACGGCTTCGAGCTGAGCCGCCTCGACCTCCGCGTCGTTGGCGTAGTTTTCCTCGGCCTTGAGGACGGCCTTGCGGAGTATTCGGTCTTCGAGCGGATCGGGGGCGTCAACGCGTCCATTGGAGGTCACCGTCTCGAAGTGTTTTTCGAGCGTAGACGCGAATGCGGCTGGTGAGGAAAAGAGGCGCTTCGCCAGCAAGCCATTGACGAACTTCGTTCCGGCCAATCCGATATCCCGGCATGTTCTTTCGCGGCTGCGGCAATAGGCGTTCAGCTTCTTGTAGATCGTCCGTTCCTCGGCGGTAAACGGAACCGAAAGGGCCTTCAAGTCTCGGGTGGGATAGATCGGGTTCCCATCATTGTCGACCAAATCGGTCTTCAGCCTACGGATCATCACCTGCGCAAGCTGTTTTTCGTCCGGCATGATGTTGCGCGAGAAGCGCTGATCGTCAAGCAACTCCAGCAACGACGTAAAGGAGTGCCTATGGCCGTTGTGTGGCGTGGCGGTGAGAAACAACCGGTGCTGGAAATGCGGTGAGATCGTGCGGATCAGACGTGTTCTCTGGCTTTCCAACATGTAGTGAGTCGATCCTGCGGGCGCGACGTTGTGGGCTTCGTCGACCACCAGCACATCGAACTTGCGGGGGTATTCGGCACGCGGTGGCAGGACATCACGAAGGATTCTGAGCGCGTCGCCGGACTTCAGCCAGTCCACCGACGAGATAAGCCGCGGGAAAGAGGTCCATGGATTGACGTGTATGCCGCGGTCACGACGAAGCTGCTTGATGTAGCCGGTGTTAACGACTTTGAATTCGAGACCGAATTTTTCGAGCATTTCGACGCGCCATTTCTCCTGGAGCGACGCGGGACAAACGATGAGTACGGTTCGCGCACGGTGCCTGAGCAGCAGCTCCTGTACGACCAACCCGGCCTCAACCGTCTTGCCGAGGCCAACATCGTCGGCGATCAAGAGGTTCGCACGCGCCATGTCAATGGCTCGCACCACGGGGTCGAGTTGGAAGTCCTCAATACTGATGCCACTCCGAAACGGTGCTTGGAGGAAGCCCCGATCCGCATTGGTCGCCGCGCCCCACCGAACCGCATCGAGAAAGGCTTCGAGTTCCCCCGTATCGTCCTGGCCGGTGATCGTCGGCAGGCCCGCGCGCTCAATGACGTGCGCGCCGGGCTCGATTTCCCAGACGACTTCGAGTTGTTCGCCGAGGTTATCCTCGTCAATCGACGAAAGCGCCACGTAGTGCTGCCGCATCGCGTGACCATTGCCGGTGGTGGACGCTGCCACTTCGGCCACGACCCACTGCCGCCGCCGCACCTCTACCAGTTGCCCCGGCTCCGGCACGGAAGCCGTGCCTGCCTCCTTTTTCTCGTCGGGTGCCGCGGTGTGCATGGATTTCAGGCGGCTCGCTCCTGTGAATCCAGCCACTCCTCGACGTGAAGCACGATACTCTTGCCAGTCGCGATCCCCAGTTCGACGGGCACGGCGTTGCCGATCAGTCGACCGATTCGCTTACGATATATCGGGTCGCCCTCGGGAACGAATTCGTATGTCTTCGGAAAGCTCTGCAGAATCGCACCTTCGCGGAGCGAAATCGCGCGATCCTGTTCGGGGTGTCCGAACCGACCGTTTCCGAAGCCGAAATACTGCGTCGTCATCGTCGGAGACGGATCGTCCCAAGTCATCCGACCATAGACGCTAGGATACGTCTTGCCCGATTTCTTCCGGTGACAGGCTGCGCGAAGATCCTCGTCCCAGTCACGCCAAGTTCCGCCGGGCTTGGAAGCGCGAATCCGCCTGAGATTTAGCGATGACAATCCGCACGCTTGGTGGAGTGGATCGGCTTCGCAACCTTCCCCGGCCACAAGCGGGGGCATATCGCCTATCGCCTTCCTGACCGAAATGCGGTGGCCCTCCGGCGTCGTAGGCGGGATCAACTTGATCGGCCCTAGCTTCGAGGCGAGCAGGACCAATCTCTGCCGCTGTTGCGGGACACCGTAGTCTGCGCAATTGACGATGGTGTGGAAGACCTCGAACTCCTCGTCTTCCAGCGCAGCCACGAAGTCCACGAACACGTCCTCTCGCTCCAAGCGCGGGACATTCTCCATGGTTACGAGGTGCGGGCTGGTTTCCTTGACGAGGCGAGAGAAATGCTCAAGAAGGTTCCAGCGCTCGTCCTCAGGGCAGGACCAAGCATGGCTGTACGAGGAAAACGGCTGACACGGTGCACACCCCGCTAGCAGTTTGAAGGGGGCGTCGTCATAGGCATTGGCAAGATCAACTGCGGCGATCTCTATGACGGATTTCAAGAGAAACGAAGCGTCGTTGTTCGCGTCGTAGGGGTGCTCGCAGGCCGGGTCTATATCGATGCCGAGCCGGACATTGATCCCGGCGATCTCCAGACCACGCGTGAGCCCTCCCGCGCCACAAAAGAGATCGACCCCATGAATTGATCCGGGGGTCTCCTTTCGCTTCGCGTTCCCCCTCGGGTGGTTCTTCTTCGGCATTCATCCCCCCTCGTCACATCGACGTTTTGTCGCCGGTTTGCGCCGAGTCGATCCGGTCGGCTCTGCCGCCTCCAGCGCGTCCCGCTGGTCACCGGCTGAGAGAAGCCGACAGTGGACCTCATCTACAGGGGAGACGCCCGTCGAGTGGTCACGCCGTCCATCGAGGTGCGCCGGCCCACGCGGCCCCAAGTTGGTCGCGGTCTTCGGACGTCGTCCAGCAACGTTGATACTTCGGACGTCAGTTCGGGTTATGTTCGGCATTTCGCTCTATAAAATGGGGGAATGCGGGCCCGTTTGGAAGGGGGAAGCGCTCCGACGCTTGTCACGGCCCCGATGCACTCCAGCCCACTGATGGTCGCCCTACTCGGACCGAAATGTCAATCGAGCTGTACATCCTTCCCGTCTGTACTCGATCCCTGCAGATCCCCGGACGGCAGACACTCGCCTCCCAATTCACTCTCTTGTGCCCGCCACCAC
>VYAQ01000225.1 GCA_009844885.1 Gemmatimonadota bacterium
GGCGCGCCCGCCATGCCGGTCAGTCGATGGCGGGCGCGCCGGGCGGGCCGGGTCGCGTGCCCGGGCCCGCTGCGTCAGCCCTGGATGGTGTCGCCAGCACCGGGACGCTGCCGGCGGCGGCGCCCGCGGCGGCGGTCTTCACGAAGTCGCGTCGTTTCATGGGATGCTCGGGAGTGGAGGGAACGAGCGCGGTTCAGCCGGGCAGCCCCGGGCCCCGCGGCGACGGACATTGTAGAATGGGTGGCCCCCACGGGCCAACGCGCACCGGGCCGCAGGCCTCACAACGTCATGTCACCCACCCCCATCCTCGTCTCGTGGTCGTCCGGCAAGGACTCCGCGTGGGCGTTGCACGTGCTTCGCCAGGAGCCGAAGACGTGGGATGTCCGCGGGATCTTCACCACCGTGACGACCGCCTTCGACCGCGTGTCGGTTCACGGAACGCCGCGCTCGGTGCTCGCGCAACAGGCGCGCCGTCTCGGACTGCCCCTCTACGAGATCGAGATCCCCTACCCCTGCTCGAACGACGCCTACGAGGCCGCTATGCGCGGCTTCCTGGAACGGCTGCGACGGCTTCCCGAAGCGCGGACCGCGTCCCATCTCGCGTTCGGCGACCTCTTTCTGGAAGACGTGCGCGCCTACCGCCAAGACCGGCTCACCGGAACCGGATTCACACCCGTTTTCCCCATCTGGGGCTCGGACACCACGCGTCTCGCCCACAGCATGATCGACGCGGGACTGCGCGCGGTCGTCAACGCGGTCGATCCCGAACTGGCCCCGGCGGAAATCGCCGGCCGCTGGTTCGACCACGAGCTGCTGGCGGACCTGCCGCCGGCAGTCGACCCGCTGGGCGAAAACGGCGAGTTCCACACCTGCGTGCTGGACGGGCCGATGTTCTCGTCACCCGTGCCCGCGCGGCCCGGCCGGATCGTGCGGCGGCCCGTGGCGGCGGATCCCGACGGCGGTGCCGACGGTCGGGAGTGCGTTTACGCGGATCTGGTGCGGGCCTGAGGGCGGGACCAAAGCCGGCTCGCCGCCCGCCCATCGGCATGGGGCGCGCCTGGCGTCAACCCCCCGCCAGCCAGCGGTACACTGCCCCCACGTTCATCGGGAACCAGGCCTCGTACTGGCCCCAGTGGGCGTAGTCGTCCAGGCGCACCCAGGCCATGGCCTCCTCCTCGGAGAGCCCCTCGTCCACCGCCGCCTGAACGGCGTCGCGCAGATCCGCGTAGTAGGCGAGCTGGCGCTCGATCGTCCCGCGATCGCCCACCGCGCCGTGGCCGAAAACCACGGTCTCGAATGGAAGCTCCATAAGCCTGTCGAGGGCGACGTACAGGTCGTCGAAGTGCCACCCCGGGAGGTCCCGGTAGCCGACTCGGTCGTTGCTGACGAAGTCGACCGCGAAGAGAACGCCCGCATCGGGGACGAGCGCCACCAGCAGGTTGTCCGTGTGGCTCGGTCCCAGGTAGTGGAGCTCGATCGCGCGCCCGCCGAACCGCAGCGTCATCTCGTCGGCGAAGGTGATGTCGGGGGGCGGCAGGTCGGGATCGCCGCCCGCCACGATGATGGGGAAGGCGTTCTCCTGCGCGATGATCGGCACGTCGCCGCCGAACGCCTGCCGCAGCACGGGGGCTCCCGTGGCGTGATCGGCGTCGCTGTGGCTGTAGACGACGGCCGCGAGCGGTTTGTCCGGGGCCGCCGAGCGAATGGCGACCGCCAGCCCGACCGCCGCCTCAATCGAGATGGGGTCGAAGGCCACGACGCCCCCGTCCGTGTCCACGAAGAACGCGTTGTGCGAGCCGGCGTTGAGCTGGTAGACGCCCTCGGCGACCTCGGTGTGGGAGACCTCGATGCCCTGGTCGGTGGCGTCGGCAGGGTCGTCGGCCGAATCGTCGGCCGGCGCGGCGCACGCGAGGGGCGCAACGGCCAAAGCGGCAAGGGGCAGCTGAACGCGTATGGGAAGTCGCACAGGGTCGTTCCGGATCATGGATTCATCCTTCCAGCAGTGTCTCTACGTGGGCGGCAGCGGCCAGGGCCGTCCCGTCGAGGTTATATCCGCCCTCCAACAAAGACACCAGACGGCCATCGCAACAGCTGTCGGCGTAGTCCATTGCGATCCGGGTCATGTGGCGGAAGGCGTCGTCGGTGAGAGCGAAGCAGCCCAGCAGGTCGTCGCGACGGCTGTCGAAACCGGCCGAGACCAGCACGAAATCCGGATCGAACTCGGCCACGGCGGGCGAGAGCGCGTTGTCCCAGTGGCGGAGCATGTCGGAGTCGGTAGCGCCGCAGTCCAGGTGCACGTTGATGTTGAGGCCCGTGGCGTCGCCTTCGCCGGTGAGCGACGGATCGCCGGTCCGGGGGTAGGCGTCCCAGTCGTGGGCCGAGAAGAAGAGGACCGACGGGTCGCCGTAGAAGGCGTTCTGAGTGGCGTTGCCGTGGTGGTAGTCCCAGTCGATGATGAGGACCTTCTCGTGCCCGTGCGCCTGCTGCGCGTACCTGGCCGCGATCGCGGCGTTGGAGTAGTAGCAGAAGCCCTCCTCGGCGCCGGTGTTGTTCGCATGGTGGCCGGGCGGGCGAATCGCGCAAAAGGCGTTGCGCACGGTGCCGTCGGCGACGGCGTCCACGGCGGTGAGGGCTCCGGAGACCGCCAGTTCGGCGACGCGGGCGGTGACTCCGAGTTGGCGGACGGAATCGACATGCTCGCCGGTGTGGTGGGCGCGGATGCGGTCGAGCGGGTCGGCGGTGGGGGACAGCGGCACGGTGGCGTCGATCAGGCCTCGGGCCTCGAGTGCGGCGCGGATTCTGACCAGGCGCTCGGGGACTTCGGGCGGCCGGCTGCCGTTGGGGCGGATGAGGACGTGGTCGAGGAAGCGGGCGTCGGAGATGAGGGCGGTGCCGGTGGCGGGGATGGGGG
>VYAQ01000311.1 GCA_009844885.1 Gemmatimonadota bacterium
TTCTGCCACTCCAGCGTGCGCGCGGCGACGGCGGCCGGGATCGGCCCGAGGTGGAGGGAGAGGTCCATGGGCGCTCCCGCCGCCATCAGGCCCTGCAGGAAGCCGGGGCTGAGCGAGCGCGGCCACTGCGCCAGGTGCAGGGAGCGGGCGAGATGGCCGCCCACGGTGATCTCGCGGCGGTTGTACTCCACCGCCACCTCGGCGTCCTCGTCGAACTCGCGCGGGGAGCCGCCGAGGGCGCAGGCGAGCAGGAGCATCCGCAGCTGGCGGCCCCGCAGGAGGTGCGCGGAGAGGCCGGCGCGCACGAGCAGCGAGCGCAGCTCGTCCATGCGCTCGTGCTCGCAGACGGCGTAAAAGCGGCGGTCGAGGATGCCCTCGCGCGCCTCCAGCTCGCCCAGGAGCCGCCTGAGCGACTCGGCCGCGGCGGCAGTGCGCGGCGGCAGGTCCGGCGGCTGCGCCGCCGCGAGGTCGTCCCGCAGCTTGCCGAGGCCGGGCGGGTGCTGGCGCACGAGCAGTTGCAGCGGGAAGTCGCAGGCGTTGAGGGCGCCGGCGAAGGCCCCCAGCCTGGGCTCGTCCAGCTCCAGCCCCAGCACCTCGCAGACGCCGAGCTTCTGGCGGTCGAGGCGCACGAGGCCGTCGTCCTCGAGGTGGGAGAGCATGAAGGCGAGGGGCAGGCCCGGCGGCGGCTTCGGCGCCGGGGTCTCGGGCTCCGTGTCCCGAGGCGCGGGATCCGCGCCCTCCGCCGGCGGCGCGGAGGCGGCCGGCCCGCCGGGCAGGAGCGCCGCTCCGCGCTTCGTCAGTTCGAGTAGCTGCTGTCTCATGGGATTGCGCTCCTTGTCGCGTCAGTTGAAGAAGGGAAGGACGCCCGCGCGCAGCAGGGCGGAGACGCCCTTGGCGGAGAGCACGAGCGCGAGGCCGGCCACGGAGAGGAAGACGGCGCTCCTGGCGCGCCCGCCGCCGCGCTCCTCCGCGCCGTCGGCCATGAGCAGGAAGCCCGCCCAGACGATGGAGAAGACCGTCAGCCCGGCGGCGGCGTAGGCCATCGCCGTGAGCGCCTCGTCGAAGGCGTCGAGCATGGCCCGCTCCTCCTCCGGGGCCGCGCCGGTCGTGACCAGCGCGACCCCGCAGAGCAGCAGGACGGTTCCGAGCCGCCTCACCACGGCCACTCCCAGCCCTGCGCCTCGAACCACTCGCGCAGCTCGCCGTCCGTGGCCGGTACCGGCGCGACGGGCGTGGGTTCGGGCTCGGGTTCCGGGACGTCGAGCGCCCCGTAGGGGCCGTCGCCCCACACGCTCGAGGCGAGTGCGATCGTCTCCGTCCGCGTGCGCGCGAGCGGCGCCCGCTCGCTCACGGCCGCCTCGACGCGCTCCTCGTGGACGACGGTGAAGCCCACGTCCCGGGAGACGGTCGAGGCGGGGACGTAGCAGCTGGCGGTCACCGCGTAGTCCGTGAAGGTGCCGTCCCCGTTCGGGACCGTGACCGTCTCGGTCACGACGTCGCCGAAGGCGGGGATGGACACCGACGCCGTCTCCGTGAGCCGCTCCGTGCGCTCGGGCCGGTGGGTGAGATCCACGAGCGGCGGCAGCGGGACGCGCAGCGCCGCCTCCACCGACACCGTGATGGCGACGGCCTGGACACCCTCGTCGCTCACGACCGGCAGCCGGAAGCGGGTCTCGCCGCCGGCCACGAGGGAGACGCTCGTCTCCCGCGTCGCGGAGGAGACCGTGAGCGTCCCGGAGATGGCCGTGACCTCGGCCTCGAGCAGCGCCGTCGTGGTGATGTCAGCGTGCCCGGCCACCGCCTGCAGGGACACCGCCTCGAGCGTGCTCGCGCACGTCGAGGCGCCGGTCCCCGCGACGGCCCCCGGCGTCCAGCCGAGCGAGACGACGCGCAGGTCGCAGAGATCGCCCCCGGCGGCGGGCAGCGGGTAGGGGAGCTGCTCGCCTTCGAGGCTGAGCGCTCCCGCCTCCCTGTTCCCGTCCCGCCAGGAGAAGACCAGCGACGGCGCGGGGCCGTGCAGGGGCAGGTCGTAGGTCACGCGCTCGCCCTGCTCCGGCGAGGCCGTGGCCCAGGCGCGCAGCGAGCGGCCCTCGGGACCGCCGTAGGCGCGCGCCGTCACCTGCAGGCCGGTGGCCGCCCGCAGGACGACCCCGGCGCGCTCGCCGGTGACGGTGAGCTCCTCGACGAAGAGCCGCCGTCCCGGCACCGGGGGCGGGGGCTGGAACTCGATCTCGTCCGAGGTCCAGCCTCCGTCGTCCGGCTCCTGGGCGAGCGCCGCCGCGAGCGGCAGCGCGCTCACCACGACCAGCGCCAGCGCGGCCGCGACCAGGAAGCTCTTCCAGAAGCCACGGCGTCCCTGCCGCCGCTCGCCGAGCCGCTGCTCGCGGTCCTCGCGGACCGCGGGCTGCGAGCCGTCCGGTTGTTCGCCGCCGCCCCGCTTGCCGAAGAGACGCTGGGGGCGGAAGGGCAGGCGCCCGGTGCGGCGCTCGCCCTCCTTCCGCTTCCGCGCGGCGCGGCGCGTGCGGCGCAGCATGCGCCGCGCCAGCAGCCGCAGGGGGTCGCCTTCGGGGGCCCCGGGCGACTGCACGGGCGCGGGCGGCTCGGCCCGCACCAGTTCGGCGGGAGACCCGGCATAGCGCCGCGCCCCGAGCGCGTGGCGGAGCAGGTCGGCCGCCACCAGCGGCAGCCGCCTCCCGCCGATGCGCCCGGCGACGAGGGCCAGCCCCCCGAGCCCGAAGAGCGCGGCGAACGCCATGCGCACCGCGGAGGGACCGGCGGGGGCGTAGTGGTAGAGACCGTAGGCGAGGGCGCAGACGGCCGTCATCGCCACAATCTGGGGAAAGGTGAACCACAGCAGGACGCGGTCCTCGGCCTGCACGTGGGTGG
>VYAQ01000218.1 GCA_009844885.1 Gemmatimonadota bacterium
GTATCCTCTGATAGCTCATCTGTTGGACGCTGCCGCGGCAGCGCAGGTCGTTGCTAAGGGCTTCGTTCCGGTTTCGCTTGCGGAACGAGTCGCTCGGTGGATGGCTTCGACGTCCGCTGAGTGGGCGAAGACGGTGACGGTGCTCGCGGGTTGGCATGACATGGGCAAGGCTTCGTGCGGGTTCCAGGACAGCGACGCCACTGCATGCCCGGATTGGGCGCGCGGGCGACAGGATCGGCCAGGGGTGGGGCGCCATGATCAGGTAGGGGCATGTTTGGCCTGGGACCGGCTAGATGATCATCGGGAACGGTATAGCGCTGCTCAGATCGTGGGAGGGCACCA
The DNA here is from genome assembly GCA_009844885.1 of Gemmatimonadota bacterium. Lineage (GTDB taxonomy): Bacteria > Gemmatimonadota > Gemmatimonadetes > Longimicrobiales > Gaopeijiaceae > Bin94. The sequence goes on from VYAQ01000218.1 coordinate 343, forward strand.
CGGCACGATCCATCCACTTGAGGAGAGATGGCTTCGTTGTGTGGGCGGCGCTGGATTGGTTGACGACGACCCGCCTGTTGAGCTGCTGAGATCGCGCAGCCGGTTGTGGGAGATCCTTGATGAGGTCGTGGGTGAGCTTCCCGACATCAGGCTTCCTACCCCTGCGGCATCGGTGACGCTTGCAGTCGTCGTTCTGGCTGATTGGATCGCTTCTTCTTCGGAGCTCATCGAGCGCCAACAGGCGTATCTTGGTGACCACGCGGCCTCATGGGATCCGCTCGCCCACTACGAGCGCGCGTCGGAGCTGGCCGTGGTGCACTTGGCCGAGAATGGGTTGACGGCTGCGGCTGTGCGCAGAGTCCCGAACGCCGTCGATATTTTCGATTCGGATCGGGCAGCTTGGACCGATCTGCAGGCGAGCCTCCTGGACGAGTTCTGTCCTTCGGGCGCCGGGATTGCGTTCATTTGCGCGCCGACGGGCGAAGGCAAGACCGAGGCAGGACTCATTGCTGCGGAGCGGTTCGCTGAGGCGTCGGGCAGGCCCGGGTTCTTCTTCGCCATGCCGACGGTGGCGACTGCGGAAGGGCTCCACGAGCGGCTGCAGCGCTACCTCGATCGCCTCTCACATGACGGCGACGGCCATAGCCTTCGTAGAGTCCACTCGCAGTCCGTGCTGTATGACTCGGGCTCGTTGCCGACCTCCGACGATCGGGAAGCGGTGCGTTCGGCGGCCACTTGGATGTCAGGCACCCGTAAGGCGCTGCTCGCGCCGTTCGGGGTAGGCACGGTCGATCAGGTGCTGCTGGGAGCGCTGAAGGCGAAGCACTCGCCGGTGAGGCTCCTGGCGACAGCCTGCGGAACGTTGATCGTCGATGAGGCCCACGCCCTTGATCCGTATATGAGGAAGTTGTTGGAGCGCGCGGTCGAGTGGCTCGCTGCGCTCGGTGCACCGGTGGTGATCCTGTCGGCGACATTGCCGCCAAACCGTGTGGCCGAACTCGCCTCGGCGTACCAGGCGGGTGCTCGGCGCGGCACCGACACGGGCACCGGCGGAGCGAGCGGATATCCGGTGCTTGCAGGCGACGCCGAGCCTCCCGGCGGTGTCGGATACCCGGGCTGGATCGCATGGACTGCTGCTGACGGGTGGTCCAAGGCCGACGTCTCACCTCGGAGCAGTTGGAAGCTGCGTGTCGAGACCGACGATGTTCCCGCGGCGGCGGTACTGGACCGCAAGGCCGAACAGGCTGTCGCGGCTTCGCTCCGCGGCGAGTGCGTGCTCGTGGTCTGTTCGACCGTGCGGGCCGCCTGTGCCACCTACTGGGCGCTGCGGCGCCTGGACGAGACGCTCGTCCCAGGCGAGAGCGTCGAAATCCTCCACTCCCGCATGCCACATGGCGTGCGTCGTGACCGCTCCAAGAGGCTGCTCCAACTCGTCGGTCCAGCCAACAGGGACCGGCCCCGGCGGCTGATCCTCGTTGCCACGCAGGTCGTGGAGCAGTCGTTCGACGTCGACTTCGACACGCTGATCACCGAGCCCGCACCGGTCGCCGCGCTGCTACAGCGCGCCGGTCGGGTCCGCCGCTTTCGCCCGCCGCCCGCTGGAGAGGCCGTCGGTGCACATGTCGTGTGGCCGACAGGCCAGGGTGGCGTGCCCCGCTTCGGTTCGCCCATCTACTCCAAGGCGGACCTCATGGCTACGCGGGCCTGCCTCACCAGCGGGGAGAGCCCAAGAACTCTGGAGGTCCGAGTGCCGGAGGATGTGCCGTGTCTCGTCAAGCGCGCCGACCCCGAGGACGCCTCGGGCTTCGACTTCGACGAGTCCGTCGCGACCGAAGCAGAGGAGGCGACCCTCGCCCAACTCGTGCGAGTGGACTACGACAAGGCCGAGGGGATCAAGTGGGCCATACCGACAGCGACCCATGACAGCCCCCTCGTGGGACTCACCGGCACCCTCGACAGCGACGACACCCACCCCGGAACCCGTCACAGAGCGGCCTCGGTGCTTGTCGTGCCCGCCAAGCCGAACGGCGAGTCGTGGACGCTCGCCAGTGGCGAGTCGTTGAACCACAACCCGCGCATCGCCCCAGCCAGAAGATTGATCGCGGCCACCTTCGACGTAGCCATCCCCGTCTCGTATCCCAATGACTCGTGGGTCAGCAAAATGCCCTGCCTCAGTGGCGGGTGGGACCGCACGCCGCTCGCCGGGGCAGTCGTCCTCGACACATCGTGCGAGAAGGTCGAGGCGGGAGGGTATGCCCTGCGGCTCTGCAACGAGACAGGCCTGATGGTGGAGAAGGTCGGCTCATGAGTGACTCTCGTGGATTCAACTTGGTGGATGACGCCTGGATCCCCATCGGCGGTCGCGAGGTGTCTCTGTCTGATGCGTTGACCGAGGCTCATGAACTGCCCGGCTGGCCGGACGGCGAACCCGGCTTCGCCGCGGTCCTGCTGCGGCTGATGGCAATCATCACATACCGGGTCACGGGACTCGACGACGAGACCCTAGACCGCGCCCAGTTCG
>VYAQ01000184.1 GCA_009844885.1 Gemmatimonadota bacterium
TACCCGAACCCCGCTTCGCGGATGTCGCTCACCCCCGCTCTGAACCCATCCGCATCCCAGTCCTCCCTGCCCCCCGGCCGGACCCGCGTCGACGCGATCGCCTCCTCCAGCCCGTCGGCCGGAATCTCGCCCTCGACACCGACGAACATCCTGAACATCGCGGCATAGGTCACACCCCGGACGTAGGACACCTTCCACGCCCACTCGGCCGGCGCCGGCGCCAGGTCCACATCCGGCGTCTCAGCCATCAGCCAGTCCTCCACAAAGCCGGTGATCATGCCGCCCTCGGGTGACGGATCCGGCAGACTCCACTGGTTTTGCGCCACCATCAGCGTCACCCCCAATTCCGGCCACCCATAACCCTCCGTCATCCAGCCGAACATGTGGCCCCCGGCGTGCGCGAACGACATGCTCCGCGCCCCGTGGTTCCGCAACCGCCACACAAGGCCGACCTGGATCCCCGGGCTCAGTTCCTCGTCGTACTGCGGCGTCAGCATCTCGTCGACCGTCTCCGCCTCGAGCACCCGGTAGCCGTCGTATTCGCCGCCGTTCATCATGGCCGTGAGCAGCCGGATGTGATCGGCCGGCTTCGCCACCACGCCGCCCGCCGGATAGTGGCTGAAGTACAGCGGCACACTCGGAACCCACGCCGAACCCATGCGCGCATACCCCGTGCTCATGTTCTCCCATATGTCCGGCCGCACGTAGTCCTCGTGCTGCGCGGGCGGATACTGCGACGACTCCATCCCCAGCGGATCCATGACGTGCCGCTGCACGTAGTCCGAGAACGAAAGCCCGTCCGGGTTGGCCGTCTGCACGATGAGACCCAGCGTCGCGATGCCGGGGTTGGAGTAGTTGAACTGAGCGCCGACCTTGCCGATCCAGAACGGAGTTGTCCCCCCGAGCAGCGGGCTTGTGGCGCTGGCGTAGCTTGCCCTGAGTGCTTCTTCGAGCGGCACGGGCCTGTCCCATACCCCCTTGGCCCCGCCGCCGGAAAGCCCGGAACGATGCGTGAGCAGATCGTGGACGGTGACGTCGCGGTCGCCGAGCGGGTTGTGCACCTCGAACGGCAGGTGCCGGCTGATCGGGTCGTCCAGCGCGATCACGCCCCGGTCGACCAGGTGCATGATGGCCGTGGCCGTATACGTCTTCCCCAGCGAACCCGAGTGGTACACCGTCTCGGGCGTCATCGGCTTGCGCGCCGCCACATCCGCCCACCCGAATCCCGCCTCCCAGATCAGCTCGCCCCGGTAGCCCATGGCGAGGTTGAGCCCGGGGGTGCCGTGAGCGCGCATGGCGTGTAACACAAAGTCGCGTGTGGCGTCGATGAGCCGACTCTCGAAGGGCCGGTCGGCGTAGACGGTCTCCGTGATGGGGATGCCGGTGTCGGTGGGAGAGGCGCTTGGGGGCGACTCGCACGCGGCGATGGCCGCGATCGGCCCGAGCAGCACGAGGAGGCGCGCGGCGCGGGACATCCGGGAGCAGCGTCGGTGATTCATGGTCACATCCGGGAATGAGTGGCCGATGCGGAGATGATACGCATGGCAGCCCACCGGTGACACCCGCGCCGCTCCCGGACCCGCGCTGATCTCCCACCGCGTGACCGGTCAGGCCATGGCCGTCCGCAGCGCCTCCAGGACCCGCAGGGTCGCATCTTCAAGGAGCCGGTTCCTGTACGCGGCGCCACCCGGATCGTCCGGGTAGTGCAGGCTGGACCCGGCCGCAAGCAGCATCTCGACCAGCTCCACATAGGCGTCCTGACGCTCGTCGGCGCCGCCTGAAAACCGGGAGCCGTGGACGGCCCAATGCAGCGGTGAGGAATGGTGCACATCCTCGAAGATGTCGAGCGGCGCGCCCGCATCGATCAGGAGGCGAGCGTTGGCGGGCTGACCGAACCAGGCCGCCTGGTGTAGCGGTGTCCCGGAGTCGAGACCCCTCGCGGTCAGGTCGGCGCCGGCTTCGATCAGGAACGCCACGGGCTCGCGTTCGTTGCGGCCGGCGACGTCCGCCAGCAGGCGGTCCTCCTCGGGGTTGCCGGTACGGGCTACGCCGGGGTGGGCGGCGAGGATCGCGCGCGCTTCGTCGAGGCGTTCGTTCACCACCGCCACCGCGAATCGGTCGGCTTCGTTCAGTTCGATGTCGGCTCCGCGCTGGACGAGCAGGACGGCGACATCGTCGAACCCGCGCCGGACGGCGTGTGCGTATGCGGTCTTACCGCCCGCCGTGCGCGCATCGATGTCGGCGCCGTGCGCAAGCAGAATGTCGACAGCCGAGCCGCGCCGGCGGCGCGTGGCCGTGTGAAGCGGGGTCTCGCGGTGCGGCTCGCCGCGCCGGTTCGGGTCGGCGCCCTCGTCGAGCATGCGACGGAGGACATCGTCGCCATCGGCACCGAAGTGGCAGTCCAGGAATTCGTGAAGGGTCATGGAGTGTCTCTGGCGGGAATGCGGGCGCTTGATCGCAACCATCCGGCCCGCGAGGTTGACGACCAGCCTCGCGCATCGCCACACAGTCCCGCAAGGAGTGCACCCCATGCGCATCCTGCCCGCTCCCTCGCTGCGCAAACTTGCCGCCCGGCGCAAGCTCGCCGCCCCGCGCACGCGCATACTCCCCGCGTTCGCCGCCATCGGCCTGGCAATCAGCCCCGGCCACGCGGTCCACGCCCAGCAGGACCGGTCCGGCACGATGGCGGGCCGCTCGACCGTCTATGCGCCGAACGGGGTGGTCGCGAGCAGCCAGCCCCTGGCCACGGGCGCGGGATTGGCCGTGTTGCAGAGCGGCGGTAACGCGATCGACGCGGCAGTGACCACCGCCGCCATGCTGAACGTGGTCGAGCCCATGATGACCGGCGTCGGCGGCGACATGTTCGCGATCGTCTGGCTGGCCGACGAGGAGCGCCTAGTGGGGCTCAACGCGAGCGGCCGCGCCGGCGCGCTCATGACGCGCGACGCACTCGTCGGCCGCGGTCACGAGCAGATGCCGCGCTCCGGCGCCGAGACGATCACCGTGCCCGGCGCCTTGGCGGGCTGGCAGACGCTGCTCGACAGCCACGGCACCATCTCCCTGGCCAAGGCGCTGGAACCGGCGATTCGGATGGCGGAACAGGGGTTCCCCGCCAGCCCGGTGATCGTCGACTTCTGGGAGGGGGCGGCAGAGATGCTCAGCCGGGACGAGGGCGCCCGTGCGACATTCCTGATCGACGGCGAGCGCGCTCCGCGCCCCGGCGAGTGGTTCAGCAACCCCGAGTTCGCACGCACGCTGCGCCTGATCGCGGAGAAGGGGCCGGACGTGCTCTATCGCGGCGAGTTGGGCGAAGCCATGGTCGAGCGCGTCACCGAACTGGGCGGATTCCTCACCATGGACGACCTGCGGTCGCACAGGGTGGACTGGGTGGAACCTATCTCCGTGCCGTATCGGGGCTACCGCCTCCATGAACTACCGCCCAACGGCCAGGGGATCGCCGCCCTCGAAATCCTCAGACTCCTGGAGCCGTTCGATCTGAAGGCCATGGGACACAACTCGACCGCGTACCTGCACCACCTCATCGAGGCCAAGAAGCTCGCGTACGCCGATCTGGAGCACTTCGTCGGCGACCCCGGGAACATGAGGGTTACGCCGGACGATCTGCTGAGCGACGAGTTCATCGATGCCCGGCGCGCGCTGCTCGATCCGGAGCGCGCCATCGAGCGCGCCGATCCCGGGACCGCGATCACCGCGAGCGAGACCACCTACTTCACCGTCGCGGACCGCCACGGCAACATGGTGTCGTTCATCAACAGCATCGCGAGCGCGTTCGGGTCGGGCGTGGTGGTGCCGGGGACCGGGTTTGCGCTTCAGAACCGTGGCGTCGGGTTTTCGCTCGATCCCGATCGGGCAAACGCGGTGGCACCGGGGCGGCGCCCGTTCCACACGATCATCCCGGCTTTCGTCACGAGGACAGCGGCGGACGGACAGGAGGAGCCGTGGCTCAGCTATGGGGTCATGGGCGGCTCCATGCAGCCTCAGGGCCACGTCCAGGTGCTGCTCAACCTCGTCGATTTCGGCATGGATCTGCAGCAGGCCCTCGACGCGGCGCGCTTCAACCACCTCGACGGCAACCGCGTGGCGATCGAGTCCGTCGTGCCGCTCGAGGTGCGACGGCAGCTGGAGGCGATGGGGCACATGCTCGCCGATCCCGAGGGTGTGTTCTTCGGCGGCGCGCAGGCGATCATGAGACTGGAGCGCGGCTGGGCCGCCGCCTCGGAGCCACGAATGGACGGGATGGCGGCGGGACACTGAGGGGCGGGTGTTGGGTCGGCGCAGGCGATCTTCACGACAGGAAACCGCCCTTGACAGTCCAATTTCTGTAGTAACATTAATCATGCGGATCGAGTTCGACGAGGCGAAACGCGCAGCAACGATCAACGCTCGAGGGCTGGACATGGCCCGCGCGGAGGAGGTGTTCGCCGGCGCTACGCTGACCGTCGAGGACGACCGACAGGACTACGGCGAGGTTCGTTACATCACCATCGGCTTTCTGGACGAAGCGATGGTGGTACTCGTCTGGACACGCCGCGACGACGTACACAGGATCATCAGCATGAGGAGGGCCAATGAACGAGAACGACGCCTCTACGGCCCGAGGTTTTGACCGCGACACCGCTCCTGATCTCTCGAAGGACGGCTGGCCGGAGAAGTTCGCCAAGGCGCCTGTACGCCGGGGCCGTCCCCCAAAGGCGCGGCCGAAAGTATCGACCACCATCCGGTTGTCCCAAGGGGTCATCGACCATTTTCGCGTCGGAGGCCGGGGCTGGCAGACGCGGATCGACCACGCCCTGCGGGACTGGATCAAGCAGCACGACGGTGCTTGAGGGAACCCGGGTCGTATCCGTCAGACCAGCACGCCTACCGGCAGCCTCCCCGCGTCCTCCGGTTAAGGAAGTCGTACTCGGTATCGTCGGCGCCCACCCCCGCGGGTGCCCCCGCGGCCACCAGTATTTCGACGACCGACTCGTACTTCAGCGCCCTGGCCTGGTCGAGGACCGTAAAGCCCTCGGCGGTCGTTATGGCTAGGTCCGCACCGGCGTCGACAAGCAGCTGGACCTTCTCCAGCGTCGCATGCTCGTGCTCCGCCGTGCAGACGCGCTCGTAGACCCACGGCCTTCCCGCATTGCTCATGCCGAGGGCCGCCATGAGGGTGGTGGTGAACTCCAGTTGCCGGGCCGCGAAGATTCCCGAAGTCAGGGCGCCGTCGCTGCCGGCGAAGTATTCGCTGCGGTGCACGAAGCGCGGGTCCGCACCGTGCGCCAGGAGGCTCCTCAGGATGCCGGCGGTGCCGAATCGGGCGGCAAGCCACACCGGCCGGGCGCCGATCCAGCCATTGTGGAAGTAGAAGGCCTGATTGGACCCGCGCTGGTGGGGCGTGAAGGCCGCGATCGGGAGCGTGACGTCGGCCCCGTGCTCCAGGAGCAGGTCGACCGAGCGCTGGTCGTGGCGCAGGATCGCGGCGTGCAATGCCGTGAACCTGTCGGATCCTGCGTCGGGGTCGGCGCCAGCCTCCAGCAGAAACTCAATGAGTTCCCTGTACCGGCCCGGCCGGAATCCCTCACGGCCACCCATCGTGTACGGACCGCCCGACGAGAAGGCCGGCTCGGCCACGAGCGTGCGGAAGTTCGAGTAGGCGGCCATGGCCAGTGCGCTGACGCCGAATCCCGATCGGTCGTCCACGTCGGCTCCGGCGGCCACCAGGTGCCTCGCCGACTCCACGTCGCCGACCCGCGCCGCAAACATCAGGGCCGTGTTGCCACCGTGTTCGAACCACCCCTGGTTCTGGATGTGCGTGTGGGGCTCGTGCGCCTTCAACTCGACGGTCACAACCGTCCGGGGGTGCACATCCGCCCCATGATCCAGCAGGGCCTTCACCACGTCCGGCGAGCGGTTCAGCACCGCCCATATAAGCGCCGTCTGGTCGCGCGGCCCCGTCGCGTTCGGATCCGCCCCATGCTCCAGGAGCAGCTCGGCGACCCGCTCGCGGCCCGCCCGCGCGGAAGCCATGAGCGGGGTCTCGCCATGCCGCAGCGCGAGATTGGGATTCGCCGCGGCATCCAGGAGCAACGCCGCCACCGCCACGCTGCCGTTCTCGCCCGCCGCCCATAGCGGCGTCGCGCCCAGGTCGTTGGCCCGGTTCACATCGGCCCCGGCAGCGATCAGCAATGCCACGCTTTCCGGCAGATCCCGGTGGCTGGCCCATAGCAGCGCCGTCGAACCGTCGCCGCCCATGGCGTTCACGTCGGCGCCCTGCTCCACCAGCCTGCGGAGCGTGGCCTCATCGCCGTTCCTGGCGGCCTGCACCAGCGGGGGATCGCCGGTCGCGACGGCAAAGACATCGCGAGGCTCCCCGGCGGCCGCGGGCGTGATCACGCCGGCCGCACCGCCCGTCGCCGCGAGCACCACCGCGAGGGCCAGGGGCAGCGTCATCCGATCCCCTCTCCCTTCAACAGCAGTTCCAGGTGCTCCTGGGCCACGTACAGACCGCCCTCTCCTTCCTGCCACGTGACGCGCCCGTCTCCGTTCGCGTCCACACCGTTCCGGAGCTGGAAGCCCAGGGTGTTGAGTTCGTCGGACAGCCGGTCCGCCTCCTCCGCCGACTCCGTCGCCAGGATGCGCTCGGTGAGCTCCAGCATCCTCCGGGCGCGCGCAAGGGTATTCCGCACACAGCTCACCACGTGCCTTGCGTGCGCCCGCAGGCTGTCCGTCGCGTCGGGAGCATCGGCCGCCATACGAACGTGCGCAATGGCTTGGCGGGACGCTTCCACGAGCCCGAAGCCCAAGCCGGGGCCGCCATCCACCCGGGTGGGGTCCAGGGCGTGCAGGACGTTGCCGGCATGCGTCTTCATGGCCCCAAGATCGCCGGGGCGCTGCTGCCCGCCCGCCGCGAACGACGCGTACTCCGCCGCGGTGCCCGCCTCGCCCAGGGCCTGCCGCAGGAATCCCAACTCGGCCACCGAAGCCGCCTCGAGATTGACCACCTGCAGAATGTGGGTGTGAGCGCCCTCCTGTGCCCCGACCGAGGCAGCAGAAACGCTCAGGATGGCGGCCACTACCCCGGGCACCACGGCAACCGGCCTGATCACGGGTCCCCGACCTTGCGGTACTTCCTCAGATACCAGACTTCGGAAGCGTCATCCCAGAACTGGCTGTCGGAAGGCGCGGGGGTCGCGGCGTACACGGTCCCCCGTCCGTCTACAGCGACCCAGTGAATGGCCTTCGTATCATCGATGGTCCCCAGGAGTTCGCCATCGCTCGCCCGGGCGATCCAGATGCGGGCGTTGACGAGGTCTGCCACGTACAGCCGGTCGCTGTCGTCGATCGCCAGGCCGTAGGGCGACCCCAGATGATCCCATACTTCCAGCAGATTGCCGTCCAGGTCGAAGATCTGGATGCGGGCGTTCTCGCGATCCCCCACGAGCACGCGGTTGCGCGCATCGACCACGATGGTGTGGGGCAGGTTGAACTGTCCCGGGCCGGTGCCGGGCTCGCCCCATGCCGTGACGAACTCCCCGTTGCGGTCGTACTTGACCACCCGGCTGTTCCCGTAGCCATCGGAGATGAACAGCTCCCCGTCGGGACCGAAGGCGATGTCCGTGGGACGACCGAAGAGGCCGGGCGTCTCGCCGGCCACCCCGTATTCGCCCAGGGTCAACAGCAGTTCGCGGCCGTCGTGGCTCCACTTCCTGGCCTGGTGCCCCTGCCCGTCGACGGTCCAGATCGCCCCATCGGGCCCCACGCGGATGCCATGAGCCCACTGAGCGAAGTCCTGGTCCCACTTTTCCAGCAGATTCCCGTCGGCATCGAGCTTCAACACGTCGTTGGCGTCCCGGCGGAAGGCGTAGACATTGCCGTCGTCGTCGACGTCCACCGCCGTAACGGTCCCCATGTCCTCGCGGACGCCCCCCCAGCCTTCCACCAATTCGTAGCCGATGGCTTGCCCGCTACCGCGGTCCGCGTCCGGCGCCGGCTGGCAAGCCGAGGAGACCGCGAACACCATCCCTCCCACCGCCGTCCGGATCACCACGCTCCCCATTAGTGGTCGTCCGCCAAGTGGTCGTGCAACACCTTGTGGTCCTCGTGCCGCTTCTCACGGCGGATCCCGCTGGCGTGCGCACGGGCGCTCTGCCGCGCGCGCTTCCTCGAATGCTCGGAACTGACGGTGTGCAGGGAAATCAGCTTTTCCAGGTCTTTGCTGTGGCAGGCGGGGCATCGGGGCGGACGGGACGAGTGCAGGACCAGACACTCGAACTCCTCGCCGCAGTCCCGGCATCGATACTCGAAGATCGGCATCGGTCAGCCACAGCCTCGCCGGCGGCTCAGAGTTCGCCGAGGGTGTCGATGGGAAGCCGCCCCGTGCTGCCGCCGACCTTGTCCATCGGCATGTCCATCTTGTCCATGAGCGTGGCCAGCAGGTTCGCGTGGGTCGGTCCGCCCTCGTACCTGATGTGCTGTCCGCCGTTAAGCTTGCCGTTGGCGCCGCCGAAGACGACCAGCGGGATGTTGTCGCCCGCGTGACGCTGGCTGTTGGAGATACCCGACCCGTACAGCCCGGTGATCGAGTCCAGCAGCGAACCGTCCCCGTCCGGGGTGCGGCTCAGCTTGGTCAGGTGACGCGTGAAGAGTTCGACGTGGTACCGGTTGATCTTCGCCACGTACTTCACCAGGTCGGGCCGGTTGCCGTGATGCGACAACGGATGCCATGCCTCCGGCACGCCGATCTGCGGATACGGCCGCGCGTTCACCTCGCGTCCGATCATCATCGTCGACACCCGCGTGATGTCGGCCTGGTAGGCCAGGATCTGCATGTCGAGCAGCAGCTCGAGGTGGTCCTCCAGCGTCTCCGGGATGCCCTGGGGCTGCTCCATGTTGGGGAGGTCCACGTCCAGCTGCTCCTCCGCGATCACGATCCGCCGCTCCACGTCCCGCACCGCTTCGGTATACTGCTCGACGCTGCGCTGGTCCTCGGGACCCAGCTCGCGCCTCAGCGCCCGCAACTTGTCGTTGACCGAGTCCAGCAGGCTCTTCTGCTGGTGCAGGCGCCGCTCCCGCGGCTCGCGGTCGGTCGTGCCGGTGTCGCCGAAGAGCCGTTCGAAGACCGTCCGCGGGTGGTTCTCCATCGGGAGCGGCTGGGTGGGTGTCCGCCAGGAGATGGTGTGTGTGTACGCGCAGTTCAGGATGGCGCAGGTGCCGGCGTTGGGCGGGCCGTCCAGGGACAGCTCCAGCGAGCCCAGCTGCGTCTCCCCGCCCCACTCGCGCGCCAGCATCTGGTCGATCGACTCCGCCGCGATGATGTCGGTGTTGTCGACCGCGTCGATATCGCCAAGCGACCTTCCCACCATGCCGGTCAGGAAGCTGGTGGGACCGCCGGCGTGGTTGAAGTTCCACGACGCATTGACGCCGGTCGGAATGATGATCCTGTTCCTGAACGGTTCCAGCGGACCCAGGATTTCGGAGAGCGCGAAGTCACGGCCCTCGCCAGTCGGGGTCCAGTAGGGCATGGACTGCCCGTTCGGCGTGTAGTAGGCGAGGAACCTGTGCGGAGACTTGCGCCTGGGACCGCCGACGGCGGTCAGACGAGCCGGCGTCATCGCCTGCAGGAAAGGCAGCATCAGCGCCGCCCCGGCGCCGCGCAGGACGGTGCGCCGCGAGATGTGCCTACCGGTAATCAGGTCCATTTCCTTCCCCTCCGGATTCGCGGTTCGAGGGTTCCGGCAGCCCGGTCGTCGGGCTTGTGGGTGCGCTCATCCTCATCAGGAACTGCGGGCTTTCCACAATCCCCTGGATGATGGACGACCAGGTGTAGTTTTCCGCCTCCGCGTCGCGCATGATCCTGCGGATCGTCGGCTGGTCATGGTACTCGATATCGCGCCCCAGCGCATACTGCATGAGCTTGGTCGTCGCGGTGCGGACGAACTGCTCCCTGTTCTCCAGCAGGAGACTTCGGAGACCCGACAGTCCCCGGATCTCCTGGTCGGTCTCCGGCCACAGACCGGTGTCGTCGACCGGATTGCCGAGTTCGTCAATGAGGCGGCGGCCACCCGCGGCGTCGTACGCCTCCAGCGCAAAGCCCAGCGGATCGATGGTTCGGTGACAGCTGGCGCAGGTGGGATCGGTGCGGTGGCTGGCGAGCCGTTCCCGGATCGTCGGCTGTCGCGCGTTGCCATCCTCCTCGGGTGGTTCCAGGCTCGTGTCCAGGCCGGGCGGGGGCGGGGGCACGTGACGGCCCAGGATGTTCTCCAGAATCCACTTGCCCCGAAGCACCGGCGTGGTCCGCTCGGGGTACGAAGTGACCGTGAGGATACTGGCGTGGCCCAGAAGGCCGCCCCGCTTCTCCAGGTCCGGAAGCTGAACCCGGCGGAAGTGACTCCCTGCGACACGGGGAAGGTTGTAGTGGTCGGCCAGCCGCTCGTTCACGAACGTGTAGTCGGCGTTCAGGAGCTCCAGCACGCTTCTGTCTTCGCGGACGTTGTGGTCGAGGAAGAGCCTGGTTTCCTCTTCCATGGCCTCGCGAAGGTTGTGGCTGTATTCCAGGTAGATATCGTCCTGCAGGAGCCGGTCGTCCAGCTCGCGGAGCTTCAGCCACTGGCTGGCGAAGTCGTCCACGAGCGTCTCGCGAGCCCGGGAGTCGTTCAGCATGCGCCGCGTCTGTTCCCTCAGAACCGTGGGATCGGTGAGCCGGCCCGCCTCGGCGTCCCTGAGGAGCGCCTCGTCCGGAACGGTGCTCCACAGGAAGAAGGAGAGCCGGGACGCGATCTCCAGGTCGCTCAGCGGGTAGGGGCTGCCCCCCTCCGGCTCCCGGTAGACGCGCAGCAGAAAGTCCGGATCGACGAAGATGCGCTCCAGCCCCAGCTGGATTCCGTGGTCGAAGCTCCCGCCCTCGTCCCTGCCCATCCGGTAGAAGCGCAGGAGAACTCCCGCGTCCTCGCCGGTCACCGGGCGGCGGTAGGCGCGCCGCGCCATTGCCGTCAGGATCTCCGTGGCACAGGCCTCCTCGGTGGCGGTGGACGCGGGCTCGCAGGTGAAGATCGCCTCCCGGCTCCTGGTGCTGGCGGCCACCGCCGTCTCGCCAAAGGGGCCGTCGATTTCCACACCGAGCACGCCCGACAAGCCGAAGTGCTCGTTGTTGAAGTAATCGATCTGGCCGCGTGTCTGGACGGGGACCTGCGGGAGGAGGTACTCCTCACCGTAGCCCAGATCCCTGGCATACGAGAGGCCGACGATGCGGCTTCCCGCCTCGACGCGCACGGTGGCTGCGAGAGGCGCCTCGGCGCCGAACTTGGCGTAGTCTTCCCACTCTGGAGACCCGGGCCAGCCGGGACCGCCACCCGCACCGGCATAGCTGTTGGCCACCGGCCGGTGCTGCAGCCCCTCCCCGCCGAACGCGAGCGTGGCCGCCCGGGCTCCGTCGATGCGGATTTCGAGTTCCTGCCGCCACGCCAGCCCCCGGGCGTAACCCGCGTAGTTCTTCTGCAGACGGACGCGGATCCGGTACTCGCCGTCCACCGGGAACGTGTGGCGGATCGCCATGCCGCCACGGGACCCGAGCGGCAGATCGTCGCTCATTCTCACGTTCTGGCGCTTGGCGTCGTCAGCGGCATAGCGGGACGAGCCCGCTCCCGCGGGAGGCAGCCCGACCGCCAGCCGCGTGACCGTTCGGGCAACGGACAGGTACCGCTCCATGTGCAGCGGCGAGATGCTGAGCGCGTCGGCCACGTTGTCGAACCCGCCGCCCATGGTCTCGTCCCCGGGGAGGGCGTCGACGACATCGACGTCCAGTCCCAGCAGGTCGTTGATGGCATTGTTGTACTCGGTCCGGTTCAGGCGGTGCACCGCGTTGATACGACCCACGTTGGGACGCTCCGCCCAGGCAGCGTCCAATTCGGACTCGAGCCAGCCCGCCACTGCGTCGTAGGTCTGTCGGCCGGGCCGTCGCACACCGCCCGGCGGCATGGCGCCCGCACGCAGCTTGCCAACCACCTTCTCCCAGATCTGCGGGTGGGCCGCCGGGTTTGCGGCATCGTACTGGTCCAGCTCCAGGGATGCCGTGCGACGGACATCGTTGTGGCAGCGCACACAGTACTCATTGACCATGGCCTGGGCCTCGGCGCCCGTGGCCATGAGCAGCGGATGCGTCTCCTGGATCTGCACCACCCGAGGCGCCGCGTCAGTCACCGCCTCCAGTTCGCCGGTCGCGGAGGTGGAAGGGAGCGTCGAGCACGACAGAAGCACCAACCCGGCGACCAACGGGCCTTCGTTCCTCGGCATTTTCGGCGCCATCGCCCCCCCCGTTGAACGCCTTGTATCCGACGCTGGATACCAACATTCTAGCAGTCCGTGGATGAATCCGCACGAGCACCGAGACCGGTGAGGCGCCGCGCTGGCAAGGCGCGACGAGAGGGGAATAGCAGCGCTATTCGCCCGAGGAGGGAGTCGATGTCCAGTACACCATCGCGCGAGCGCGCAGGACACAGTTCGCGGACAGAGGTCGAGAGCCTTCTGCACGCCGTCCTCTGTCCCCGGTGTGCGGCTGCCCTCGACCTGGCCGCGCCGACGCTCCGATGCCGCAGGTGCGGACAGGTCTACCCCCGGCTGGGGAGAATCCCCGTGCTCCTCTCCGAGCCACTCGCCTACCTCGCATCGTGCCGGCGGCAACTGGACCGGCTGGAGCGGCAGGTGGAGCGAACCGTCCAGGACATCCGGGAGCAGCTTCAGGCGACGGACCTGCTGCTGGCCACGCGGCGGCGCTGCGAGATCACGACCGAGGGAATCACCACGCAACTCGCCGATGTCCGCGCCATCCTCGAACCCCTGCTTCCCGCTGCGATCCGCTCGGAGGGGCAGGCGTGGCCGGACCAGGCGCCCGCCACGCTGCACCACCTGCCGTACCTCTACCGGGACTGGGGTTGGCCCTCGGAAGCAGACGGCGAAAACGAGGAGGCCCTGTCCATGGTGGAGGAGATGCTGGGGGACACCGGACCGGGGCGCACACTCGTCATGGGGGCCGGCGCGTGCCGGCTCGCCTACGACATCCATCACCGCCACCCGGATGCGGAGATCATGGTGATGGATCTGGATCCGGTCCTCTTTGCGGCGGCCCACGCCGTGACCCACGGAGAGCCCCTGACCGTCCGCGAGGCCAATCTCGAGATGGGCGACATGAACCAGGCGGTGAAGGAGTGGTCGCTGGCCGCGCCGCAAGGCCCGGTTGACGATACCCGATTCCACTTCCTGATTGCGGATGCCGTCGACCCGCCGCTCGACCCCGGGGTCTTCGACACGGTGCTGACGCCATGGTTCATCGATCAGGGACCCGAAGATGTCCGCGACCTGATCAGCACGCTTCATCGGATGCTGAAGCCGGGCGGGCGTTGGGTGAACCTGGGTCCCCTCCAGTACCACCTGGACGTGCCCGTCTCACGCCGCTTCGCCCGGGAGGAATTGTTCGACCTGGCCGAGCGGGCGGGGTTCCGCGTGGGGCCGTCGAAGAGCGCGACCGTGCCCTACCTGGTCTCCAGGCTGAACGGTCGAGGGAAGGTGGAGTGGGTGTTGGCGTTTTCGGCCATCCGGCTCGAAGCGCCGGAGACCGGCTCACGCCCGCACGTCGGTCCGCCGCCGTGGCTGGTCTTTCGACACTTGCCCATTCCGACGTTCGAGGGCCAGGCACTGTTCTGGTCCGAAGCCTCCATGATCCGTATGGTGGTCTCGTCCATCGACGGCCGCCGCACGCTGGACGACATCGCCCGCCGGGTGGCCGAGCGGGCGGACCAGCCGGATATCTCCATGAGCCAGGTCCGGACTGCGGTGCGGCAGTGTCTACAGGGTGTCCACCCCGCGTGTCGGGGTCGCCCCGCGTGACATCACCACTCGCGGTCCGCCGCCTCCCGCACGAGCGCCGCCGCGTCCCGCTCCAGCAGGTAGCCACCGGCCACCAGCTCCCGGCACACGCGCTGGACCTCGGCAACGTACGCGGCGTGCGAGGGATAGCGGTCCTGCACCGACCTGCGCGGGTCCCCCTGGCTCGACCGCTCCGCCTCGGTCCGGGGGAACGCCAGGTACGACCCCATCCACCGCGTGAGCATTCCACCCGCACCCCAGGAAGCGTCCCGCAGGTTCCAGCCGGTGTACGTCGCCAGCGGCACCGCCACGTGCGGCAGCCGGATCCCCGCCACCTCGTTGCCGTCCGCGTCGACCATGGGGACCAGCGTCCCGAATGCCGGTCCGGCTCTCGGCGGCACATGGTCGGCGATCCCCTCGGCGGCCCAGCGGGGGCCGGGATCCAGGCGGCGCGGCCGATAGAAGTCCTCGGGCGCCAGGGCTCCGGGGACTGCGGGCCAGGCGGCGCGAAACGCCTCCAGATCGACCAGCGTCCCGTTGTCGATCCGCGGATAACGGCTCTCTGGCGGCTCGACCCCTTCGGCGGCCCACCGGTCGAGCGCCACGAGCAGCGCCCTCATCACGGGCCGCGTGGTGGCCCGGTTCACCGGACTCTGATAGACGCCGCCGGTCATCGAGTTGTGGGCCGTGCCCGCGATCAGATAGATACGCACGGAAGGATCGAGACCGGCGTCGACGGTCCCCTCGACATCGGTGTGCAGGAGCGAACCCGCCCGCGACCAGTACTCGGTGGACGTCTGCGTGAAGAAGATCCTCGGCACGTGCCCGCTCGCACGCGCCCGATCCAGCATCGATCCACTCGCGCCGGTCACCGGATCCGCCTGGTGGACGGAGTTGAAGGGGAAGAAGTCCGACGGATACAGCCCTTCCTCGTGATGGCTCCCGTGGCGTGTGGTCTGGCCAAAGCGATGGTTGAAGATCCCCTTCCCCGCCCCCGCGACATGGGGCATGATGGCGTCGAAGACGAACCGCCCCTCCAGATCCGCGTTGAATCCCTCGTAGACGAAGTGGTGCAGGAAGCGGCCGGACTGCGACCCGCCGTAGCCGTAGGCGAACTCCACGGACCCGGCGAGGGGGTTGGCGCGCGGCCCCTCCTCGTCCGATGCATAGCGGAAGAACGAGATCACGTCGCGCGTGGCCGCGAGCCCCAGCCCCGTGACCCTGGGGTCCTTCCCTTCGTACACGAGGTCGTAGAGCCAGCCCGGCTCGAACCCTTCCTCCACGTGTACCCACGTCGGATCGGGCACGACCGCGCCGTTCTCCAGACGCCCGAAACTCCACTCGTCCCGCGGAATCTCCACCCCCTTCGCGCCGCGAGCCGGCCGCTTCACCAGGGTCGCTCTGCCGTTATCCGTCGCAACGGATGGATAGGGCAGCGAACTCCCCCAATCGAAGGGCAGGCTGCGGTACCTGCGCGTCGCGGCGTCGCTGTCCGGCTCCAGCACATTCGCGATGTACAGGCCGTAGACGGTCGACTCCAGCTCGGCGTAGATGCGCCCGACGATCGCGCTTCCGTCGGCGTTGCGCGCGACCGGCACTCCGATCCGGACACGGTCGTTGCCGGCCGCCACGTCACCGCTCCACCCGCTCCACAGGATCGAGTAGCCCTCCTCCATGAGGAACCCGTCACCGGCGTCTGCCGCCGTGGCCGGATCGTTGCCGCCCCCTCCGTTGAAGGTCCCCAGCGCGACCTTGTTGCCGCGGTTGGCCACATCGTAGAGCAGCCGCCCGTTGCCGCGGCCGGGGTCGGCGGGCTTGAGGAGGAAGAAGTCGGTCCAGACTTCCACGCGCCCGCGCTCGTTGGTCGGCGCCAGACCCAGGTCGCTCACGCGCTCATTGGCGGGGTCGTCGGGGTCGACCTCGATGTGGAGTCTCCCGACGATCTTCTCGTACGGCCCGGTGTCGCCGAACGCGTGCCCGCCAGCGAAGGGGGCTCGCTCGTCGATCTGCACGCGGACGACCTGTGCGTCCAGGGGATGGGCGCCGGCGGCGTGCGCGATCGCGACGGTGAACACGGCAACGAGCGGAGCGAAAAAGGCGCGGGCGGTCATGGTGCCTCCAGCAGATCGCGGGCGACGGCTCTTCGCGATAGCGTACCGACGGGCCCTCACGATGGCAAACTTTGTCATTGGCGGCGAATTCGGTGTACGTGCACCGACTCGACGCCGAGTTCGTCGCGGCGGATTCCGACGATGGCCGTGGGGGTGATCTGCGTCAATTCCAGGCCACCGGGGACTTCGATCGATCCGGCGCGGCGCCCATCCAGCGCAATGACCGACCACGCTCCGCCGTTGTCGGCCCCTCCGACGTATCTGCCTCCCAGCGCGAAGGCATGCTCCAGGGGCTCATAGGGCTGGATCCAGAGGAACCCCTCCGGATCCACGAGGAAGTCCCAGAACACCGAGAGCTCGTCCGGAACGGGTGCCGCCTCGTGTCTGGCCCGCGTGGCCGATGCCTCGTCCGGCGGCGCTTCGGATGCCGCCTGGTCGATCACCCGGTCGAGGGCATCGCGAACCGCCATCGACTCCGTCGGCTCCCACGCGATCTCCCCATCCGCCATGCCGGGCGCGGACGCGCGGCGAATCACGGGCTCCAGGGTGTCCCCGTAGTAGAGATAGGTTCCATCCGCCACCACCACCGACCGCGGGGACAGAGGCTCGGGTCCACCGAAGTTGCCGGCGGAATACCGGACGATGCCACCGACCGAGACCAGCTCGCCGAGGTGACCGCCGCCCCGGTCGAAGTGATGAACCGCAATGCGGTCACGTTGTCCGGCAAAGACAACGCCGCCCAGCACCCATCCTTGTCCCAGCGGACCCGCGCCCAGCCCGAGATCGGGGTATTCACCGCTGGCAATCGGGACCACTTCCGTGGAGCCGTCCGGCAGGAAACGCGTTACCCGCCGCAGCTCCCCGTCGAAGGCTTCGATGGTATCTCCCCGCGGCCAGGCGGCCGCAAGGTACATGAACTCGCCGGGACCCTCGCCTCGGCCGCCCAGGCCCTCCAGGAATTCGCCATCATCATTGAAGACGCGGATGTCGTACCCTCCGGAATTCGGCACCACCAGCCGCCCATCGGGTAGCAGGAAAGGCTTGACCACCCCGTCGAACTCCTGGTGCGAATCGCCCCCGATCACACCCACGCTCATCGCGCGGACGGCCTCGATCTCCACCGGCGCCCCCGACACCGCGGGTGCGGCGGAGCCCGTGTCCGACCGAGGGTCACAGCCGGCCAGCGCGACCACCGCACCGGCGGCGCACAGACGCGCACCCCGCTTCACTGGGCCTCTTCGCCGCTTCCCACCCTGTCCCCTCGCAGGAAGACCTCGATGCTGTGCACGCGATCCTCGACCCGCCCGATACGGGCCTCCACACGGTCGATACGGGCCTCCACGCGATCGATGCGGGCGGTCAGTCGCTCCTCCACCCCGTCGATTCGGCCGGTCAGCCGAACTTCCACGCGACCGATCTGTCCCGACAGGAGCACGGCGACGACGACCAGGCTGACGATCACCGCGATCACCTGGCCGTTCTCCCTGAACAGCTTCATGGCACTTCCTCCTCCCCGAGTTCGATTATGCCGACGCGGGCGCCCGGACGGCAAGCCCAGTGAAGGGTGAATCGGGTTCGCGGGCGGTTCCATGCCTGGATGGGACCGGTTTAGTATTGGGCATGCCCAAATCGACAATGCTACCCATCAGACCGGACCCGAAGGAGGCCGACGGCGCCATGCCAACCAGTTCCCGCCGCACCCATCTGCCGATATTCGCGCTCATCTCCGCCGCAGTGCTTGCCGGCTGCCGCGGAGACGGCACCCAGGCGCAGCCGGACAGCGCCGAGACGACTCCGGTCAACTCATCCGCCGCCGGAGCCGAAGCCTCTCCCGTGCGCATGGCCCACGCGGCCCGCGAGTTCCTCGACGCCCTTTCAGCCCAACAACGGGCCGACGCCGAATTCCCCTTCGACGCCGACTCGCAGCGCACGCGCTGGAGCAACCTGCCCGCGAGCATGGTGGAGCGCGCGGGGGTCAGGTTCGGTGATCTCTCCGACCCGCAGAGACGCCGGTTCCACGACCTGCTGCGTGCATCGACCAGCAGCCAGGGGTATCAGAAGATCGTGGGCGTGATTCGTTTGGATGAGGTGTTGCACGAGGACGCGTCCGCGGCCGTCGCGCGTGGTGAGCGACGCTTGCCGGAGAGCCTGCTGGAAAGCTGGACATCGGCCAACTACTGGATCTCATTCTTTGGCCGGCCCCGCGATCCGGCCTGGGGTTGGCTCGTCAACGGTCATCACCTGGCGGCCAGCTTCACGGTCGCGGGCGACCGGGTGGCGTTCACGCCGCTGTTCCTGGGGGCCGAACCGCACGAGATCGAGAGCGGGCTGGAAGCGGGCTGGCGGGTGCTCGCCAACGAGGGGGAGCGGGGCTGGTTGCTGCTGCAGGCGCTCGACGAGGGGCAACGCTCGATTGCGGTCCTTGGCGGTGAGATTCCGGGTGACGTACTCACCGGTCCCGGGCGCAAGGGAAGCCTGAGCGAGTTCTCCGGAATCCCCGCTTCCGCGCTGGACGAGGCCCAGCGCGCGCTCTTGTGGCAGCTCGTCGAGGAGTATGCGGCGAACGCGGACCACGGAGCGGCCGACGCACAGCTGGCCAAGGTTCGCGCGGACGGGCTGGACGCCCTGCATTTCGCCTGGATCGGACCGGGCGATGACCCGTCAGCGCGCTATTACTACCGGGTGCATGGCCCCTCCCTGCTCATCGAGTACATCGTTGAGGAGGGCGTCGGAGGGGACGCGGCCAACCATGTGCACAGCATCATGCGGGACCCCGGCAACGACTACGGCGAGGATTGGCTGGGCAAGCACTACGAGGAGCATCACCAGCGGCGCTAGGAGCTAGCCGCCAGCCACCGGGCAGCTAGCAGCTCACGCAGCGATGGTTGTTCTTCGCGCCCAGGCGTTCCAGTAGCGCCACGGTCTCGACGAACGGCTGGATCCGCTGCACCGGCCCGTTTGCCATATCGACCGTGGTCCGCCCGTTGCGCGCCACGGCGGTGACGTCTGCGCCGCGTTCCACGAGGTACAGGATCATCTCGTTGTCCCCGCGGGCGGCTGCGTGGTGCACCGGGGTGTAGCCATTCAGGTCGCGGGCGTTGACGTCGGCGCCCAACTCCTCGACCAGAAACCGCATGGTGGGCATCCAGCCGTCCGGGGCGTGGCGGTGGGAGTTGCCGGCGAAGCCCTGGCCGTAGCCGACTCCGGCGGCCGCGTGGATGGGTGGGACCGCGGGGCCGCCGATGGGGACGGGGGGCAGCCCGGAGTGATCGGTGTCGTTCCGCGGCCCGAAGCTGCGCTGCGGCACCTTGATGGTGGGCAGATGGGGGTCCGCGCCGTACTCAAGGAGGAGCTTCATGGCGGGTACGTCGGTCGCGTGCGTGGCGCGCCAGAAGGGGGTCGCGCCGGTGCGGTCCACGCCGAGCAGATCCCGGTTGTAGGTGGTGAACCAGAGGGTGCGCTCCAGGCGGGCGTTCACGTCCGCGCCGGCTTCCAGCAGGGCGCGCATCAGTTCCAGGTAGCCCGTCTGCTGTTGCTCGTGCTCCAGCGGCTGGGGGTGCCGGGCCTTGGGTGCCCAGTGCACGTTGAGCACGGCGTAGAGCGGCGTCGCGCCGGCGTCGCTGGCCCGATTGGGGTCGGCACCCATGTCCAGGAGTTCGGCCACGAGATCGAAGTAGCCGTTGATCGCCGCCATGAGCATCGGCGTGGTGCCGTCGGCCGCGCTGGGAAGGTCGATGTCGACGCCCCCGTTCAGCAGCGCCATGACCGTCGCCGTTTGGCCCTCGCGTGCCGCGAGGTGGATCGCGGACAGGCCTCCGTGCTTGCCGACCAGGTCGGCGTAGTTCAGCGGAATGGGCTCGCCGGTCTGACGGCGCGCTTCGAGCGCCTCCTGCGCGGCTTGCCTGGCCTGCTCCTCCCGCGAGGTGACCGGGGCGGCTGAAGACTGCAGCTGGCGGCCCGCGACACCCGATTCGACCGGGTAGCTCTGGGCGTCCGTGCCCCCGCGCATCGCGGCGACCTCCGTCCGCCGCCGCCGCTCCGAGGCGCGATCCATGATGTCGCGCTCGACGAGGTCCATCACGCGCGCGGTGATCGTCGCGTCGGCGCCGGCTTCGAGCAGTCTTGTCACGGCCTTCGTGCGGCCCAGCGCCGCCGCGAACATGAGCGGAGTCTGCCCCCACTCGGGCTCCGTGGCGTCGCTGGCCGCGCCGTGGTCGAGCAGCGTCGTGACGGCGCGCACATCCCCGGCGGCCGCGGCAAAGTGCAACGGCGTGGCCCCCGTTTCGGTCACCGCCGCAACGTCGGCGCCCGCCGCCGCCAGGACCGCGACGATCTCGCCGTGGCCCTCCTTGCCGGCGACGTGCAGCGGCGTATGGGCACCCAGACGGGTAGCCGCGTCAAGATTGGCGCCGGCCCTGATGAGCAGCCGCGCGATCTCCGCATTCCCATTGAGCGCCGCCCAGTGGAGGCCGGCCATGCCATCCCCGTGCGTGACGTCGACGTCGGCACCGTCGGCAAGCAGGGCCCGCAGGGCCTCCACGTCGTTCCGCATGGCCGCGTCGGCCACGGGAGAGATGGGGGCGGTGCGCTGGGCGGATTCGGCGGGCATTTGCGCCGAAGCGGCGGCCGGGAGGACGCCGCCGGGCGAGGCAGGCAGCCATGCGATCAGGGCCCCCAGCAGCAGAGGCGCGAGTCTTCCCGCAGGCGCCGCCGGGACGCGCTGCCCGCAGGCACGGGCGGCGGTGCCCACCGCACACGAGACGCCGGGCCTTCTCCAACCGCAGAACCCCGCCATGGCGATCCTCATGCCGTCCTCCTCACACCGCCAGCGGGAACGCGCCCGTGCTGTTGCCGAAGCTCTGCACGTCGTCCAAACCCAGCTTGTGCATGAGGCTGAGCATGACGTTGGCCATCGGCGTTCCGGGGGCCGCGCGCAAGTGGAGGTCCCCGTCCATGCGGCCGTTGGCCCCGCCGACCACGAACAGCGGGCATCGCTTGTGATTGTGCACGTTGGAGTCGCCCATCGGGGAGCCGTAGAGCACCATCGTCTTGTCCAGCAGGCTGGCGTCCCCCTCCTGGATGCCCGCGAGCCGGTCCAGGAAGTACGGGACCAGTCCCACGTGATACCGGTTGATCTCGGCGAACTCGAGCACGTTGTCGGGGCGTCCGCCGTGATGCGACGACGGATGGAAGCCCTTCTCCACGCCGCTCTCGGGATAGACCCGGCTGGAGGCGTCGCGGCCCATCTTGAACGAAAAGATGCCCGTCACGTCCGCCTGGAAGGCGAGCGCCTGCAGATCGAACATCAGCTTGACGTGCTCGTCGAAGGAGTCGGGCACTCCCGCGGGCGCGCCCGGCAGCTCGCGCTGTTCGCCGCTCTCGTTGCGGGCCACCACGCGGGCGATCCGGCGTTCGAGTTCACGGATGTCGTTCAGATAGCGGTCCACCCGGCGTCCGTCGACCGGATCCAGCTCCCGCTTCAGCGCGTTCACTTCGCCGACGATGAAGTCGAGGATGCTGGCGCTGGCCCTGCGCCGGGCTGCCCGGGCTTCGGGGCTGCCGCCGGCGCCGAAGAGCTGGTCGAAGGCGACCCGTGGATCGCGGACCATGGGAAGCGGCTGATCGGGCGCGGCCCAGGAGATGGTGTCGGTGTAGACGCAGGCGTACCCATACGCACAGCCCCCCGCCTGGTCCACGTTCTCGATGCAGAGTTGCATGGACGGGATGGGGGTGTCCTGCCCGAACCGCTGGGCATACAGCTGATCCACAGAGGTGCCGACCCAGACGTCCGAACTCTCGGTCTGCTTGGGGTGGGACTGCGTGAGGAAGGTCGCGCTGGAGCGGAAGTGGTCGCCGCCGATCTCCTTGGGTTTCCTTGCCTCCGCACCCTCGACATCGGTGTCGCTGACGATCGTGAGGTAGTCACGGTAGGGTTCCAGCGAACTCAGCACGCTGGGCCCGAAGTCGAAGCCGCGGCCCGTCTCCGGGGGAGACCAGAGGTGCTGCGTCGCGCCCCACGCATTGCTGCCCGCCGAGCCGTGCACCATCTCGATCGCGACAAGTCGAGTGCGGTCGAGCGCGGTGCGGGCCCGAGTGACCGCCCACCGCTCCCGGGCCGGAGCCATCGCGTCCAGGAACGGGAGCGCGACGCTTGCGCCGAGGCCGCGCAGGAAGGTCCGGCGTGGCAGGTGCCGCCCGGTGATCAGATGCGGGGGGATTCTGTCCACGGGCTCTAGCCTCCGTTTCCGCTCGGCGCTTCTTCGTCGACCACCACGGGCGCGGCCTTCAGCAGGAACGCGTCGCTGGTCGCCACCCCGACGATGAACGCGGATACCCGGTAGTCTTCCTCGGCCGCGGCCCGGGTGATCCGGCGCACGGCCGGCATGTCATAATACTCCAGACGGCGCCCGAGCGCATATGCCATGAGGTTTTCGGTGAAGGTGCGCACCAGCGGTTCGGGCCGCTTCAGCAGCGCCGCGCGCAACTCCGAGGGCGTCGAAATGGGGGTGCCGTCGTAGAAGTCGCTGGCCGCGTCGATCGGAACGCCCTGGTCCCGGATCCGCCAGGCGCCGGTCACGTCGAAGTTCTCGAGCGCCAGACCGATGGGGTCGATCATGCGGTGGCAGGAGTTGCACGTCGGGTTGGCGGCGTGCATCTCGAGCCGCTCGCGCACCGTGAGGAAGCGGCCGTCGCCCACCGCCTCCTCCTCCAGCTCGGGCACGTCGGGCGGAGGTGGCGGCGGCGGCGTCCCCAGGAGCACTTCCATCACCCACTTGCCCCTCAGCACCGGCGACGTGCGGCCGGCGTGCGAGGTGAGCGTGAGGATGCTGCCGTGACCCAGCAGGCCTCGCCGCTCGTCGTGCAGGTAGCGGACGCGCCGGAAACGGTCGCCTGCGATGTCGGGGATGCCGTAGTGCCGCGCCAGCCGTTCGTTCACGAAGGTGTACTCGGCGTCGTAAAGGTCCATGACCGACGCGTCTTCGCGGACCAGGTTGTCAAAGAAGGTCTCGGTCTCCTCCAGCATCGCGCGCTTGAGCGGTTCGTCGAAGTCGGGATTGACGCGCGGGTCCGGCTGGATCCTTTCCAGGTCCTGGAGGCGGAGCCACTGTCCAGCGAAGCGCGTCGAGAGCGCCGCGGAACGGGGGTCGCGCAGCATCCGGTGCACCTGGCTCTCCAGCACGGCCGGGGCCGACAGCCGACCCTCGCGCGCCACCGCCATCAGCTCGTCGTCGGGACCCGATCCCCACAGGAAGAAGGAGAGCCGTGCGGCCAGATCGTGGTCGCCGACGCGGTAGGCCGCTGACTCCTCGCCCGTCTGGCCAGCCAGCCCCGCTGTGGCGGTCGGCTCCTCGATGCGGAAGATGAAGTGCGGGCTGGCGAGGATCCCCTCCAGCGCCATGCGCACCCCGCCCTCGAAGCCCTCGATCTCCGCGCCGGCGTCGTAGAGCCCCATCAGTGCGGCCATGTTCGCCTCGGTCAACGGACGCCGGTACGCGCGGGTGCCCAGGCGGGCGACGATCTCGCGCGCACAGCCTCGCGCCGCCACCGCGGTCGCTTCCGGGTCGGCCCCGGTCCCGGGCCGGCAGGAGAACACCGCCCGGCGGCTGGGCGTGTCCGATACGCCCTGTG
Organism: Gemmatimonadota bacterium; assembly: GCA_009844885.1. Lineage (GTDB taxonomy): Bacteria > Gemmatimonadota > Gemmatimonadetes > Longimicrobiales > Gaopeijiaceae > Bin94. The sequence goes on from VYAQ01000184.1 coordinate 23,601, forward strand.
GATCGTACGGCCCGCCGATCGCCAGGTCCCGCAGGTGCGGGAGCACGGTGAAGCCGTAGCTGCCGGCGATACTGGTGCTGGCCAGCGACCAGTCGTGCGGCGAGATCAGATCCTGAAGCGGCCCTTCGGAGCGCCGTATGAACGCCGCCGCCACCTGGCGCGGTCCGGCGCGCACGAACACGCGTTCGGAGCGGATGTTCACGCCGTCCGGATCGGAGGTGTGCATCCAGCGGTTGACCTCCAGCACCGCCACCGGTTCACCGTCGACGGAGATCTCCAGCAGCTCCGGCTCACCGTCCCCGGTGTGGAGAGCGTTGCGGCCGTTGCCGACGAGGGCCCCCGTGGTCTCGTGGTGGAAGGACACGCGGAAGCCGTAGTAGCCGTCGGCGGGGAAGTTGTGCAGCACCGACACGCCGCCCCGCGTGCCGTACGGCGCGCCGTCCACCCGCTCGCTCTGGGAGTCCCAGCGAGAAACCCGGTAGGTCGATTCGCTCGGCGTGATGTGGGGGTCGCCGATCGCCAGCCGGCTGATCTCCGCGGCGGCACGCAGGTAGCCGTCGGTCAGCGTCGCCGACAGAAGCTGGGCGTCGGCGATGTTGTCGAAGTTCGCGCTCTTGGTATCGAGGGGCAGGTAGGCGCCCGCGTCGATCTCCAGGTCGAGAAGGTCGTGGACCGAGGCCCGGTACTCGGCGCGGTTGAGGCGCTGGAAGGTGCGGCGGCCGGGATTCGGGTTCTCGGACGCGGCGATGTCCATCTGGGATTCCAGCGATTCGATCAGGCCCGTCAGGACGGGTTCGTCCGGGCGCCGATTCCCGGGTGGGGGCATCAATCCCGCCCGTAGCTTGCGGATCATCTTCTCGGCGAGTTCGCCGTCGGCTGGCGCGTCGGTAGCGTCGAAGGCTTCCAGCGACATGTTCCCGAGCAGCCGCCGCTCGTTGTGACAGCGAACGCAGTATTGCCGGATGACCTCGTTGTCGCTGAGGGCTCCGCCGCCGGCCGGTCCGCCGATCCCGGAGGCCGTCTGGGCCGCGCCCCACCCAACCGCTGAGGCCGCCACCCGGTCGTCGGGCGTGGACGCAAACGAGACCCCGAGGCCGACGAGAACAACGCCGGCCGCCGCTACCGGGGCCGCGTGCTTCAGCATGGACGCCTCAACAGGAAACGCAGTTGTGGTTGTTCACCGCACCGAGACCTTCCAGAAGAGCGATGGTCTCCGGGAATGGCTGGATCCGCTGCACCGGGCCGTTGGCCATATCCACCGTCGTCTGCCCGCGCCTGCTGACGAGGGTGACATCGGCGCCCTGTTCCACCAGGTACAGGATCAGTTCGTTGTCGCCGCGGGCAGCAGCGTGGTGGAGGGGGCTGAATCCCTCGAGATCACGGGCGTTCACATCGGCACCGAGCTCCTCGACCAGGTAGCGGACCGCCGGTACCCAGCCATCGGGCACGTGGCGGTGCGCGTTCGCCGCGAATCCCTGTCCGTAGCCGACTCCGGAGGCCGCATGGATCGGGTAGACCGCCGGGCCGCCTACCGGTACGGGCGGCAGGCCCGAGTGGTCGACCTCTTCGCCGCCGCCCCGGCCGTACCGCCGCGAAGGGACCCTCTCGGTCGCCATGGAAGGGTCGGCTCCGCCAGCGACAAGCAGCTGCATCGCCTCCACGTCGAGCGCGTAGGCGGCCCGCCAGAACGGCGTGGCTCCCTTCGCGTCGATCTGGAGCAGGTCGAAGTTGTAGGACATGAACCAGAGGTGCCTGGTGAGCCGGGCGTTCGGGTCGGCACCGGCTGCCAGCAGCTTCTCCATGACCTCGAGGTAGGTGTGGTCCTGCTGCATGTAGATGTGCTGCTGCGGGTAGCGCGACTTGGGTGCCCAGTGGGTGTTGATCGCGGCAAAGAGCGGGGTCGCGCCCGCATGGCTGGCCATCGTGGGGTCGGCACCGAGCTCCAGGGAACGCATGGCCAGGTCGTAGTGCCCGTTGATGGTGGCCATCAGGATCGGGCTGGTTCCGTCGCCGGCGCTCACCTGGTTGATGTCCGCGCCGCCGTCGATCAGCGCCAGCGCCGTCTCGGCGTGCCCCTCGCGGACCGCGTGCAGCAACGCGGTGAGACCGCCGTGGCCGCCCACGAGTTCGCCGTAGGACAACGGCTCGGGTTCCTCGATCATGCGCGTCTCGGCTTCCGCCGCCGATGCGGCTTCGGCCAATTCGCGCCGGCGGCTCTCCTCCTCGTGCTGACGGCGCACCTCGGCTGCCACCTCGGGCCCCCAGGGCTGCCCCTCCCGGATTCGCCTGTTGCGCTCGGAACGCTCGATCCGGTCGTAAACGGCACGCGACGTGACGTCCATCACCCGGGAGTGGATCGCGGGATCGGCGCCGGCAGCCAGCAACGCGGCGACGACCTCGGTCCTTCCCTTCGACGCCGCGAAGATCAGCGGAGTCTGCGCCCACGATTCCTCGGCCGCGTTCACGTCGGCCCCGGCCGCCGCCAGGGCCCTGACGCCCCGCTCGCTCCCGGCCGCCGCCGCGAGGTGCAGGGGACGCGCAGCGCCTCCCACCGTGATCGGCGCGTCGGGATCGGCTCCGGCACCCAGGAGGAGCTCGACGACCTCCCCCGCCCCGGCCTGCGCCGCCACGTGAAGCGGCGTGTAGCGCCCGATGCGGGTCCCGGCACCGATGTCCGCGCCGGCCTCCAGGAGCATGTGGGCAAGCCCGGGGTCCCGGTTGCTCGCTGCCCAGTGCAGGGCCGTCATGCCGTCGCCCTGGGCCGCGTTGACATCCGCTCCGTCGGCGATGAGGTCACGGACCGCGGCTGCGTCGCCACGCATGGCCGCGTCGGCCACGGGGCTGTCGTGACCGACCGCGGCGGGGAGCAGCAGGGCCAGCAACAACGCCGAGACCCAGCCGCTCGCACGCAGGGCGCCGGTACTCGTTGCCGGTGGCCGGGGGTGACGCGTCGCTCCCATCGAGCCTCCTCGCCTACACCGTCAGCGAAAAGTCGGACGTACTGTTGCCGAACTTCTTCATATCGTCCATGCCGAGCTTGTGAGCCAGGCTCAGCATGACGTTCGCCATGGGCGTACCCGGCGCGGCGCGCAGATGGAGGTTGCCGTCCAGCCCGCCGTTCGCGCCACCGACCACGAACAGCGGACAGCGCTTGTGGTTGTGGATGTTCGGATCCCCCATGGGCGACCCGTAGACGATCATCGTCCGGTCGAGCAGATGCGTGTCTCCATCCATCGTGCTCCCGAGCTTCTCCAGGAAGTAGGGGAGCATCCCGACGTGATATCGGTTGATCTGGGCGAAGTCAGTGATGTTGCCCTCGTTGCCGCCGTGGTGCGAAGCGGGGTGGAAGGGTTTCTCGACGCCGCTCTCGGGGAAGATCCGGGCCGACGAGTCACGTCCCATCTTGAAGGAGAACACCCGGGTCACGTCGGATGCGAAGGCCAGCGCCTGCAGGTCGAACATGAGTTCCACATGCTCCCGGAACGAGTCGGGCACGCCGGCCGGCGCCTCGGGCAGTTCGCGCGCCTCGCCGCTGGCGTTCTGCACCTCCACGCGTTCGATCCTCCGTTCGAGTTCGCGCACATGCTCGAGGTATCGGTCGAGGCGGACCATATCGGCCGGCCCCAACTGGCGCTTCAGCTGCGAAACCCTGCCCGTGATGAAGTCCAGGATGCTCCTGTTCACTCGTCGGCGCGCCGCCCGCTGCTCGGGACTGCCCCCGGCCCCGAAGAGCTGATCAAAGGCCACGCGCGGATCCCGCACCATCGGCAGCGGGTCGGTCGGCGACGCCCAGCTGATCGTGTCGGTGTAGACGCAGGCGTAGCCGTACGCGCAACCGCCGGATTGGTCCACATTCTCGATACAGAGCTGCATCGACGGAATCGGCGTGTCCTGACCGAATCGCTTCGCAAACATCTGGTCGATCGACTCCCCGACGAAAATGTCGGACCCCTCGGTCTGCCGGGGGTGCGACTGGGTCAGGAAAGTCGCGCTGGAGCGGAAGTGGTCGCCGCCGATCTCCTTCGGCTTCTTGGCCTCGGCAGGCTCGATGTCCGTATCACTGATGATCGTCAGGTAGTTACGGAACGGCTCGAGCGGGCTGAGCGCACTCGGGCTCAGGTCGAAGTCGCGTCCGGTCTGCGAGGGCGACCAGTAGTTCTGGCTCCGGCCCCACGCGTTGCTGCCCGCGGCGCCGTGCACCATCTCGATCGCTACGAGCCGCGTCGGGCCCTCGGCCGCCGTGCTCCAGCCCCGGCCGGCCGGGACCATCGCGTCGAGGAAGGGCAGAGAAACCGAAGCGCCAACCCCCTTGAGAAATGTCCTGCGGGGGATCGCCGTGCCTGTGATGTATTGCATGATCGCTCCGTTCCTATCGGATTGGTCGCCGTCAGTCGTGCGTCCCGTGACCCGCCGGCTCCTCCACCAGAATATCCGGCCTCGACATGCGGAAGGGGTCGCTCAGCACCACCTCCTTCACGAACGCCGAAAGCCGGTAGTCGTCTTCACCCACGGCCCTCGCCACCTGGCGCACCGCGGGCATGTCGTAGTACTCGATCCTCCGCCCGAGAGCGTAGGCCATGAGGTTCTCGGTGAACGTCCGCACCAGCGACTCGGGACGCCTCAGCAGCGCCGAGCGCAGGTCCGCGGGTCCGTGCAGCGGGGTGCCGTCGTAAAGCTCGCCCAGCGTCTCGACCGGCGTACCGGTGTCGCGGATGCGCCAGGTCCCGGTTACGTCGAAGTTCTCGAGCGCGATCCCGATCGGGTCAATGAACCGGTGGCAGGAATTGCAGGTCGGATTGGCCGCATGCTGCTCGAGACGCTCGCGCACCGTGAGGAAGCGGCCGTCACTGGCCTCGGCGGTCGCGTCGAGTTCCGGGACGTCGGGCGGAGGCGGGGGCGGAGGCGTGCCCAGCAACACTTCCATCACCCACTTCCCCCGCAGCACGGGTGAGGTGCGATTGGCGTGGGAAGTCAGGGTGAGGATACTGCCGTGGCCCAGAATGCCGCGCCTGGCGTCATCCGTGTACTGCACCGGACGGAAGTGCTCGCCGGCAACCCCGGGAATACCGTAGTGCCTGGCCAGCCTCTCGTTCATGTACGAGTGATCCGCGGTCAGGAAGTCCTGCAGCGTGCCTCCCTCGCGGACCAGGGCGTTGAAGAAGGTCACGGTCTCGCGGCGCATGTCGCGCTTGAGCTGGTCGTAGAAGTCCGGATAGCGCAGTGCGTCGGGGTGGACCTTGTCGAGGTCCTGGAGCCGCAGCCACTGCGCCGCGAAACGCGTGCCCAGCGCTTCGGCACGGGGGTCGGCCAGCATGCGCTCCACTTCGGCCGCAAGCGCGTCGGGATCGGACAGCCGCCCCTCCGTTGCCGCATCGACGAGTGCCGCGTCGGGAAGATGTCCCCACAGGAAGAACGACAGTCGCGATGCCAGCGCGATATCGCTGATGGGGCGCATTCCGCCCGGGGCCTCGGCGTCCGGAGAAGGCTCTTCAAAACGGAAGACGAAGTCGGGGCTGGCGAGGATTCCCTGGAGCGCGGTCCTTACTCCGATGTCGAAACCGCCCTCGGCCGCGCCCTCCTCGAACAGGCCCATGAGCCCATCGACCTCGGCGTCGTGGACGGGACGGCGGAAGGCGCGTGTCCCCAGTTCACCGATGATCCGGCGCGCGCAATCCGGCTCGTCGGCAGCGCTGGCCGGACGGCAGGTCATCACCCTCTCCCACGCGGGCGTACGCGTCACGCCGGTGATGTTGTACGGCCCGCCGATCGTGAGATCCCGCAGGTGCGGCACACCCGTGATCCCGTACGAGTACCCGATCTTCTTGTCGGCAAGCGACCACTCGTGCGGCGAGGTCAGGTCCTCGACCGGCCCCTCGGTCACCTTGATGAAGGCGGCAGAAACGCGGTGTGGGCCCGCCGTCACCCGGATCGGATCGGTCACGACCTCGACCCCGCCCGGATCCTGGCGGTGCATCCACCGGTCCAGGGGGATGAGCGCCACGCGGACCCCGTCGATCGACACCTCGACCTCTTCGTCGAACGGCGCAGTCTGGCCGAAGAAGTTGCCGGTCGACTCGTGCTGAAAGGCGAGCCGAAAGAAGTACTCGCCATCGGCAACGAAGTTGTGAACGACGGAGATCCCGCCGCGGGTCCCGTACGGCGTGCCGGGCACGTGTTCGCGCTGCTCGGCGTACCGCGAAACCTCGTACGTGGCCTCGGCGGGGGTCGCGTTGGCGTCGCCCAGGGCCAGCCGGCTCACCTCGCTCGCGGCCGTCAGGTACGACTCGAGCAGGGTGGCCGACAGATTCTGCACGTCGGCGATGTTGTCGAACCCGGCGCTGACGGTCTCGTTCGGAAGGTAGGCCGACGCATCGATCCCGATTCCGAGCAGGTCGTGGATCGCCGCCGCGTACTCCGCCCGGTTGAGGCGCTGGAAGGTCCGGTTGCCAGGGTTCGGATTGCGCTCGGCAGCGGCGTCGAGCTCTTCCTCGAGACCGGTGACGAAGGCCGTGATCTCCTCTTCTGGCGGGCGGCGGACCCCGGGCGGCGGCATCATGCCGGCCCGCAGCTTGCGGATCATCTTCTCAGCGAGCGGCGCATCGGCAACCGGGTTCGCCGAGTCGAAGTCCTCGAGCGACATGTTGCCGAGCAGTCGCCGTTCGTTGTGGCAGCGAACGCAGTACTGCTGCACGATGTCCGAGGCTGGGACGGCGGGAGCGGCGGAGGCAGGCAATACGGCGGCCTGCCCCGGCCGGAACGACTCCGACGCATGCCGCGCAGAATCGGTCCCTGAGGGGAGGCTAAGTCCCAGTACGACCGCCAGTACCAGGACAGGGACGGGTCTCGTCGGACCGGTGAGAACAACCTCCTGGTCGCAGTATCTGTATCTGGATACTGCCGCACGGGGGCCGGTTCCGCAAGGTCACCGGCGGCAACGTCGTACGGGGTCTGGCGCCGGGGTCGTCGGAGACAGGTTCGCCGTTCGAATGCCGGGCGATTCTGTCCGCGGGCTGCCTAGCCGCCGCCGGCCGCCAGGACCACCGTGAAGACCATCCGTTCGCCGTCGCGCAGAACCGTGATTTCCACCTCGTCGCCCGGCTCGTGCTCGCTCAGCGCGTACATGTAGCCGTACACGTCCTCGATGTCGTGGTCGCCGAATTTCACGATGATGTCGCCGCCCTTGATGCCCGCCTGCGCGGCCGGGCTGCCCTCGCGGACGCCCGTGATGCCCATTCCGCCCGATTCGCGGGAATAGTCGGGGATCGTCCCAAGGCGGACCCGAAACCCGCTCCGTGCCGGGCTGCCGTCCGTGGGCCCCGCCACGCCCCGCGGGTTGCCGGCGCCCTCCACGGGCGTCAGCGAAGCCAGGCCCGCGGTCGGGAGCACCTCCCGGACCACGGAAACCAGGAGATCGGTCACCCGGCTCATCCCCTCGGGGTTGACCAGCTCCCAGTCGTCCTCGACGCGGTGGTACTCGGGGTGGGTGTTGGAGAAGAAGTGGAGGACGGGGATCCCCCGCGCATAGAATGAACTGTGATCCGATCCGCCGAAGCCGTCGCTGTTGTAGCGCAGGTCGAGGGGGGATGGGGTCGCCGCGTTCGCGCGGTCGAGGACGCCCGTCCACTCCTCCGCCGTCCCCGTGCCGAATACGGTGAGCAGGTCGTCCTTGACCCGGCCCACCATGTCGAGGTTGAGCATGGCGATCGTGCCGTCCAGCGGGAGCAGCGGCGCTTCCATGTAGTGCGCCGAACCCCACAGGCCGCGTTCCTCGCCCGTAAAGGCGATGAACAGGACGTTCTGCGCCAGTCGGGGACCCTTGGCGAGGTCCCGAGCGGCTTCGATGAGCACGGCGGTCCCCGACGCGTTGTCGTCGGCGCCGTTGTGCACTTCGCCGACGGCGTTGGGCGAGAGCGAGCCCGCGCCGCCGAACCCGAGGTGGTCGTAGTGGGCGCCGATGACGAGGGTCTGGCCACCGTGCGGATCCGTGCCGGGAAGCAGGGCCGCGACGTTGCGCGCCTCGCGCCTGACCGGCTCGACCACCGTGACGAGGTTCGCCGGCGAGCCCGAGGCGGCGGCCGCACGGACCCGGTCGGCAGCGGCTCCTCGCACGGCGATCACGGGGATGGCGAGGGGGGCGCGCCGTTCGGCTGCCAGGGACGGGAGCGGCCTGGAGCCGTCCAGCAGCACGATCAGCGCGGCCGCTCCCATGGCCGCCGCGCTCGAACCCACCCGGTGGGCGTCGGGGGCGGCCGCGTGGGGATGGGGCGCCGCGCCCTCGATCACCAGGGCGCGGCCCTCGAGCTGGCCGTGCGCCGCGCCGGCGCCCAGCTCAGCGGTTTCCCCGGGCGCGTCCATGAGCTCGGCCCGGACGCGGGTGGACGCGGAAAATCCATAGGGGATCCAGTCTTCTCCCAGCGCGAACGGGGTGCCGTCGGCGCCGGCCAGCGCGAAGGCGTTCCCGGCCCCCGCCGCGCTCCCGGTGCGGACCATCCAGGCCTGGAACCACGTGCCCCCGTCTCCGGCGGGCCGAAGACCGAGCGCACGAAACTGCGCCGCGATGTACTCGCCCGCGCACCGCTCGCCGCGCGTGCCCACGGCGCGACCTTCCAGCAGGTCGTCCGCGAGGTACCGTACGTGTGCGAGGGAACCGCGAAGGTCCCCGATCAGGGAGGCGGGATCGGGGCAGCGCCACGCGGACTGCTGAGCCACGACGCGGGGCGGGGCGGCGGACGCTGCCAGGACCAGCAGCACCGTGCCAACGATGAGACGGCAAGACATCACGATGCTCCTTCGGGCTTGACCGCTGGCGGCCACGACGCTCCCGCCTCCGAGTTCAGCGAATGATCGCCAGAGGCAGAAGTACGACGTAGCCGACCACAAGAAGGACGGGGGCCAGAGTGATCGACCCCAGGCTCAGCACATAGTATCCCGCGGCGACCGTGGCGAGTCCCGCCAACGCAAACCACAGGTTGGCCTTCGAGAACCGAAGGGACGCTTCGGCCGCGGCCGTCTTTCTTCTTCGAGCCATGTTCGGAGGCTACCGAGACGGTCCGCGCGGGTCAACCGGCGATTCCGCGCGAGACGCTTCGGTCGCGTCGTCGGGCATGACCCAGAACGGGGGCGTGTCCGGCGGCTCGCCTGCCCTCAGCCGGGCCATCTGCTCTCGGCGATACCGTCTGCGGACGAGGAACATCGCGGTGAGAGCCGCGGCAAGCACCGCCCAGAACAACGCGGAATCCGACAGCACGATCAGCCAGCCGTACCGTCTCTTTACCCATCTCCGCCAGTCGGATTCGAGTTGGGCGGGTGTCGCACCATACACGCCTCTGAGCGCCGCGTCGTATGAGCGCCGCCGCTTCCATTCGGCAAGGAAGGTCTCGAGACCGCGTGTCCCGCTGGATTCCACCAGGTACTGGATCACGGACGCCGAGAGCAGGTAGGCCAGTTCTGCGTGAACGCGCTCGCGGGGCCATGCGAGCGTGAGCGAGTCCAGTGGGGGCCCGTCCCCAAAGGCGAGCGCCATGCCCAGCCTTCTCGCGCCGCCGTCGAGCCACGCTCCCGCCGTCCATTCCGCGTATCCCTCGTTGAACCAGCGCGGGATGCGCAGATTGCCCATCTCGTAAGCGAGGGCCAGGTGCGCCCACTCGTGGCGAAGGATCCGCGCTTCTTCCAGCGGAGAAGCCGGCCAGAACCGCCCACCCGGAATGATCATCTCCATGCGCTCGGGGATCGCCACCGCACCCGCCCACTCCGGGACCCTCCCCCCCACCAGCGAGTCCATCACCTCGCGGGTCGGAGCGACCGTCAGCACGGCGCGCATGCCCGTCTCGCGCAGGCCCGGCAGCCGTCCCACCGCGTCGAGCGTCACCAGTGCCCGGGCAGCCCTCAACGAATCCACCCCCTGGTAGCGCGCCGTCAGGGACGCACCGGCGAGAGCCCGCCACCCGTCGTCCTGCTGATTCGTCGTCCGGTGCGCGGACCCCGTTCCGGCCAGCGCGGCCAGCAGTGCCAGCACGACCCGGACCCTCACGACGCCGGCCTCCCACCTTGCGATACGGCCCATTCCCTCACCGCGGCGAGATCGTCGGGCAAGTCCGACTTGAAAGTCAGGCGCTCACCGGAATCCGGGTGACGAAACTCCAGCCTGTGCGCGTGCAGAAACTGTCGTGGCGTGCGCTTTGCCAACGCCGCCGCCCATGGGCGCTGCTGCCCCGCGACCCCGCGCTCCCGACCGGCGCCGTAGAGGGCATCGCCCACGACCGGGTGTCCGATCGACGCCGCGTGTACACGGATCTGGTGCGTCCGCCCGGTCTCGAGTGCGACTTCGCACATGCTCGCCCCGGGCCAGGCCTCCAGGTGCCGGAATCGCGTCCGCGCCGGCCGGCCTTCCGGAACCACCGCCATGCGCAGACGGTGCCTCGGATGTCGCCCGATCGGCCGGTCGACAACCGTGGGAGAGCTCTTCAGGGTGCCCCAGACGGCGGCCAGGTAGGTGCGCCTCACCGCCCGCGCCTTGAGCGCGGCCGCGAGCCCCTGGTGCGCTCGGTCGGTCTTGGCCACCACCATCAGCCCGGACGTATCCATGTCGAGACGGTGCACGATCCCCGGCCGCAGCTTCCCCCCAATTCCCGACAGGTCCCCGACGTGGTGGAGAAGTGCGTTGACCAGCGTTCCGTCCGGGTGTCCGGGAGCGGGATGCACAACGAGCCCCGGCTGCTTGTCCACGACGACGAGATCGACGTCCTGAAAGACGATCTCGAGCGGGATGTCCTCGGCCGCCGCGTCCAGCGGCACCGGCTCGGGCACCTCGACTTCCACCAGTTGACCCGGGCCGATCGCGTCCGACTTCTTCGGGCGGGCACCGTCCACCCGCACGTGTCCCTCTTCCAACAGCGCCTGGATTCGACTGCGAGACAAATCGAGCCTGGCGGCCAGATAGCGGTCCAGCCGCCCCGTCGCCCCGGCGCCTGCCCGCCACCTGTGAGTTCCGGCCCCCCCGGCCGCAGGACCCGCGCCTGACTCCCGACTCACGAGTGGCGTGAAAGCCCGAGTTCGGCCGCCTCCCCGTCCAGGACCGCCTCGCTCCGGAATTCGAAATCGCCGTCCATGCCCCGCCCGACGCGCACAGCCACCGCCAGGGTTTCCCGCGCGATCACCGCCTCATGCTCCCGCACGGCCTCGCATACCGCACTGGTGCCCTCCACCGCCAGTCGAATCCGGTCGGTGATGTCGAGTCCCGACTCCCGCCTCAGCCGCTGCACGCGGTTCACCAACTCGCGCGCGAGGCCTTCGCGGCGGAGTTCGTCGGTCAGGACGGGGTCGAGCGCCACCGTGTAGCGTCCTTCCGACCGCACGATCCACCCCCCGCGCGCCTCCTCCAGGACTTCGATCTCGTCGCCGCCGACCCGGTGCGCCTCCCCGTCCACCTCGAGGCGCACCGTCCCGCCCGCGCGCACCGCGCCCAGCTCTTCAGCGCCGAGCTCCCGAATCTTCCGCGCGGCTTCCTGGGTGAGCTTGCCGAAGCGACGGCCGAGCGCGCGAAACACGGGCCGCGCGACGAGGGTCATCAGCCCCTCCGACGAGGCCGTGAATTCAACCTTCCTGACGTTGATCTCGTCGACCAGGAGCGCGAGCACCTCGTCCGCGGGCGGCGCCCCCGGCACAACCGCCAGCAGGCGGTCCAACGGCTGCCGCACCCGGATTCTCACCCGTTCCCGCGCCGACCGGGCAAGCGTGCTGAGGCTGCGGACGTCCGCCATTTGAGCTTCCAGCACCTCGTCGATCATCGCGGGGTCGGCCTCGGGGAACCGCTCGGTGTGACTCGACCGACCGGTCAGTGCCCGGTGGAGCCAGTCGGAGACGAACGGCGTGATCGGCGCGATCAGGAGCGCGACCGTGCGAAGCGCCTCATGCAGCGTCGCGAAGGCCGCCGCCGAGTCCGCCGCGTCGGTGTTCCCCCAGAAGCGGGGGCGGGCCCGACGCACGTACCAGTTCGACAGCTCCCCGTCCACGAACGCAGCAACCGCGCGATAGGCGCGCGTAGGGTTGTAGCCGTCGATCTCGGATCGCACGACCGCCACCAGGCCATGGAGGCGCGACAGCAGCCAGCGGTCCAGCGGCGGACGGCCCGCCACATCCGGCGCCGCGTTCGCGCCCGCAGCTGCCGCCTTCGAGCCCGCACCGCGAGCGTCCGCCCGCGGCGCCCAATCCTCGACGTTCGCATAGAGCGCGAAGAAGCGGTACGTGTTGAGCAGCGTGTCGAAGAACCGCGCCGCCGATTCCTTCACGCCCTCCGGGTCGAAGCGGGTCGGCAGCCAGGGGTTGCTCACGGTCACCATGTACCAGCGCACCCCGTCGGCCCCGTGATCGGCAACCGCGTCCCAGGGGTCCACCACGTTCCCCCTGGACTTGGACATCTTCCGCCCCTCGGCGTCCAGGATGAGGTCGTTGACGATCACGTTGCGAAAGGCGGGGCCCAGCCCGAGCATCGTCGAGATCGCGTGCAGCGAATAGAACCAGCCGCGCGTCTGGTCCACCGCCTCGCAGATGAAGTCGGCCGGGAAGTGCCGCTCGTACAGCTCCCGGTTCTCGAAAGGATAGTGCCACTGGGCCCACGGCATGGCCCCCGAGTCGAACCACACGTCGACGACCTCGGGAACGCGGCGCATGGTGGCCCCGGTCTCGGGACACGTCCACGTGATCTCGTCGATGAACGGCCTGTGCGGATCGAAGTCCTCCGGCAGCTCGCCGGCCTTTTCCGCGAGTTCCGCAAAGCTCCCGATCCACTCGATCCGCTCGGGGTCGTCCTCCGACACCCACACCGGCAGCGGCGTCCCCCAGTAGCGGTCCCGGGACAGCGCCCAGTCGACGTTGCCCTTCAGCCACTCGCCGAAACGCCCCTCTCCGACCTCGGGCGGATGCCACGACACCCGCGCGTTGTTCTCCAGCAGGTCGTCCCTGAGCGACGAGGTGCGGGCGAACCAGCTGTGCCGGGCCATGTACACCAGCGGCGTGTCGCAGCGCCAGCAGTGCGGGTAGGAATGGGTCTCGCGCGTCGACCGGAAGACCAGCCCGCGTGCCTTCAGGTCCGCCAGGAGCAGCTCGTCGGCATCCTTGAAAAACACGCCCCCGACGAGCGGAAGGTCGGCGGCGAAGGTCCCGTCGGGCTGCACGGGTTCGAGAACGGCCAGGCCGAAGTCCTTCCCCGCCTGATAGTCGTCGGCACCGTACGCGGGCGCCATGTGTACGATCCCGGACCCCTCCTCGTCGGACACGAAGTCGCCGGGCACGATCTCCCAGGCCTTCCCCCGCACCGTGTCGGCCGCAATGAGTTCGAACGGGCGCCGATAGCGCGCGCCGATCAGCTCGGCCGCGTCCACCGTCCCGCCGATGTGCTCGCTGCCGAAGAGCGCCTCCGCCCGGCTTCGCGCCAGAATGAGACGCCTGCCGTCGTGCGCGACCTCGACGTACTCGATTGCGGGATTCACGGCCAGCGCCGCGTTGGACACGAGCGTCCACGGGGTCGTGGTCCACACGAGCAGGTGGCGTCCGGATCCGTCGAGGAGTTCGAGGGTGACCCAGAGCGACGGATCCTTCACGTCGCGGTATCCGAGCGAGAGTTCGTGCGAGGAGAGCACGGTCTGGTCGGAGGGGCACCATGGCACAACCTTGTGGCCCTGGTACAGGAGCCCCCGGTTCGCCATCTGCTTGAGCAGCCACCACCCGGTTTCCACGTATTCCGCGTCGAACGTCACGTACGGCCGCGAGTAGTCCAGCCAGTACCCGATCCGCTCCGAGAAACGCTCCCATTCGTCCTTGTAGGTGAACACCGACTCGCGGCAGCGCTCGTTGAACCAGGCGATCCCGCGCTCCTCGATCTCGCGCTTGTCCTCGATCCCGAGCTGCTTCTGCGCCTCGATCTCGACGGGCAGACCGTGCGTGTCCCACCCCGCGATGCGCGTCACATGTTTCCCCAGCATGGTCTGGTAGCGGCACACCAGGTCCTTGATGGCGCGGCTGATGATGTGGTGCAGACCCGGGCGGCCGTTCGCGGTGGGCGGACCCTCGAAAAACACGAACGGCTCCCCGTCGCGGGTGGCGTCGAGGGTGCGCTGGAAGGTGTCCTCCTCGCGCCAGGTGTCGAGAACGGCTTCCTCGAGCACAACACGCGAACGTGGCACGGCGGGGTAGCGCATCGGAGCGGTCACGGGCTGTCCCCCGCGCCGATCTCCCGCAGCACGCCGGTCACCAGGGTGGTCAGCTTCGGTTCGGCCGCTTGCGCGGTGGCGATGATCGTCGGCACGTCGGCCTCTTCCAGCGCGTCCGGAAGGCACTGGTCCGTGATGATCGAGAAGGCGAGCACGCGCATGTCCATGTGGCGCGCCGCGATCACTTCGGGCACGGTGGACATGCCCACCACGTCCGCGCCCATGGCCCGGAGCATGCGGTACTCCGCCCGCGTCTCGAGCTGCGGGCCCACCACCGCGACATACACGCCGCGGCGCAGCGGCACTGCGGCAGCCATGGCCACCCCGAGGGCCACCTCCTGCAGCCCGGCATCGAAGGGTGCCGACATGTCGGGAAAGCGCGGCCCGAGTTCATCCAGATTGGGGCCGACAAGGGGGCTGGACCCCATGAGGTTGATGATGTCGTCCAGCACCATCAGGTCACCGGGTCCCCACAGGGGGTTCATTCCGCCGCACGCCGCCGAGAGAATCAGCGTGTCCGCGCCGAGCAGCTTCATTACGCGGATCGGAAAGACGATCTGCTTGAGCGAATACCCCTCGTAGCGATGAAACCGGCCCTGCATGGCCACGACGGGGACGCCCTCGAGCGTGCCGAGGAGCAGCCTGCCCTCGTGGCTCTCGACCGTGGAGACGGGGAAGTGGGGCAGGTCCGCGTACGCGACCGAAGCCTGCACGTCGATGGCGCCGGCCAGGCCGCCCAGGCCGGTCCCCAGGACGATGCCCACCCGGGGCAGCGGTCCTCCGAGGGCGCGAACCGCCTGCGCCGCCTCGTGAAGACGCGTCATCTCGCTTGGCGTCATTTCGGTCGTTTTCTCCCGGCAGCCTGATCCCAGGCGCACCATGATGTCGAGCGGGCGGTTGCCCCAACAAGGGAACGCCCCGCCAGCCACTCGGGCCGGCGGGGCGTTCCCGCGTGCAGGGCGACCGAGCGCGCTAGTTGGTTCTGAAGGTAATCGGAAGCGATATCCAGACGGCAACCGCCTTGTCCCGGTTGAGCGCCGGCGTGAACCGGAAGACGGGTGCCACGCGCAGCGCGGCGTCGTCGAGCGCCTTGTGCCCGGAGGTCACCTCCACCACCTGGTTCCGTACCACACCGTTTTCGTCGATGAAAAACGCCACCTGGACGGTGCCGCCGATCCCGGCGTCGCGCAGCAGCGGCGGATATTCGCGTTCCAGCGCGCGCATCACTTCGGCGGCGTTCGTGTAGGCGGGCTTGACCGTATGGGGGACGAACACCGGCGCCGCGGAGACGTCCAGCTCCACCTCACCGGGCGGCTCGGGCAGGTCATCGACGGAGAGGGACGTGAAGGTGGTCGGGTCTATGGTGATGTCGGTCTCGATGTCCGTGGGGGCGATCACCGGGATCGCGGGTCTGGCGATGGCCTCGGGCGCAGGGGGCAGCACAACGTCCGGCGGCAGGTTGATCACCTCGGGCGGTTCGCCGTTCAGGCTCAGGTCCGGCGGCTCCGCGAATTCCAGATAGGCAAAGAACCCGAAGTGAACCATGGTGGCACCGATCATCGAGCTCCAGAACCAGGACGAGAACGAATTCTTGAAGCGGCCGTTCGCACTCTCGGTCCGGATCGGCTCCTGTCGGGTGATTGGCTCGTTCATCGTCTTTCGCTCCCTGTGCGGCAGTTGTCGACACCTTGGTAGTGCTACCGCTCCCGGGAGGGAAACGTTCCGTCGAGCCGGGTCGCCAACGCGCCGGTGGGGCGGGCGGCGGACTCACCCGGGACGCTCGGCGGACCTACCCGGGACGCGCTCCCAGCAGCGTCGTACCGAGCCTCACCATCGTGCTCCCCTCCTCCACCGCGATTTCGTAGTCGTTGGACATGCCCATGGAGAGTTCGCACCCCTCCACTCCCGGGGTGCCTGCGGCTGCCTCCATCACCTGGCGCGTCTTACGGAAGGTGGACCTCAGCACGGCTTCGTCGGCCACGAACGGCGCCATCGTCATGAGGCCCAGGACGCGCAGCCCCCTCAGCGCGGCCACCGCCCCGACCCCGTCCAGCGCTTCCGCCTCCGGGAAGCCCCCCTTGGTGGCTTCGCCGGACACGTTGAGCTGGACGAGCACGGGCACGCGCCGCCCCTCGGCCTCGCCGAGACGCGACAGCTTCTCGGCGAGGCGCAGCGAATCCACGCTGTGAACGAGCCCCGCAAGTCGGGCCGCGGGGCCCGCCTTGCGGCGCTGCACGTGCCCGATCATGTGCCAGTTGACGGCGAGATCGTTCAGCACGGCACGCTTGCGCCGGAGCTCGTCCACGCGGTTCTCGCCGATGTCCCGCAGCCCCGCCTCGACGACCGCCTCCACCGCGCACGCGGCGTGCCCCTTGGTGACCGCGACGATCCTCACCCCGGCAGGATCGCGGCCGCTGCGCTCAGCCGCGGCCGCGATCCGATCGAGCACGCGCGGCAGCCGCGCCCGGATGCCGCGATAGTAAACATCCTTGTTTACCATTCTCGTCCCGTTTCCAAGGTGTGTCGCGGGGGCGCCCGCGCCGGAGCCCGGCCGGCGCGGGAGTCCACGACAAGGGAACGCCCCGCCGGCCGCTCGGCCGGCGGGGCGTTCCCGCTTCGCGGTCAGCCGTTGGCGCTACTTGGTCGTGAAGGTAATCGGCAACTGCACCCAGACCGGCACCGCCTTATCGCGGTTGAGGGCCGGGGTGAACTTGAACACCGGGGCCACACGCAAAGCCGCATCGTCCAGCGCGGTGTGCCCCGACGATTCCTGCACCTGCTGGTTGCGCACGATCCCCTGCTCGTCGATGAAGAACCAGACCAGGGTCGTGCCTCCGATTCCCGCGTCACGCAGCAGCGGCGGGTATTCGCGCTCCAGGGCGCGCATGACCTCGGCGCCATTGGTGTAGTCCGGCTTCACCGTATACGGGGTAAAGACGGGCGCAGCGGAGATATCGGTCTCCACATCGTCGGGCGGCGGCGGCAGATCCTCGACCGAGACCGACTCGAACGTCGTCGGCGCAATGGTGATGTCGGTCTCGATCTCGGCGGTCGCGACCACCGGCGTCGCGGGCCGGGCAATGGCCTCGGGCGGCGGAGGGATCTCGATCTCGGGCGGAAGCTCGATGGCTTCGATTTCGTCCATCGACAGGCTGACGTCCTCGGGCGTCATCTGCGGCCAGAGGGCAAATATGGCAAAATGGAGCACCGTCGCCGTGGTCATCGAGCCCCAGAACCAGGACGAAAACGACTTCTTGAATAGATCGTTGGCGCTGTCCTGAACGGCCGATTCCGTGATTGCTTGCTCGCTCATCGTCTCTCCCTCGTCATGCTCTGTTCAAGCTCGGTCGCAAATACGACCCGGACTATGCCCGCTGCGACCAGCTCCTGCTGCAACTGGTCGATGAATCGGTACGGAACACCGCGATCCGACCGCACCGAAATCACCAGTTCGCGGTTGTCGCGGTACATCGGCGCCACCAGAACGCGGACTTCATCCATCGGACGGAACACATCGTTGATGTAGATGTCACCGTTGGATTCGACCCAGATATTGAGAATGTTCTTCTGCTTCTGGTCGATCTTTTCCGTGGCTTCCGCGGCCGCCCAGTCGATCTGCCGGTTGCGGTCCTTCTGGAAGACCGTCGACACCATGAAGAAGATCAGCAGCAGGAACGCGATGTCGGCCATGGAGGACGACGGGATTTCCTGCGACGCCTTTTGCTTGCGCTCCAGTCCACCGCCTTTGAGTCCCATTGCGCTCTACTCCAGAAGTTGGAGGGAGATACGCTCGGCGCCCGCGCTCTGCAGGGCGTCGAGCACATCGATCATGAAGCGGTACGGAGCGTTCGGATCCGTCTTTACCGCGGCGATCAGATTCTCGTTCTGCGCCACATCCTGCCGCCAGATGGACTCCACATCGTCGGGACGAACCGTCTGCTCCTGCTGGCTCTCGCCCCGACGGATGTTCACCGCCCCCGTGGGCGTAACGATGATGTGAAGGATGTTCTTCTGGCTGACCTCGACCTCGGACTCGCTCTCGGGGAGGAGGATTGCGAGCCCCTTGTCCTTCGGGAAGGTCGTAGTGACCAGGAAGAAGATGAGCAGGAGAAACGCGATGTCGGCCATCGACGAGGAAGGGATCTCGTCGGAGACCTTGGATTTCTTGTTGCCGAGAACCGCCATGGGGTTTTCTCCCGTGTGGTTGTCCAAGTTCCCTGTTTGTCTTCTACCGCCAAAAGGCCGCGGAGTTCCGCGCCCGGATGGGGCGCCGTCCGCGCCTGCCAAAACGCTCTAGGAAAGAACCTGAAGCTTCCCTTCCTTTTCCAGATCCCACGCGATGTTGAGGATCTTCTGCGTGCTCTGCTCCATGTCCACGATCAGGGTGTCGATCCGCGCGACGAAGTAATTGTAGCCGATATTGACGGGGATCGCGATAGTGAGCCCCGCCGCGGTGGTCAGCAGCGCGACCTTGATGCCCCCGGCGACCAGCGCCGGGTTGACGTCGCCGGCGGAAGCGATCGATTCGAAGGCGACGATCATGCCGGCTACCGTGCCCAGGAAACCCATCAGCGGCGCGACGTTGGCGATCGTGGCCAGAATCACCAGGCCGCGCTCCAGGAAGCTCAGCTCGATCGCCCCGGTCGTGGAGATTACCTGCTCGAGTTCGCCCTTGTTGAGCGTGAGGTTGCGGATCCGGCGGAGCCCCGCCAACAGAATGGCCGCCGCGGGGCCCGGAGTGGTCGCAGCGACCTCGGCCGCCTCGTCGAGCCGCCCGGACATGGCCGCCTCTTCAACCTGTTCGATCACCGCAACCGTCTTCCGATGGGCCACCATCAAGGTCCAGAACTTCGCGATGATGACCCCGAGACCGATGAGTGAGCAAAGGACGAGCGGGTACATCATCAGGCCGCCGTCCGCGAAAAGTGTGAGTAGACCGTAGCTTTCGCCCAACGCTGGACTCCCTGGTCAGCAGTGTTCGCAAGTGGACTGAGTTACCGGCGGGAATGTAGGATGCCGGACCCACGACGTCAACGAAGTCCCGATCACCGGCGGGGCACGCAGGGCGAGGCGTGGCGGACCGCTTTCGCGAGGCGCGGGCCCGGCCACGTCCGCTTCCCGTATTCGTTATCGTTGACGGGTCATGAACGGCTTCTTCCAGCAGCTGCAGTTTCTTCGGCCGGGGTGGAACGACCTCGTCGAAATCCTCATCGTCTTCCTGCTGGTCTACCGGCTCCTCCTGCTCCTGCGGCAGACCCGCGCGATGCAGATGCTCCTGGGTGTCCTGCTGCTGGCGGGGCTCTATCTGTTGGCCGTCATCCTGGACTTCTCGCTGATTCGCCGCCTTATCGAGGCGCTCCTCCAGTACGGTGCGATCGCGGCGCTGGTGGTCTTTCAGCCGGAGATGCGCGCCGCCCTCGCCCGGCTTGGCCAGAGCCGTCTGGTGAACGTGCTGAGCGCCGGCCGCAAGGAGCGCATCGTGGACCACCTGGTGGAAAGCGCAGAACAACTGGCCCGCTCGGGGGTAGGCGCGATTCTGGCCGTGCAGCGCGAAACGGGGCTGCGCGAGTACGCGCGAACGGGAAAGCGCGTCGGCGCGATCGTCTCGCCCGAGCTCCTCGGCACCATCTTCGCGCCGAGTTCACCGCTGCACGACGGCGCGGTGATCATCGTCGGCGACACCATTCAGGCCGCCGCCGCCATCCTGCCTCTCACGCAGAATCCGGTCGCCGACAAGTCGATGGGGACGCGTCACCGGGCCGCCATCGGGCTCAGCGAGGAAACCGACGCGATCGTGATCGTCATCAGCGAGGAGAACTCCCGCATCTCGGTCGCGATCCGGGGCCGCCTCGACGTGGGCGTCGACAGCGACCGGCTCCGCGACATCCTGGAGCTGTCGCTGCCGAGGTCGGCCACCGCCCCGCTGGGTCCGTCGACCGTCCTGGACCCCGTCTAGCGCAAGGCGCCGGGGGGCGACCGCGGGCGGCGCGACGACAGAGGCCGCAGGGGGCCCGACTAACCGGGCGAGGGCAGCGGTTCCGGCCCCACCAGTCCCGTCTTCGGCTTCGTTACCGATTTCGTTTCCGCGCCCGGCAACTCGGGCTGGGCCGGTTCGGCCTCGAAGTCATCGGTCAGCGGGGCCAACTCCTTGCCATCCACCAGACGCTGGATCTCGTCGCCGTCCAGAGTCTCCCGCTCGAGCAAAGCTTCCGCGAGCTTGTCGAGGAGCGCACGGTTGGCTTCGATGACCTCGCGGGCCCTGGCGTGGGCCGCGTCCAGAAGCCGCTTCACCTCTTCGTCCACCTGCTGCGCGGTGTGATCCGAAACCTCGCGGCGCTGGACAAGCTCGCGGCCCAGGAACACTTCCTGATCCGAGTCTCCAACGGCCATCAAACCGATCCGGTCCGACATCCCGAACCGGGTAACCATGCGGCGGGCCATGCTCGTGGCCCGTTCGATGTCGTTCCCTGCGCCAGTGGTCACCTTTTCCGGGCCAAAGGCCAGCTCCTCGGCCACCCGGCCCCCGAACAGCATCGCCAGCTGGCCGTTCATCCAATCCAGGGTGTGGGAATGCCGGTCCTCCTCGGGCAGCGAGGCGGTCAGCCCCAGCGCCCGGCCCCTCGGCACGATCGTGACCTTGTGGACCGGATCGAGGCCGGGGATCTTGACTCCGATCACGACGTGCCCCGCCTCGTGATACGCGGTCAGACGCCTCTCTGCGTCGGTCAGGACCATGCTGCGCCTCTCGGTGCCGAGCATGACCTTGTCCTTGGCCTGCTCGAAGTCCTCCATGGCCACTCTTTCGACGTCCCTGCGCGCCGCGAACAGCGCGGCCTCGTTGCAGATGTTCGACAGATCCGCGCCGCTGAGGCCGGGCGTGCCCCGTGCGACCAGGGACAGCTCCACGTCCTCCTCGAGGGGCAGCTTCTTCGCGTGGACCCGGAGGATGCCCTCCCTTCCCTTCACGTCCGGGAGGTCCACCACGACCTGCCGGTCGAACCGTCCGGGGCGCAGCAGCGCCGGATCGAGAACGTCCGGACGGTTTGTCGCGGCCAGGAGGATCACGCCCTCGTTGGCCTCGAAGCCGTCCATCTCCACCAGCAGGGCGTTGAGCGTCTGCTCGCGTTCGTCGTGGCCACCCCCCAATCCCGCTCCCCGGTGGCGGCCCACGGCATCGATCTCGTCGACGAAGATGATGCACGGTGCGTGGGCCTTTCCCTGTTCGAAGAGGTCTCGTACGCGGGACGCGCCGACACCCACGAACATCTCGACGAAGTCGGAGCCCGACATCTGGAAGAAGGGACGGCCCGCTTCGCCGGCGACCGCGCGCGCCAGCAGCGTCTTGCCCGTGCCTGGCGGGCCAACCAGGAGCACGCCCTTGGGAAGGCGGCCGCCCAGGCGCGAGAACTTGGGCGGATCCTTGAGGAACTCGATGATCTCCTCGAGCTCTTCCTTGGCCTCGTCGGCCCCGGCCACATCCTGGAAGGTGACCTGCGGAGTGTCGGGACTGATGAGCCGGGCGCGGGAGCGGCCGAACTGGAACGCGCGGTTGCCGCCGCTCTGCATCGCCCTGAGGATCCAGATCCAGAAGACGATGATGAGCATCCACGGCAGGAAGGTGCCGATCAGCGGCAGCCACCCGGGCGACTGGGAGCGGGCCCGCACCTCGACTTCCTGCGCCGCGAGCTCTTCCATCATCGTCGCAGCGACGCCCGGCACGATCCGCACGACGAATTCGTCCACGTCGGCCTCATCGAGGACGATCGTGTTCTTGAACTCTCCGCGGACTTCCGCCTCGCCGAAGAAAGTCACCTCGAGGATGTTGTTATTGGCGAGCTGACGCTGAAACTCCGACTGGCTGATCTCACCCGCCGTCTGCTCGCCTCCCCGCATGAACTGGAACGCGAGGACAGACATCAGCGCGAGAAGCACCCAGAATGACGCGGTCCGCGAAACCCGCTTCAGCTTCCGGGGCGGTTCGTTCGGTGGAGGATTGTTGTCGGGCATCAGTTGCCGGGCTATTCAGATCGATCCGATATAGGGAAGGTGCCTAAAACTCTCCGCAAAATCCAACCCGTAGCCGACCAGGAACTCCTCTGGAGCGTCGAACCCGACCCAGCGGGGTTCCTTCTTCGGATGGGACAAGCGTTTGTGGAGGAGCGTGCACAGCTCGAGGCTGGCGGGCTTCCGGTCCAGCAGAAGCGGTACCAGCCGGTTGATCGTGGTGCCGCTGTCCACGATGTCCTCCACGAGGACGACATGCCGCCCCGCGATGTCGGTTCGCGGGTTGTACACCAGTCTTACCTCGCCGCTGCTCACGCGTCCCTCGCCGTAGCTGGACGCCAGGATGAAATCCACCTGAATCGGCCGCGGGATTTCGCGGACCAGATCCGCTACGAACACGAAGGACCCCTTCAGCAGCCCGAGCACGAGAATGTCGTCGCCCGGCTCGTACCAGGCGCCGATGTCGCGGCCCATCTCCCGGACACGTCTTCGAATCATGAGCTCGGGGAATACAACGCGTTTCAGTTCCTGCGTACCCAGCTGGGCGCGGGCGGTGGCGTTCAAACCGGACCTCCTCGGTCGGCATGGTTGGGGATGTCGGCGTGGTTGCGGATATCGGCCAGGTGGGGCGTGTCCCGGACGACGCGTACCTCCACGCAGCACGTGGGTGGCTTCCGGCCGGCCTCGGGAGCCGTGGCGTACGGCTCCGCGACGCCCGGAATCCACCGCACGGTGCCGGCTGCATCCGCCACGACCGGGACTCCGTCGCGACGGTCGGCGGGGATACGCGCTTCCAGGAGGACCTTCTTCACCTTCTTGATTCCGTATGACATTCTCATGCGGTCTCCCGGCGCCCAGGGACGCAGGGAGAGAGGGAAGCTAACGCTCCCCGGCGCGAAGTGCGCCACGTGGGGATAACCGAGGCGCGGAGCCGGGCTCCACGCAGCCTCGACCAGCCAGCCGTTTCGCGCGTACCAGCCCTGTCC
>VYAQ01000385.1:0-6034 GCA_009844885.1 Gemmatimonadota bacterium
CGCCTGCGGACGACGGACTCGATTCGGACGACCCGGCGGCGCTGCTCGCCGCTGTGCGCAGACCCACCACCTTCCGGAAATACCAGCTCAAGCGCGCGCTCGAGGCCGGAATCTCGATCGAGCGCCTGCACCGCGCGACCGGGATCGACCCGTGGTTCCTGGACCAGTTAACCGAGATCCTGGAACTGGAACGCTGGTTCGCGGACCTGCCGTCCCTCGATGCGGCCTCGGTCCGGCGCATGAAGCGCGAGGGGTTCGCCGACGCGCAGCTGGCGGCGCTGCGCGGGGTGGACGAGGCCGCCATACGCTCGCAGCGCTGGGAATGGGGGATCCGTCCCACGTACAACGTCGTCGACACCTGCGCGGGGGAGTTCCCCGCGGCGACGCCCTACTACTACTCCTCCTATGAATCCGAGGACGAATCCGATCCCAGCGACGCGCGCAAGATCGTCATCCTGGGGAGCGGGCCGAACCGGATCGGGCAGGGGATCGAGTTCGACTACTGCTGCGTGCAGGCGGTGCTGGCGCTGAAGGAGGCCGGCTTCGAGACGATCATGGTGAACTCGAACCCGGAGACCGTGTCGACCGACTTCGACGTGAGCGACAAGCTGTATTTCGAGCCGCTGACGCTGGAGGACGTGGTCGAGATCGTCGAACGGGAGCGCCCGGTGGGGGTGATCGTGCAGCTCGGCGGGCAGACGCCGCTGAACCTGGCGTATCCGCTGGCGGAGCTGGGGGTGCCGATTCTGGGGACTTCGGTGGACGCGATCGACCGGGCCGAGGACCGGCGGCGGTTCGAGGAGGTGTGTCGCAGGATCGGGGCGCGGGTCCCGGCGAACGGGACTGCGATGAGCGTCGACGAGGCCCTCGCGATCGCGAGGGAGATCGGCTTCCCGGTGCTGGTGCGTCCCTCGTACGTGCTCGGCGGACGCGCGATGGAGATCGTCTACGACGAGGCGTCGCTCAAGGACTACTTCGCGCGTGCGGTCAAGGCGTCGCCGGACCACCCCGTGCTCATCGACCGCTTCCTCGAGGACGCGTTCGAGGCCGACGTGGACGCGCTTTCCGACGGGACCGACGTCGTGATCGGCGGGATCATGCAGCACATCGAGGACGCGGGGGTGCACTCGGGGGACTCGGCGTGCGTGCTGCCCCCCTATCTTCTCGGGCGCACGGAGCTCGACGAGATGCGGCGCCTGACGAAGCGCTTTGCGCTGGAACTGGGCGTGGTCGGACTCCTGAATGTCCAGTATGCGGTCAGGGACGGACAGGTGTACGTGCTGGAGGTCAATCCGCGGGCGTCGCGCACGGTGCCGTTCGTGGGCAAGGCCACCGGCGTGCCGCTGGCGCGGCTGGCGGCCCGCCTGATGGCCGGTGAGGAGCTCGCGCAGCTGAACGTGCCTTCCGAGCCGGAGGTGAACGGGGTCGCGGTGAAGGAGGCGGTGTTCCCGTTCAACCGCTTCGATGTGGACACACTCCTCGGTCCCGAAATGCGCTCGACGGGCGAGGCAATGGGCGTGGACGACTCCTTCGGGATGGCCTTCGCCAAGGCGCAGGTCTCGGCGGGGAACCGTCTGCCGGAAGGTGACGGCGACCTGTCGGTGATCGTGACCGTCAACGACGGCGACAAGCCCACGGTGACGCCACTGGTGCGCCGGCTGGTCGACCTGGGCTTCCGTGTCCTGGCGACGGGGGGCACGCGCAACCACCTCAACCAGTTGGGCATTCCTTGTGAAAGGATTCACAAGGTTGGGGAGGGACGGCCCCACATCGTGGACAGGATCGTGAGCGGGCGGGTGAGCCTGCTGATCAACACGCCGCTGGGCAAGAAATCCCAGTACGACGACTACGCCATGCGGCGCGCGGCGATCGCGTACGGGGTTCCGTACCTGACGACCATGTCGGCCACGAGCGCGGCGGTCGATGCGGTGACCGCGCAACGGACCCGGCGGCCGGAGATCCTGAGCATCCAGGAGCGGATCGCGGGCAGGGAGGCCCTGGCGGGGGCCCCGACCACATAGCAGCCCGTGTCGACGGCCTTCCTCATGCACGCCGCGGCGGTGCTGCACGATACCGGATGGGGGCACCCGGAGCACCAGGGACGGCTGCGCGCGGTGGCGTCGGCGGTGAAGAACGACCTGGTCGCGCTGCACGGGCGTGTCGAACAGGTCGCGCCGGAAGCCGCCGGCGAAAAGGACCTGAAGCTCGTGCACGCGGACGCTCTGATCGCGCGCGTGAACGGCGCGGTGACCATGGCGCGGGAGAGTGGGCGCGTGGGTGCCCTCGACCCGGACACGCGCGTTTCGGGGGCTTCCTGGGAGGCGGCGCTGGGAACGGTGGGCGCGGGTCTCGAAGCTGCGCGCGGTGTGGCCGAGGGACGCTTCCGGAACGCATTCGTGGCCGCGAGACCCCCGGGACATCACGCCACGCCGGACCGCGCGATGGGGTTCTGCCTCTTCAACAACATCGCCATTGCGGCAGCGGCACTGCGTGCCCGGGGCCTTGCGCGGCGGGTGCTGATCGTGGACTGGGACGTGCACCACGGAAACGGGACGCAGGACGCCTTCTACGACGACCCTTCGGTCTTCTTCCTTTCCCTGCACCAGTATCCGCACTACCCGGGGACCGGTGCGGCGAACGAGACGGGCAGCGGTGCCGGAGAGGGCTTCAACCTGAACGTCCCGCTCGCCCCCGCCACGCCGCGGCGGGACTACCTCCAGGTTTTCGGTATGGCCCTCGAGACGGCAGTGGACCGGTGCAGGCCGGATTTCATCCTGGTTTCGTCCGGCTTCGACGTGCTTGCGGGCGACCCGTTGGGGGGGCAACTCCTCGAACCGGAGGATCTCCACGAGGCCACACTGCGGGTGATGGAAGCCGCGGACCGCTGTTGCGGCGGTCGAGTCGTGGTATTCTTGGAGGGTGGGTACGACCCGGAGCGCACGGGTGCGGGGTGTGTCGCCGTGCTCCGTGCCCTCGCGGGGGTCGACATGGACGGGACCCCGACGGACGGAGGCAGTGACGCATGAGTGCGTACTCGGTACGGTTTCTGCTTGTCGGCGCGCTTCTGCCCGGCTCCTCCGTCGCCTTCGCGCAGGAGAACGAGGCCCACCAGTATCATCCCGCCGCCCAGGAGGCGATTTCCAAGATCCGTTCGCCCTTCTGTCCCGGCCAGACGCTGGAGATCTGCCCCTCGTGGCAGGCCGAGGAGCTGCGGGACAGCATCGACCAGTGGGCGGGGGGCGGCCTGAGCGCCGACAGCCTCATCGAACTCGTGGTCGCGACGCACGGCGAGGAGTATCGCGGCTTCCCCAAGCGGAGCGGAACGGGACTGCTGGCGTGGGTCATGCCTCCGGCCGCCCTGATCCTGGGACTAGGGCTGGTCGTATTGGCCTTGCGCCGTCTGAGGGGGCCCGCGATGCCGGCGTCGGAGCAGAGCGGGCTCACGGAGCAGGAAAGGGAGCGGCTCGACAGCGCCCTCGCCGAACTTGAAGCCATGGAGCAGACGGAATGAGCAGGTCCCCATCGGATACCTCCAGCGTGCGGCTCGCGAGCGCCACGGGTGTTGCCGAGGTTCAGGATGCGCTCCGCGAGCGCGGCTTCGATGCCTGGCTGATCTACGACTTCAAGGACCGGAACCCGATCGGGCGCTCCCTTCTCGGTCTGGAGTGGACCACCCGCCGCGGCTTCGCGCTGGTCCCCGCCGAGGGATCGCCGCGCCTCCTGATCCACGCGATCGAACACTCGTCGTGGCGCCACCTCGACTGGCCCAGGCGAAGCTATTCGAGCCGCCAGGGCATGGAGCGCGAACTGCGCGAGTTGCTGCAGGGGTATGGCCGCGTGGCCACCGAGACATCGCCGCGCAGCAACGTTCCGTACCTCGACTTGCTGCCTGCCGGCATCCGCGACGTGATCCTGGACACGGGGACCGAACTGCACAGTTCCGGCGACCTGGTATCGACGTTCTACGCCGTGTGGACCCCGGCACAACGCGAAGAGCACGGGCGCGCGTCCGAGATCGTGAAGACGGTTGCCCGCGACGCCTTTGCGCGCGTGGCGAGCCATGTGGTACAGGGCCGCCGCATCACCGAGGGAGCGCTCGCCACCTGGATCCGCCACGAACTCAGGCGGCGAGGCCTGCCCGACCAGACCGACTGCATTGTCGCGATCGGTCCCACGGCCGCGGATCCCCACTACGATCCGGGCGAGGTCGGCGAGAGCATCAACGCCGGCGACCTCCTGCTCATCGATCTGTGGGGCGCCTTCCACGAGGACTCCGTGCCGGCCGACCAGACCTGGATGGGGTTTCTCGGCGCCGAACTGCCGTCGCGGATCGGTGAACTGTGGACTACGGTCAAGGCCGCGCGCGATGGCGTCGTGGCTTCGTTGCGGGAACGCTACGCCCGGGGCGAGACCATCCGTGGCTTCGAGGCGGACGACGTGGCCCGCAAGATCATCACCGATGCGGGATTCGGGGAGTACTTCATCCACCGCACCGGCCACTCGATCGATCGCGACATCCACGGCCGCGGCCCCAACCTCGACAATCTCGAAACCCGCGACGACCGGGTGCTGGTTCCCGGGGTAGGGTTCTCGGTCGAACCCGGCATCTACATCGCCGGAGAGGTGGGTCTGCGCACCGAGATCAACGTCCACATGGGTCCGAACGGACCGGAAGTCACGGTCGAGAAGCCCCAGCAGGACGTCTTTCTGCTCCTGGACGGCTGATCGCCGGCCCCGACCGGAGCAGGGCCGTGTGGCTGACGTGACGCCGGCGGGACGGCGGTCGCTGATCCGGGTCGCGCTACCGGTTCCGGTGCGCCGTTCGTTCACCTACAGCGTCACCGGCGAGGCACCCGCCGTCGGAGTTCGCGTGGAGGTCCCGTTCGGAAAACGAACCCTGGTCGGGTGGGTGCTGGGACCAGGGAGCGAAGTGCCGCGCGTGCGGGAGGTGCGTTCGGTGCTCGACACCAAACCCGTAGTTGGCGACGAGTTGCTGGGGCTGGCCCGCTGGATGTCCGACTACTACGTCGCGCCGGTGGGCATCGTGCTCAAGGCCATGTTGCCGGCCCGCATGGCAAGCGCGGCCGGAAACCGCCCGCTTCCGCGGATGCGCGCGGTCGTCACCGTCGTCCGTTCGATCGGCACCCTCGACGAGCTCGAGGACACCTTCGGGCGGGCCAGGCGCCAGCGGGAAGCCTACGAACAGCTCCAGGAGGCCGGAGGGAAACGCACGCTGGCCGCCCTGGGCGAGAGTGGCTTCAGTCGGGGCGTGATCAGGGGACTGGAGGCCAAGGGACTCGCGCGCGTGACCCGGGAGGCGGTCCTTCGCGACCCGTTTGGCGACCAGCCGGCCGGGGACGCGAAGACGCTGATGCCCACCATCGCGCAGCGCGGCGTTCTGGAACGAATGTACGCCGCGCTTGGTGACGACGGGGGCACGTTTCTGCTTCACGGCGTCACGAGCTCGGGGAAGACGCTCGTCTACATCGAGCTCATCCGGCGCGTGCTCGAGCGCGGTGGCGGAGCCCTCATGCTCGTGCCCGAGATCGCGCTGACGCCCCAGACCGTGTCCCGCTTTCGAGGCGCGTTCGGAGACCTTGTCGCGGTGTTGCACTCCGGACTCTCGGCCGGGGAGCGCTACGACGCGTGGAACCAGCTCCGGTCGGGGGACAGGCGCATTGCCATCGGGCCCAGATCGGCGGTGTTCGCGCCCGTTGCGAACATCGGCGCGATCGTGGTGGACGAGGAGCACGACGGCAGCTACAAGCAATCGGAGTCGCCGCGCTACCATGCCCGTGACGTGGCGGTGGTGCGCGCGGCAAGAAACGGTGCGTTGTGCGTCCTGGGGTCGGCCACCCCGTCGCTGGAGAGCTGGCTGAACGCGCGTTCCGGGAAGTACTCGCTGCTGGAGCTCCCGGACCGCGTGGGCGGGGGCGTGCTGCCCGACGTGCGCGTCGTGGATCTCCGGTCGCGGCCAGCGCCGGGTGGGGGCCCGCAGGTGCAGCCTGGCGACCCTCCTCCCCGAACCCTGTCC
>VYAQ01000385.1:6044-13011 GCA_009844885.1 Gemmatimonadota bacterium
GTCCCCCGGGCTCACCGCCGCCCTGCGCCGCCGGCTCGAACGCGGAGAGCAGACGATTCTGCTGCTCAACCGGCGCGGCTACGCCTCCTTCGCCCTCTGCGAGGTCTGCGGCGCCGTTGGCGAGTGCTACCAGTGCTCGGTCTCGATGACCCTGCATCGCGGCCGCGGCCTCATGATCTGTCACCACTGCGGCCACACCGAAGCCCCGATCCGGGAGTGTGCCCATTGCGGCTCCCGGGACCTGTCGTTCGGCGGACTCGGCACCGAACAGGTGGAGCGCATCCTGCTGCAGTGCTTTCCCGGCGCACGCGTCGCACGGATGGATGTGGACACGACCCGGGGCAAATGGTCCCATCGGGACATTCTGGACCGGGTCCGGACCGGGAAGGTGGACATCCTGCTGGGCACCCAGATGATCGCCAAGGGGCTGGACTTCCCTCGTGTCACGCTCGTGGGCGTGATCAACGCCGATATCGGGTTGCACCTGCCCGACTTCCGCAGCTGCGAACGGACCTTTCAACTCCTCGCGCAGGTGGCCGGGCGCGCGGGGCGCGCGCATCTGCCCGGCGAGGTCATCGTGCAAACCTATGTGCCCGACCACTACGTGATCCGGGCCGCGG
Organism: Gemmatimonadota bacterium; assembly: GCA_009844885.1. Taxonomy (GTDB): domain Bacteria; phylum Gemmatimonadota; class Gemmatimonadetes; order Longimicrobiales; family Gaopeijiaceae; genus Bin94. The sequence goes on from VYAQ01000385.1 coordinate 6,665, forward strand.
TCGCCCACGACTACCGGGGGTTTGCGGATCGCGAGCTGGAGGCGCGGCGCGACCCTCCGTACCCGCCCCGCGTCCGAATGGCGAGGATCCTGCTGAGCAGCCCGGTCCAGAAGGACGCCCTGGCCGCCGCCGAACGCCTCGGCGAATGGCTGCGCGCGCGCCGGAGGCCGTGGCCGGACGTGCTTGGACCGGCACCGGCGCCCATCGAGAAGCTGCACGGGCGTTTCCGGTGGCACGTGCTGTTGCGGGGAAACGTTTCCGAGGTGGGACGCGCGCTTCTTGCGGTCGCTGAGGGCTTTCGACCCGCTGGCAGGGACGTGAGGGTCTCGCTCGACCGCGACCCGCAGCAGCTGATGTGACCCGGCGCGGCTTTCACCGCCGCCGGACGATGCGTTATCGTGTTGTGGCCGGGGCCCGTCCCCGGCGTCTTGCGGCGTGGACAACCAAGCAGGAGGCTGCGGGGTGAGTTGCCTGGCTCTCAACGCTTCGTACGAGCCGTTGATGATCGTACCTGCCCGACGTGCGATCCGGCTGGTCCTGGACGAGAAGGCCGAGGTTCTCGAAGAGGACTCGCACCGGGCATTCCGCTCCGTCCGCTCGCGGTATCCGTTCCCGCTCGTCATTCGGCTGGTGCGTTACGTGCACGTTCCCAAGCGTTTCCGCCGCCAGGTCACCAACACGTTCCTGTTCGCCCGTGACGAATACACCTGTCAGTACTGTGGGCGCCACAAGCGGGAACTGCGCATTCGCGAGTTCCTCACGCGCGACCACGTACTCCCGCTCTCGCGGGGTGGGGGGAACTCCTGGGACAACGTCGTCACCTCGTGCTCCACCTGCAATCACCGCAAGGGGAACCACCTGCCGTACGAGGTCGGATTGAAACTGCCACGGCGTCCGATGGAGCCCAACCATGTGCAGCTCGTGTGGGCCGTGCGGCGGGTGACGCCCATTCAGGCGAAGTACATCCGGATGTTCTTCGGTGACGACGCCGTGCCTCTTGTGCGCGAGTCCACGGGCCCGAGCCACTGATGGATCGATCGGACGAAACCGGAAAAGAGCCACCCGCGCCGCAGCCTCCCGCCTCGGTGCGCGAAGTCATGAGCCGGCCGCGGAGATACCGGCCGTTGCCGGACCGCAAGCGTGCCTCCTCCGGCAAGCCGACGCCAGGAAGGGCGCAGCCACCGCTGCAGACGGCGCGCGAAGCCGCGGGGGGCGTGCCCGACTCGCGTCTGTGGCGAGAGATCGAGGTCGAGGACGAGAAGTGGACCGTGCGCGTGACGGGGACGACCAGCGTAGGCACCGGGGTCGACGCAGGGCCGCAGGTGCTGCACCTGACCTTCAAGGCGCCCGGCGACCGGCCGAATCCCGCGCGCCCCCTGTACGTATTGGCCAGAGGGATCGATGAGATTCCCGAAGAGGAGTTGGCCGGCCTGGTTGTCGCCGCGCGATCCGGCGCTGACGAAGCGTTCGGGCCGGTGAAGGGACGACGGCGCAGGGGATCGCGGACGCGTCCGGTTCGCCGAGGGCGGCGTGGGGCGAATCCGACGCGGTCGTGACGGCTCGACCACGCTAACGACTGGCCCGGCGGGCCTGTCCATCCATCGACCACCAGGCGAAACTGCTTCAACGGGGAGGCCGATACAGGTGTCTACTCCCAAGGAATGAGGGAACGGTCCGACGCCGAGTTGGTGACCCGGGCGCGCAGCGGACACGCTGAGTCTTTCGGGGAGCTGGTCCGGCGGTATCAGCAGCCGGCGTTCTCCATCGCCCTGAGCGTCATTGGCACACAACAGGACGCGGAGGACGCGGTTCAGGAGTCGTTCATGGTGGCGCTGCAACGACTGGAAGACTGTCGGAATCCGGATCGGTTCGCCGGCTGGTTTCTAACGATTGTGCGAAACCGCTCGCGCAACCTGATCCGGCGGGAGAGCCTGCGCAGAGGCGATCCGATTCCGGCGAGCGCCAGCAACACGGGGCCGAGTCCGGAAAAGGCGGCGAGCCTTGCCGAACTGCGTGAAAGCCTTCAGGAGGCATTGATGAAACTGAGCGAAGTCCAGCGGGAGATCGTCCTCTTGCACGATCTTGAGGGCTGGAAGCACTCCGAGATCGCCGAGCGGCTTGGAATGCCTTCCGGGACGGTCAGATCGCATCTGCACTTCGCGCGAAAGGCATTGCGGGTTGAACTGTCCGGCTGGCGGGACCACGTAACAACGAGTTGAGGTCGGTATGGAAAACGAAAAGCGTATCACGTTGCTGCGGGTGCTCAACCCGGCGCACGACTCCCCCGGCTACTGGGAGCGGTTCCGGGCGGAGATCATGGAGCGGGCGGCGTTCGAGCTTGCCCGGCGACGCGACCGGGCGCGGGAGTCGGTCGAACTCGTGCTTTCGGGGTGGTCGCGCAGCCTCATCCCCGTTGCGCTGGCCGCTGCCGTCATCGCCGCGATCATGGTGAGCAGCGAGGCGGTCCGCGACTCCGGTCCGGGCACGCCTCTCGTTCTCGAAGATGTGCTCGCGACCGATTTCAGCGACGAGGTGCTGGAGACGGCCATCACGGGTGAGGCACACTCGAGCCCGGTGGCCTTCATGGCCCTCGTGGAAGGGAACCGTCCGTGATGGCCAGGTTGAAACGGGCACGGGTCGTGTCGGGCGCGCTCCTTGTCGTCGTCGCGGCGGCCGGGTTCCTCGGGGGTCTGGCATGGCAGGCGGGCCGCACGGATTCCGGGCTGCCGGAACAGCGGGAATCGCGGGATGAACGTGGCCGCGAAGACCGGCGCCTTGTCATTGACGAGGTCGGCCTCACGCCGGCCAAACGCGCCGAGGTAGAGGAGATCATACAGCACTTCACGGTCCGCATGCGGGCTCTGGACGAGGAGTTCAGGGCGGCGTACCAGCCGATTCGGGAGGCGTACGAGCCTCGGCGAAGAGATCTGTTCCGCGCCACCAGGGACTCCATCCGGGCCATTCTGCTGCCGGAGGAGCGGGCGCTGTACGACTCGCTCCTTACTGCGAGGTTCGGCGATCGCGACCGCGACCGCGAGTCCTCCGGGGAGGAGCGGAGGGGTGAGAGGCCGGAAAGAAACGGAGATTGTTGATATCGTGAAATACACGCCTGGAACATGCTTTGCCGGCCTGGCGATCATGCTGGCGGCGACCGCGCCGGATCCGGCTCTTGCCCAGGACACCGGCCAGGAAATGACGATGGACGAGGCGCTGGAGATGGCGCTGATCCACAGTCCGCAGCTGGCTCAGAGTCAGGCCAACCTGAGCAACGCCGGCAGTTCGCGCCGCCGTGCCTGGGGGTCCTTCCTGCCGAACATCAGCGTCGGTTCGGGGGCGTCGGTGCAGAGCCTCGACCGCTTCGATCCCACGACCCAGCGCGTCGTGACGGGAAGCAACGACTCCTACAACGCTTCGCTGAACGCGAACTACCAGGTCTTCCAGGGCGGGCGCAAGTTCCACGAACTGGGACGTACCGAATCGAGCATCATGGAAGCCGAAGCCCGGCTTCAGGACCAGCGCTTTGCGGTGATCCTGCAGACGCGGACGATGTTCATGAACGCGCTGCGCCAGTTCGAGCTGGTCGCCGTTGCGGAGGCGAGCGTCGCGCGGGCCGAAGAGAGTCTCACGATCAGCCGGGCGCGCATGCTCGCAGGTACGGCCACGCGGTCCGACACCCTGCGCACCAGACTTGAACTCGCCAACGCGCTCCAGGCGGCGTTGCAGGCGCGCAATCAACTGCGGGTCGCGCGCTTCTCCCTGGGTCGCCAGGTGGGGGCGCCCGGGCCGGTGGCGCCGGTCCTGCCCGAGGATCTCGATCCGGCGCCGCTGCTGCTCAGTGAACAGGAGCTCATCGCACTGGCCGAGTCGGTGTCGCCGGCCGTGCGTGCGGCCGAGGCGGCGTCGGCGGTTGCACGGTCCGCGGTCGGCAACGCCCGGAGTTCGTACCTGCCCTCGCTCTCGGTCTCGTCAGGGTACACGTGGGCCAACCAGGACCCCACCTTCAACGGTGGCAACACGAGCTGGAACTTCCGCCTCTCGGGCAGCTACCAGCTTTTCGACGGCTTCCAGCGCGAGCAGAACGTCAGTCAGGCGTCCGAGAGCAGGCGGGTTGCCCGGCTGTCCGAGGACGACGCGCGCAGGGGCGTGCGGCAGAGCATCGACTCCGCTCTGCGGACGCTCGAGACGCAGGAGCAGGCCATCCTGATCGCGCAGGACGCGGTTGTGGTGGCCGAAGAGGATCTGAGGCTGATTCGCGCGCGCTACGGCGTGCAGGAGGCCGCGATTCTCGATGTGATCACCAGCCAGGTGGCGCTGGATCAGGCCGAGGCCAACCTGGTGACGGCAAGGTATGACTATGCGCTTGCCAAAGCGGAACTCGAATCGATTGTAGGGAGGGATTTGTGATGATGAACGGGCATGGGAGAAGCGGAAACGGGAGTGGCGCCGGGGCGAACGGGGTGATCATCCGCACGGAGGGGCTGCGCAAGTACTATGTGCTCGGAGCCGAGACCGTGCGGGCGGTGCGGGGCGTGGATCTTGAGGTCAGCCGGGGCGAATTCGTGGCGATCATGGGTGCGTCGGGGAGTGGCAAGTCCACCTTCATGAACCTGATCGGCTGCCTGGATACGCCGACCGCCGGCCAATACTGGCTGAACGGACGCGAGGTGTCGGAGCTGTCGGACGACCAGTTGGCGCGCGTCCGCAATCGCGACATCGGCTTCGTCTTCCAGACATTCAACCTTCTGCCGCGGGCCACGGCGCTTCACAACGTGGAACTTCCGCTCATCTACGCAGGAGTGCCGGCCAGGGAGCGTCGGAAGCGCGCCGAGGAGAATCTCGAGCGCGTGGGTCTGGGCGACCGGATGCACCACAAGCCGCCCGAACTCTCGGGAGGGCAGCGGCAGCGCGTGGCCATCGCCCGGGCTCTCGTCAACGATCCCGCGCTGCTCCTGGCCGACGAGCCGACCGGGAACCTGGACTCGACTACGTCCCGCGAGATCGTCCAGATCCTCGTGGAGCTGAACAGGACGGGCCAGACGATTCTGATGGTGACTCACGAACCCGACATTGCCGATGCCGCGTCACGCCAGATTCATCTGACCGATGGACTGGTGGATCGCGATTTTTTCAACGAAGGGATGATGAATTGATGCGACTGCAAGGATCAGGCGTGATTGCCGCAACCCTCCTGGCCGGGTTGGCCGTGGCCGGATGCGAGGCCGAGCCCGAGGAGGAGGCCGTAAGCATCCAGACCGTCCCGGCCGAGATCCGCGACCTCCGGATCACCGCCGAAGCGACGGGTGAACTGGAGCCGGTGCTGAAGGTCGAAGTGAAGTCCAAGGCCTCCGGAGAGATCCTCGAGCTCCATGTCGACTCGGGCGACGAGGTCGAGCCGGGTACGCTCCTGGCCCAGGTCGACCCGCGCGACGTCAACAACGCGTACGAGCAGGCCGAGGCGGACCTGGCGGTGGCGCAGGAGCGCATGAACATCGCCCAGCGGCAGCTCGAACGCAGCGATACCCTGTTGAGGGTCGAGGTGATCACGGCGCAGGAGTACGAGAGCAAGCAGTTGGAGTACGCCAATGCCCAGTCGGCCCTGGTCCGGGCGACCACGAATCTGGAACTGGCCACGCTGCGCCGGACCGACGTCACCATCCGGGCGCCGATGGCCGGGACGATCCTGGAGAAGCTGGTCGAGGCCGGGCAGGTGATTCAGTCCGCCACCCAGAACGTGTCGGGCGGCACCACGCTGTTCATGATGGCCAACCTCGACGACATGCGCGTGCGCACGCTGGTCGACGAGACCGACATGGGACAGCTGACCTCGGGGATGATCGCCACCGTACGGGTGGAGGCCTTCCCGGACCGGACCTTTCAGGGTGAAATAGAGAAGATCGAGCCCCAGGCCGTGGTCAATCAGAACGTGACCATGTTTCCGGTCATCGTCCTGCTCGACAACCGCGCGGGCCTGCTCAAGCCGGGCATGAACGCGGAGGTGGAAGTCCTGGTCGATGAGCGACTGCAGACCCTCACGGTGCCCAACGGCGCCGTGGTTCAGCCGTATGAGGTCGCGCCCGCGGCGGAGGTGCTGGGTCTCGATCCGCAAGCCGCCTCGGTCGAGAACGCTGCCTGGGGCGAGCTGATGGCCCAGGCGGCTGCGCGTGCCGGAGTCGAGGTGGAGATGGGGGGGCGCGGCGGTTTCGGGCGCCCTGGCGCCGGTGGCGGACCCGCGGCGGGAGAAATGGCGGGCATTCGCGAGAGGATGCAGTCGGGTGAGATCACGGCGGATTCGGCACGCGTGCTCATGGCCGCCATGCGCGAGGGTTGGCGCGCGGGCGGGGCGGGGG
>VYAQ01000367.1 GCA_009844885.1 Gemmatimonadota bacterium
GTCGTGGGAGTCGGGAGGGGCGCCGGCGTCGTCGGGGGCGCGACCGTTCAGCGCGGCCGCGAGGCCCTCCGCGCCGCTTGCCACACCGCCGCCCTGCTCCGCCAACCAGGCCGCGAAGCCCGCGAGGTTGCTCGCGCGGGTGCGTCCCCGTGACGGGGTCCAGAGCGGCGGCTTTGCTGTCATGGCTACGGAACAGGCGCGGGTCGGGCGCTCGCCAGCGTGATGAACGCGAGGAAGGCACACACCGTCGACGCAACGGCAGCCGTGGCGAGCGTCCCGGTGTGGAGGATACTCAGCGCCGTCCCGGCTGCGCCTCCAAGGAGAAACTGAAAGCTTCCCGCTACCCCGGACGCGGTTGCACGGATTCCAGGGAAGTACTCCAGGTAGCAGGCTGCCGCGTTGGCCGTGATCATGCCCAGCACACCGGACGATGCCATCAGAAGCGCGACGACAATCGGCAAACTGGGTGTCATCAGCGTCACGTGCGCGAGCAGAGTACCCGTTGCGAGGAATTGCAGGACGCAAGCCCTCCGGGTGACGAGATGCGCGTCATGTTTCCGGAGGAGTCGAAAGTTGACGACGGTGCCCAGTACCAGCGCGACGACGTTTGCCGCGAGAAAACCGCTGAACTGCGTCGGGCTCAGGCCGAACCACACCGTGTAGATGAACGCTCCGTCGTTCACGTAGACGAGCAGACAAGCGGTTGAGAAGCTGAGGCAGAATACGTAGCCGAGTGCCCTCGTATGGCCGAGCGCCGTCCCGTAGCCCCGAGTCGCCTGGCGAAGCAGGGATCGTTCGGGCGCCGCACCGGATTGCGGAACCGTCTCGGGAAGCCATAGCCACAATGCGCACCCCGCCACCAGGCAATACACCAGTAGAAGCAGGAAGGTCGATTGCCAGCCGAAAGCCAGCGCCAGCGCCGCCCCGGATACCGGACCGATCAGTCGGGGGACCGCCTGGACCGCGCTGATGGCACCGAGCATGCGTGCCCCGTGTTGCCGTTCGAAGAGGTCGCCGACCACGGCGCCGATGTTGACGAACGCGACCCCCGCTCCCACGCCCTGCACCGTCCTGAGCACGATGAACGGCTCGAAGGACTCGGAGAACAGAATGCCGGACGTGCCAATGGCAAAAATTGCCATACCGGTCATGGCAGTGCTCCTCCGGCCGTACCGGTCGGCGATGGGAGCATCAGCGAACTGTCCCAGTCCCAGTCCCAGCAGAAACACGCCCACCGAGAGCTGGATGCGCGGAACGCCCACGCCGAAAGCCAGCGCGATTTCCGGAAGTGCGGGCAGGTACAGATTGATGGCCAGCGGCACCACCATGGTCAACATCGCGAGAGCGACAAAGAGTCTGCGGGTTCCAGGGCCGAAAACGCTCCCGCGGCCCTGTCCCGACTCGCTCAAGACAGACTCCGGAACCGCATCTCCAACCGCGCCCGGCCCTTGCCCGTGCAGGCCGCGCTCACCCGTCCGATACCGCCGCGCGCTCCCTCTTCTGCTCCTCCACCATGCGCGCCACGTCCTCGAGAAGCTGCCTGGCGTCGTAGATGATCCCGTCCTTGATCGTGTACCTGATGCCGCCGATGCGCTCCTTGACCCCCGTTTCGGGGTTGAGGCGCTCGTGGCCGGTGCCGTACAGCACCTTGAGGTTGTCGATCGGGTTCTCGGGGGAGATGACCAGGTCGGCCAGCAGGCCTTCGCGCACGATCCCGAATTCGGGCATCTGGCCCTTGGGGTCGAAGATGGCCTGGGCGCCGTGCATCGTCGCGCCGCGGATGACCTCGAGCGGGTGGAATCCGGCCTCCTGGAGCAGCTCCATCTCCTCGATCGTCGAGAAGCCGAAGAGGTTGTAGATGAAGCCGGCGTCGGAGCCTATGGTGACGCGGCCACCCATGTCCTTGTAGTCGTCGAGCAGCGCCATCCAGATGTGGTAGAAGTTCTTCCACCGGATCTCGTCGTGGGTGGTCCAGTCGTAGTAGTACGAACCGTGGTTCGCGCGGCTGGGCTCATAGAAGTCCCACAGACTGGGCAGTGTATAGCGCTCGTGCCATTCGGCGGTGCGGGCGCGCATCACGTCGCGGCTGGCCAGGTAGGCGGTCATGGTGGGGTCGAGGATGACGCCGTACGACAGGAGCTCCTCGAGCATTTCGTTCCACTCGTCGCTGCCCTGCGCGTGGATCAGGTCCCACTGGGCGGCGACCTGGCCGAAGCGATGCTGCTCGTTGGCGTAGTTCATGTCGGACGGCCAGGGCTGGACGTCGTGGTCGTCGTACAGCGCCTCGAAAAGCCCGTAGAAGTGCGTGACGGTGCCGAGGCCGAGGCGTGCGGCGTCGATGGCGTTCATCTGCGCGACGCCGAGCTGGGCGAGGTGCGCGACGCTCCCCATCCCGAGCTGACCCGCCTCGTCGAGGAGCGCCTCCATGATCTCGGGCGCATAGGCCACGAACTTGATCCCGTCAACGCCCCGGTCGTGCGCCCACCGGACCCAGTCGCGAGCCTGTTCCGGAGTGAAAACGGGGCCCCGGTCCCAGCCCTGCCCCGGACGCTGGTAGACGAACATGCGCGGCGCGGTGATCTCGTTGTTGTTCGCGCGTTCGCGCTCGGATAGCGAAAAGTCGACCGGGCCGTACTCGATCCCGCGGCCGGCGGTGACCCCGTGGGCCATCCACAGCTTGTAGACGTACTCGGCCTTCGGGGTCTTGGGGAGGCCGCCGGTGTGCAAATGCATGTCTACGAAGCCGGGAAGCACGTACATGCCGTGCGCGTCGATCTCGTGGGTGCCGGGGGCGGGGCGGCGCGACTCGTCGATGGGGAGGCCGGG
>VYAQ01000229.1 GCA_009844885.1 Gemmatimonadota bacterium
GGGGTGAGGTACCGGATCCGGGTGGGGGACGGGTGGTGAATCTGGCGGGCGGGCCGTGAATCTGCGGGGCCGGGCTCGCCCCCCTTACCGAAACCGCTTCTGCAGCTTCTCCAGCGCCTCCGCGCCCGGACACAGATCCTCGAACGGATAGTTCGACAGCGGCTCGTCCACTGTGCCCTGGATGCCGTGGAAGTCGACCGCGTCGGTGGCCTCCCGCGGCGCCGCCTCCACATAGAGCAGCCCCGTCGCCACCTCGCCTGCCTGCTGGCGCCCCCTGATGTAGCTGTACACCTGGTCGCGGTCGGTGGGGTCGTAGTCCTCGGGCACCTTGCGGAACGCGATCCGGCTGCCGTCGTGCATGGCCACACTGCGGACATCGCCGGCCTCGAATGACGTCGCGATCTCCTCGGCGGGCGGCACGAAGTCGGCGTACACGAGCTGGTTGTAGTTGTCGCGCGTGTACTGGTAGCTCTTGGTCGAGCCGCGGTGGTCGTTGAAGGTGACGCACGGCGAGATGATGTCGATCAGCGCAAACCCACGGTGGCGCAGTCCCGCCTGGATGATGGGGACGAGTTGCTCCTTGTCGCCCGAGAAGCTCCGCGCCACGAATCCCGCGCCCAGGTTCAGGCTGAGAAGGACCGAGTCGATGGGGTGCTCGCGGTTGACCTGGCCGCGCTTGGCGGTGGAACCGACATCGGCCGAGGCCGAGAACTGACCCTTGGTGAGCCCGTAGACGCCGTTGTTCTCGATGATGTAGAGCATGTCCACGTTGCGCCGCACGACGTGCGCGAACTGGCCCATGCCGATCGAGAGGCTGTCGCCGTCGCCCGAGACGCCGATGCACACGAGTTCGCGGTTGGCCGCGTGCGCCCCGGTCGTGATCGACGGCATGCGGCCGTGCACCCCGTTGAAGCCGTGCGCTTCCTTGAGGAAGTAGGTCGGGGTCTTGCCGCTGCACCCGATCCCCGACGTCTTGGCCACCTCGTGCGGCGCGATCTCCAGCTCCCAGAAGGCCTCGATGATCGCCGCGGTGATGGAGTCGTGGCCGCACCCGGCGCACAGCGTGGACATGGTGCCTTCGTAGTCGCGGCGGGTCAGGCCGAGCCGGTTGCGGGTCAGGCCCGGGTGGTGGACGCGGGGTTTCTTGATGTAGCTCACGGGGTGGCTCCGTGGGGGGCCGCGCCGAGGGCCGCGGATTCGCGTGAACCGGTGGGCGTTCCGATGTCGATATGGGGCGCCAGCCCGTCCATCACATGGTGGCAGCTCATCGGATAGCCCCCGTAGTAGAGGATTGACACCAGCGCGTCCTTGTCGGCGTCCGTCTCGGCGATCAGCAGCTTGCGAAGCTGACCGTCGCGGTTCTGCTCGATCACGAAGTTGACCTCGTGGGCGGCAAGGAACGGCTCGACATCGGGGTGGAAGGGGAAGGCCCGCACGCGCATGTAATCCGCGTCGATCCCGCGTTCGGCCAGCGCTTCCACCGCCTCGAGCACCGCGCCCCGGCACCCCCCGATCGTCACCAGGCCGATCTTTGCGCCGTCGCTCAGCCGGATCTCGGGCGCGGGCAGGTGGGGCGCCGCGCCGTCGATCTTGCGCCCAACCCGCGCCAGCACGTCCGCGTACGGCTCCGAGTCCTCGGTGTAGTTGCCGAAGCGGTCGTGACCCGAGCCACGGGTGAGGTATGCTCCGTTGGGGTGCACGCCTGGGAGCGTCCGCCACGGGATCCCGTCTCCGTCTACGTCCAGGTAGCGGTGGAAGGGTCCCGTGGCCGCCTCGAGCTCCTCGGCGGTCAGCACCTTGCCCCGGTCCGGCCGGTAGGAATCGTCCCATTCGAGCTTCGGGATGACCCAGTCGTTCATGCCGATGTCGAGGTCCGTCAGCACGAAGATCGGGGTCTGGAAGCGCTCGGCCAGGTCGAAGGCCTCGACCGCGAAATCGAAGCACTCGTGCGGATTGGCGGGAAAGATGACGATGTGCCGGGTGTCGCCGTGCGAAGCGTACGCCGCGAACTGGATGTCGCCCTGCTGCGTTCGCGTCGGCATCCCCGTCGACGGCCCCACGCGCTGCACGTCGAAGAACACCGATGGCACCTCGGCGTAGTAGGCCAGCCCGATGAACTCGCTCATCAGCGACAGGCCGGCGCCGCTCGTTGAGGTGAACGCGCGCGCACCCGCCCACGCGGCCCCGATCACCATGCCCGCGGCCGCCAGTTCGTCCTCGGCCTGGATGATCGCGAAGCGGTTCCTGCCCGTCTCGGGGTCCTTGCGGAACTGGTGGCAGAAGCCGGTGAAGGCGTCCACGAGCGACGTCGACGGCGTGATCGGGTACCAGGCGGCCACGGTGGCGCCCGCGTAGACGCATCCCAGCGCCGCGGCGGTGTTGCCGTCGATGACGATCGAGTCCCGGTTGCCGTCCATCGTCTCGAGGTGGACGGGCAGGGGACAGTCGAAGTGCTCGAGCGCGTAATCGTACCCGAGGCTGATCGCGAGCTGGTTGGCGTCGAGCAGCTTGGCCTTCGCCGCGAAGGTCTCGTTGAGCAGCCCCCGCACGATCTCGAGGTCCATCTTGAGCAGCGCTGCCAGCGCGCCGACGTAGCAGATGTTCTTCATGAGGATCCGGACGCGCGATCCCTTGAAGTTGTCGACCGTCATCTTCGCCAGGGGGATCCCCAGGAAGGTCACGTCGTCGCGGTCCAGTTCGCGGGGCAGGGGCCAGGTCGAGTCGTACATGACCCATCCGCCAGGGGTGACCTCTTCGACATCGCGACGGTACGTGGCCGGGTTCATCGCCACGACCAGGTCGAAGCGCGCGGTCCGCGCGGTGTGTCCGTCGGCGTTGGCCCGGATCTCGTACCAGGTGGGCAGGCCCTGGATGTTCGAGGGGAAGAGGTTCTTGCCGGACACCGGGATACCCATGCGGAAGATCGCACTGCGGAGCAATCCGTTGGCGCTCGCCGACCCCGTGCCGTTGACCGTGCCGATCTTGAAGGCGAGGTCGTTGACGCGGGCCGCGGGACGCTCGCCGTTGGTGCTCGCGCGGGTGTCGGGGAGAATTGACACCGCCATCAGCCCGGTCCGACCGCCGCGCCGTTCTGCGCGAGGTCCATGATCGACATGCCGGGATGCAGTTCACCGGCCGCGAGCCCCGCGTAGGGGACCAGCAGGTCCGACTTGCGCATGTCCCAGGCCGCCGTGGGACACCGCTCGGCGCACAGCCCGCAGTGAATGCAGAGGTCCTCGTCCTTGAACATGATCCGCCCGGTCTGCGGCAGCGCTTCCGACACGAAGAGGGGCTGGTCGGGGTGGTTCAGCAGCGGGGCCGTGAGGCGCCGGGTGACCTCTTCCTCCGTCCCGTTATGAGTGATCGTAAGGCAATCGAGAGGGCAGATGTCGATGCACGCGTCGCACTCGATACACAGATTCGCTTCGAAGTGCGTCTGCATGTCGCAGTTGAGACAGCGCTCCACCTCGGTCAGGGTCTGCTCGATGTCGAATCCCTCCTCGACCTCGATGTCCAGCCGCTTGAAGCGCTCCTGCAGGTCGACGTGGCGCATCTTCACGCGCTCTGCTTCGTCGTAGTCGTTGGAGTACGACCACTCGTGCAGCCCCATCTTCTGGCTGATCAGGTTCATCCCCTCGGGCGGACGGTCCGTCAGCGGCCGGCCCTCGCACCAGGCGTGAATCGAGATCGCGGCCTGATGACCGTGCTCGACGCCCCAGATGATGTTCTCGGGGCCCCACGCCGCGTCGCCGCCCATGAAGACGCCGGGGCGCGAGGTCATGAACGTGGTCTTGTCGACGATCGGCATGTCCCACTTGTTGAAGTCGATGCCGATGTCGCGCTCGATCCAGGGGAACGCGGTGTCCTGCCCGATCGCGAGGATCACTTCGTCGCACTCGATGATCTTGCTGCCCAGCTTCTCGGCCCGCAGACGGCCGTTCTCGCCCGGGTGCCAGGTGACCAGGTCGAACTCCATCGCGACCACCTTGCCGTCCTCGATGATGAAGCGCGACGGGGAGTGGTTCTCCAGGATCTCGACCTGCTCCTCGATCGCGTCCTCCAGCTCCCACGGCGAGGCCTTGAAGTGCGGCTTGGTCTTGCGTGCCATGACCTTGACGTCGCTGGCGCCCAGGCGCTGGGCGGTGCGGCAGCAGTCCATGGCCGTGTTGCCAACGCCGATCACGAGCACGCGGTCCCCGCACTTGTCGATGTGCCCGAAGCGGACCGACTCCAGCCACTCGATGCCGATATGGATCTGCTGGGAGTCCCAGCGCCCGGGCAGGTTCAGTTCCTTGCCCTTGGGCGCCCCCGAACCGATGAAGAAGGCGTCGTAGTCCTCCTCCAGGAGCGCCGCCAGGCTGTCGATGGGGCTGTTGAGGCGCAGGTCGACACCCATGTCGAGGACGTAGTCGATCTCCTCCCAGAGGACCTTGGCGGGGAGGCGGAACTCCGGGATGTTGGTCCACATCAGGCCGCCGGGCTTCGCGAGCTTCTCGAAGATCGTGACCTCGTACCCGAGCGGCAGGAGGTCGTTGGCGACGGTTAGCGACGCACAGCCCGCGCCGATGCAGGCGATGCGCTTCCCGTTCTTCTCCTCCGGAATGGTCGGCAGGAAGCCGGTGATGTCGTCGCGGAGGTCGGAGGCGACCCGCTTCAGCCTGCAGATCGCCACCGGTTCCCCGTCCAGCCGGACGCGGCGGCACACGGGCTCGCAGGGACGGTCGCAGGTGCGTCCCAGAATCCCCGGGAAGATGTTCGACTTCCGGTTCAGCAGGTACGACTCGGTGTACTGCCCGTTCGCGATGAGCCGGATGTACTCGGGCACGTTGGTGTGCGCCGGGCATCCCCACTGGCAGTCCACCACCCGGTGGTAGTGGTCGGGATTCCGTGTGTCGGTCGGCTTCAGCAAGGGCGACAGCGCGGCTACGGGATCTGATCCGGACGGCAACCGCCCGAAGGGGAACGGCGATCCGGCGTCGAGTCGGTGGCCATCCTATCACTCCTTCAGCCCGAGCGACAGGGCGAAACGCGGGAGTCGCTTCCCGCCCCGCCCGCAACCCGCACCAATGTACGCAGGGGGGATTGGGGACGGTAGGGGAACCCCGGCGCCCATTCCGATCCGGCGTTGCCGCGGTACCCCCGGTCACGTACCCTGACGTCGTTCCCCTCCCTTCGTCCACCGTAAACCGGAGCCCCCGTGACCGAACCATCCAACGACCCGTCCGCCTCCTTCGACGATCTGAAGATCCCCGACATGAGCCCGCGCAGCCTGCTGCGCCAGTTCGGGCCCGGAATGATCCTCATGATGACGGGGATCGGGACCAGCCACCTGGTTACGGCCCCGACCGCGGGGGGACGCTTCGAGTTCGCGCTGCTATGGTGCGTCCTGCTCGCGTACGTCTTCAAGTACTACGGCTTCGAGCTGGCGTTCCGGTTCACCAACGCGACGGGCAAGAGCCTCATGGCGGCGTACGCGACCGCGCCGGGCAAGCTGCCGGTGTGGTATGTGCTGGTGACGACCATCATCCAGTGCGCGGTGGGGCAGGCGGGGCGGCTGATCGCGGCGGCCGCGGTGCTGTACTACCTGTTCTCGGCGCAGCTCGGATTGCCGGTGCCGCTCTGGGTCTGGGGGGCGCTCCTGGGCGCCGCGTCGGTGGTCATTCTGCTCTGGGGGAGGTACGCCGCGCTCGAGGCCGGGGCCAAGATCGCGGGCGGCCTGCTCTTCGTCTCGGCGGTGATCGTCTATTTCGTGCGGCCGGCGCCGATCGGCGAACTCGAACACTTCCTGATCTTCGACGCGCCGGCGGGCTCCTGGCTGGTGATCGCGGGGTTCCTGGGGCTGCTGCCGACCGGGATCGACGTGTCGCTCCAGGCTTCCGAGTGGGGCAAGGCGAAACGCACCGGGATGGCCAGGATCCGGGACCGGCTGGAGGCCTCGGGGCTGGCGCCCACCTTCGACCCCTTCGCGCCCCGGATGTCCGACCTCACGGTCGATGTCCGCCAGCTGCCGGGGCGCGCGGTGGAGTACAGCCGGCGGTGCTTCAGGATCAGCATATGGGACTTCCGGCTCGGGCACGTGGTGTCGTTCATCATCGCCACGATCTTCGTGCTGCTCTCGGCCGTGTGGCTCTATCCCAGCCCGGTCGAGGGGCGGGCTGTGATGGGCGAGATCGCGGGCATCTTCACCGAGAGCGTGGGTCCGTGGATGATGACGATCTTCATGCTGGGCGCTTTCGCGGCGACCTTCTCGACCGCCTTCAACTACTTCGACGGCTGGCCGCGGATCGTGGGCGCGTGCTGCCGCAACCTCTTCCGCCCCACGGCCGCACTCGCCGGCACCTCGGCCCGCAGCCTCACCCGGGACCACCGCCGGCGCTGGTGCTCGGAGTACAACATCTACCGCGCGACCATGCTCTTCTCGCTGGTGGCGGCGGTGCTGCTGATCGAGGCGGTGCCCAGGCCGGTCTACCTCGTGCTCGTTGCGTCGGCGCTCGCGTACTTCGTCGCGCCCGTCATCTTCTGCCTGAACTTCTACTACTGCCTGAAGGTGATCCCAAAGGACGACCCGCACTTCTACCCGTCGCGGTTTGCGCGCACCTTCACGTGGATCAGCATCGTCGTGTTCACGGGGATGAGCCTTATCCTCATACTGGGCAGGCTCTTCGACGTGGCGCTGTTCGGGGCGTAGACGAGGCGCGCATCAAAAAACGTTGCGCGGCAACCCGCCCGCGCCCGCCCGTCACCAGGTCCGCTTCACCGCGACAGACCACTCGAACGGTCTTCCGTACACCTGCTCGATGTAGGCTGCGGCGGTGCCCCAGGCGGATGTCCCGGTCAGGAGATAGCGTTCGTCGGTGAGGTTGCGGAACGCGGACAACACCTCCCACGCGCCGTCCGCGCTTGCCAGGCCGATCGTGGCGTGGAGCAGGTGATACCCCTCCTGAAACAGTTGGGGCGTGTTGACGGGGTCGTGATACTGCGACGACGTGTATGTCCAGTGGATCCGGGGGGTGACCGGCAGGCCGCGGGCGCGCACCGTCCTGCCGATCCCGAGTGAATGGTTGAAGCCGGGTGCCTTGGTCAGCTTGTAGTCCGGCTGCAGCGGGTTCCTGTTGTCGAGCACGGCGGCGCTCAGGCTGTCGTACTTCGCACTCAATACACCGATACTGGCGGCGATGTCCCACCCGCCGCCCGGCATCCACGCCACCTCCACTTCGGCACCCCGTAGATCGGCCGATCCGCCGTTGACGGTGATGGGATTGATGGACTCGCGGATGACCACCTGCAGGTCCTCGTAGTCGGCCCGGAAGAGCGCCAGATTCAGCCTGAGACGACCATCGCCGGTGCTCGACTTCAGGCCGACTTCGTAGCTGGCGACCGTTTCGGGCTCGTAGTCGGTCGGGGGGGCGTCGGGCGAATTGGGTTCGTGGCCTGGTGGTGGGGACGGGACCCGCGCGTCGAAGCCGCCGCTCTTGAATCCCTCGGCGAACCCGGCGTAGGCAATCGTGTTGTCGTTCAACCGATGGGAGAGGTTGGCCATCACGGTCAGCGCATCGAAATCCCGGGCGAATTCCTTGTTGGCCAGGATACGGTCCCCGGGCCTCATCGGCCCGGTGGCGGCCCGGAAGATCCCCCTGGCCAGGGGCCATGTGGGTTCGTGAATGCTTCCCCTGCCCTGCGATGCGTCACCCACCGCATGGACATCCGGAGTCACGGTCTTCCGATCCTTCGTATAACGTGCACCGACCGTCAGCGAAACCGTCTCCAACACGTCGGCCGTGGCCTGGGCAAACCCGGCCATCGACGAGTTGACCAGGTCCCAGTGGCTGTCGAACGCCCCGGTCGGGAGCGTCACGGCGCCCAGATAGTACCCCACCTCGCGGACGAGGTAGACGCCGGTTTGCCAGTGCAGGCGGTCATCGAGGCCGAAGCCGCTCAGCTGCAATTCCTGACTGAGTTGCTCGGATTCGACCGCGATCTGGATCTGCAGAATGTTGGCGGGCGTGTTGTCCGCGTCCCGGGAGTTCCACATGTCCAGTCCCCTGTAGCCTGTGAGAGACCGGAGCGTGACGCCCCTGCCGGGCGACCAGGTGGCCTTCGCGCCGGCGCCCCACGAATCCAGGTCGGAAAATGCCGGAAAGGTGCCCTCCGAGATGTACTCCCCGGCGAAACTGTCGGGCCCATAACAACCAATGGCCCCTCCCGCGCCCTGTCCGGGCGGGGGGAACGTCGGCGGCCCATTCCCGGGAAAGTTGGGGTTGACGGTGATCGCGGTGCAGCCGGGTAGCGCCGCGTTCCCGAATGTCCCGAAGGCCTGCTTGTCGTTGAGGCCCCCGTTGACTGTGGGCGCCCCATTCTCCCGTCTGCGAGCATAGTCGGCCGTCGCAAAGACCTCGAAGGTCGCCGAGGGACGCCACAGGACCGCGCCACGGGCCGCCTGTCCGTTGTCGTTGCCCTTGTCGAGCCCGTCGTGGACGCGTGTCACGTACCCGTCCCGCTTGCGCAGAGCCAACGACACGCTCCCGAACAGCCCGTCCCCCAGGGCACCGTTTGCCGACGCGGTCAGGTTGGTCATCCGGTCGTCGCCGAACTGTGCCCGGATGCTCCTGCGCGCTTCGGCGTCCGGCCTCCTGGAGTGCACCGACACGGCTCCGCCAACCGCGTTGCGCCCGAAGAGCGTGCCCTGCGGTCCGCGCAGCACCTCGACGCGTTCCACGTCGATGAGATCCATGACCGCTCCCACCGAACGCGGCATGTATATCCCGTCGACGTAGACCGCAACTCCGGGATCCGTCACCGGCAGGAAGTCACGCTGCCCCACGCCCCGGATGTAGAACTGCGCCGCGGATTTCGTGCCCGAGAGAGCGCCGGAGTGGTTGAAGTTGACGTTCGGCAGGATCTGGCCGAGCCGATCGGTCGTGCCGATCTGGCCAACCTCCAGTTCACGGCCGGAGAAGGCCGACACCGCCAGCGGGACGCTCTGCAGGAGCTCCTCCCGGTTCCGGGCGGTCACGACCAGCGGCTGCAGTCTGACAACCGAGTCGGGGTCGGGCGGTGGGGGGTCCTGCCCCGCTGCCTTGGCCGACGGGGCGCAAACGGCGACCAGCGCGCCTCCCAGAATCAGCAGACGCCGCCGGCTCGGTCCAGTCCTACGGCCCACCTTCGAGGGCGACGATATCGCGGGTGAACGATCCCCTGGCCGTGGACAGAGCCTGCTGGACCTCCGGGTCGCCCTGGTGCGCCCAGGACGAAGCCGCGTCGGGAAAGCGCACGACCAGGATACGGGTGGCTGCATCGCGCTCGTTCTGGTAGAGCAGTTCGCCACCGTGTCTCGCCAGCGCCGCCGACGCCGCCCTGGTGTACGTCGCGCACCGGTCACGATCGTGAACCCTGATGCGAATCATCTTGTAGACCGCCATATCATGCCTCCTTTTGCGCCGAATAGAGTCCTGCAATCTCTGCCCTCTGACGCACCAGCGCCAGCACAACGTCGATGGTCGGCGTCGGCACCCCGCCCCCCCCCCCCCCCCCCCCCCGCGGGCCCACCGGGGCGTCTATTTCCTGGGCGCGCCCCCCCCCCACCTCCTCCCCCCGCGCGGGGCGGGGGGCCCCCCCCGCGGCCGCCCCGTCGATCCGCTTCTCGATGTCGAGCCGGAAGCGTACACCGAGGGCCTCGCCGATCGCGCGCGTTTCCTCCATCATTGCGCGCGCCACCCCCCGCGTCCCGGACTCGGTGGCGACCTTGTCCAGGGTGGCCAGGGTGAGCGCGCTGATGGGGTTGAAGGAGACGTTGCCGAGCAGCTTCATCCAGATCTCCTGGCGGATCCGACGCACCGGTGCCCGGACGCCGGCCTCGGAAAGTGCCCGGCTCAACGCCCTGATTCGCGGGGTCTTGTGACCCGACGGCTCGCCCAGGCTGAACTTGTTCCCGTAGGAGTGCGTGATCACCCCCGGCTCCGCGATCTCGGTCGCCACGTAGACGACGCAGCCAATCGCGCGTTCCGGACCGATGCCGTCCCACTGGCGGCCGCCGGGGTCCACGCTCTCCAGGCGCGTCCCCTCCCACTCGCCGCCGACCTGGTGGAAGTACCACCACGGCACCCCGTTCTGCGCAGTGACCACGGCCGTGTCGGGGCCCAGCAGCGGCTGCATCGCCTCCACCACGCGGGGCGCCGAGTGCGCCTTGAGCGTGATGATCACGTAGTCCTGCGGGCCCGCCTCGGCCGGGTCTTCGGTGCAGAAGGGGCGCGCCACGAGTTCGTCGCCGTCGATGAGCAGCCGCGCGCCGTGGCGCTGCATTGCTTCGAGGTGGGGACCGCGTGCGATCAGGGTGGTGTCGACCCCGGCCAGCGCCAGCTTCACCCCCAGGTAACCGCCCGTCGCCCCCGCGCCGTAGATCGCGATCTTCACCGCAGGCGCCCCGCCACGGTCGCCCCGACGGGCCTGGCGCCCATCGCCGCCGCACCGCAGACCGCCGCCCTCATCGCCCTAACCCCCCAGTCCCAGCTGATCCGCCAGCCCGATCCTGCGCAGCTTCCCCGTCGGGCCCTTCGGGATTTCGTCCAGGATCACCACCTTGCGCGGCACCTTGAACCCGGCCAGCCGCCGGGCTGCGAAGTCGCGCACGTCGCCCGGGCCCGCCTCGGCGCCGTCCCGCAGCACGACCGCCGCCGCCACCTCCTCGCCCAGCTTCGGGTGGGGCATCGCGAAGGTGACCACCTGCTGCACCGCCGGGTGGTCCATGAGCACCTCGTCGACCTCGCGCGGCGAAATCTTCTCCCCGCCCCGGTTGATGATCTCCTTGAGGCGGCCCGTGATCGTGAAGTACCCGTCGGCGTCGCGGAATCCCTGGTCGCCGGTGCGGAACCACCCGTGCGTGAAGGCCTCGCGGTTCGCGGTCTCGTTGTTCTCGTAGCCCGGCGTGACGTTCGGCCCGCGGATGACGATCTCGCCCTCCTCGCCCGGCGCGAGGTGGTTGCCGGCGGCGTCCATCACCGAGACATCGGGGCCCGCGGCGATCCCCACGGTGCCGGGCTTGCGGGCCGCCGGCGGCAGCGGGTTGCACGTCATCTGGTGCGCGGCCTCGGTCATCGCGTAGGCCTCCACGACGGGTGCGCCGAATGCGTCCTCCAGCTCTGCCATCACAACCGACGGCAGCGCGGCCGAAGAGGACCGGATGAACCGCAGCCGCAGCCCCTCGACGACCGCCGCGTTGCGCCCCGCCCGCGCCAGGATCGCCTGGTGCATCGTGGGCACCGCCGAGTACCACGTGGGATCGGCGTCGGCCAGCCACCCGAAGATGCGGAGCGCGTTGAACCCCGGCGCGCAGTACACGCTCGCGCCCGCGTGCAGCGTCGACAGCACACACGCCATCAGCCCGTGGATGTGGAAGAGCGGCATCACGTTGAGGCAGCGGTCGCCAGCCTCCAGCCGCAGCGTCCGGCGGATATTCTCGGCGGTGGCGCACACGTTCCGGTGCAACAGTGGCACGATCTTGGGTCGCGACGTGGTGCCGGAGGTATGGAGAACAAGCGCGACGTCGTCGGGCCCCGCCATGCCCCCGCGCTCTGCGGGTGCGCCGCGGGGCTCGCCCACGAAGGAGAAGGTGCCCGCCGGACTGCCCGGCTCCGCGCGTATTTCCATGGCCGGTACCCCGAGCGCGGCGGCGGCGGCCCGGGCGGGCGTGTCGTCGCCCTCGGCCACGACCAGCGCCTTCGCGCCCAGGTCCTCGAGGTAGAACTCGAACTCGGGCTGGCGGTACGCGGGATTGAGGGGCGCGGTGGTCGCCCCGGCGGCGATCGCCACGAAGGCGCTCGCCATCTCGGGCCCGTTGGGGAGCACGATGGCCACCCGGTCGCCCCGCCCGATGCCGCGCTCGTTGAGGGCGGCGACGGTGCGCTCGACATGCCCGCGCAGGCCGTCGTAGGCAAGGTCGGGACGGTCCGGGGCCGAGAAGGCGGTGTGGGTCGCGGTGCCGGAGCGGAGGAGTTGGGGGATGTGGGTTGGAGTAGTCATCGGTCACGCGTCCGGCAGCGCCAGTGCGACCAGTTCGCTCGGATGCCGTCTCGCTCCCACCGCCACGACGATGTATTGCCGGCCCTCGTGCATGTACGTCATCGGGAGCCCGGTCTGGTTGGCGGGCAGCTCGATTTCGGCGACGATCTCGCCCGTGACCTTGTCGTGGGCGCGGAACATGTTGCCTCCCGAACCGAACGCGGCGAACATTCCGCCCCCTTCACCGGCGAATACGAGCGTCCGCGTGACCAGGAGGCCGCCCCGGTCCGGCCGCCCTGTCCTTCCCACATCGATCCCCTCCAGCGCGGGGTGCTCCTTCACGTAGTCGGGCGCGTCGCCGTTCGGTACCTGCCATGCGATCTCGCCCGCGTTCAGGTCAATCGCGGTGATCCTGCCCCACGGAGGCTTGAAGAGCGGCAGCCCCTGGGGCCCGCCGCCCTGGCGCAGACGCAGGCCGCCGCCCCGGATGTAGTCCATGGTCGAGATGTCGGGCTCGGGTGAGAGCGAGATCACGCTGGGCGCGGTCGCCGACTGGACGTAGAGGTATCCGGACTCCGGGTCGAGCGCGCCGCCGGGCCAATTGGCGCCGCCGAGCGAGCCCGGCACCATCAGCGTGCCTTGCGTGCCGCCCTCCATCGGCCTCGTGGGGGGCGTGTAGAGCGGGCCGTGGTGGAGCTGCGCCAGGATTTCCTCGGCCTCGGCGCGGAGTTCGGGGGTGAAGTCGATGAGGTCGTCGGGATCGACGCCCTGACGGTCGTAGGGCGGTGGCTTCGTGGGGAAGGGCTGGGTGGCGGCGGTGCGCTCCCCGGGCACGTTGGTTTGAGGTACCGGCCGTTCCTCGATGGGCCACACGGGTTCGCCGGTACGACGGTCGAAGACGAACGTGAAGGTCTGCTTGGTGATCAGTGCGACGGCCGGGATCTCGCGGCCGTCGACGGTCAGGTCCGCGAGGATGGGGGCAGCAGGCGGGTCGTAGTCCCAGATGCCGTGGCGAACGGTCTGGAAATGCCAGGCCCGCTCACCGGTGGCGGCGTCGAGCGCGACGAGGCTCTGCGAGAACAGGTTGTCGCCGAGCCGATGGCCGCCGTAGTAGTCGCCCGTGCCCAGCTCGACGGGAAGGTAGACGAGGCCGAGTTCGGGGTCCGCGCTCAGCGCGGTCCAGACGGCTGCGTTCCCTGTATACTCCCAGGAGCCGTCCTCCCACGTGTCGTTGCCGTACTCGCCCGGCTGCGGGATGGTGTGGAAGGTCCATCGGAGTTCGCCCGTGACCGCGTCGTAGCCGCGCACGTGGCCCGGCGGCATTTCCGGTGCGGGTGGCGCGCCGCCCGACGGCAGCGCGGACCCGACGACGACGACATCGCCGACCACGATCGGCGGCGAACTGGAGCCGATCGGGGCGCGCACGAGATCCAGTTCGCGACCCAGTCCCAGGCGCAACTCGACCACGCCGGCATCGCCGAAGCCGGGTATCGGGCGACCCGTCGCCGGGTCCAGCGCGACCAGTTGGAAGCCGGGGGTCACGAAGAAGATGCGGGGCCCGGTATCCGCGGATTCCCACCAGGCGACGCCGCGTCCCGAGTTGCGGCGCGGCGCGGCCCTGCCCTCTTCGTCCAGGCGGTAGGTCCACAGGGTCTCGCCCGTTCCGGCGTCGATCGCCGCGACCGTGCGCCGGTACCCCGCCGTGGCGTACAACACGCCGTCGACCATGAGCGGCGTGGTCCGGTAGTTGTATTCGGGAGCCGGACCGAAGTTGGCCGCCTGCCACCGCCAGGCGATCTCCAGCGAAGCCGCGTTGTCGCGGTCGATCTGGCCGAGCGGCGCGTAGCGGGTGCTGCCCGCGTCGCCCCCGTAGTACCGCCACTCGCCGTTACCGGCACCTCGCTGGGCGCTTGCGGCGGCGGGCGAGAGCGCGATGATCGTGGCGAGCGCCAGATGCGGGCAAGCGGCCGGCAGTCTGTAGATCAAGTGGAGACTCCGTTTCGGATGGATGTCGCCGGCCGCGCATACGGGATACGTTGCCGAGCCTGTGAACACGTGAACATGACGCGGTCGTGCAGCGTAGGAAAATAGCCGGACCGCAACAAGGAGGGCGGGAATGCTCACAGCGTATGTGTTCTGCCTTGCGGTCGGCGGCGGCCTGCTCGCGCTCTCCTTCTTCGGGGACTTTCTCGAGGCCGACGTGGACCTCGACGCGGATGTCGACGTCGACGCCGACCTGGACGGAATCTCGGCGGGGACGGGGATCGCACAGGTTTTCTCCGTGCGGGCGCTCATCAACGCGATCTTCGGCTTCGGCGCCGCCGGCGCGTTGCTGCACCTCGTCTGGGGCGGCGGTCAGCCGATGCTCACGGCGGCGATCGCGGGCGCCACCGGGCTCGGATCGGGCGCGCTGATCAGCACTGTCTTCGCCTACCTCAAGCGCACCGAGTCCGGCGCCCTGAAGGGAGAGGAGTCCTTTGTCGGACTGACTGGCGAGGTGTCGCTGGAAGTTGGACCGGGCAGCCACGGCACCGTCACCGTCCGCAGGGGCGACCGCCGTGTGCGGCTGCGCGCTCGAGCTGCCGACGCATCCGGGGGTACCCCGGCGCTCGGCCCGGGTCAGGCCGTTGTTGTGGTCGACATGAACGATGGAATCGCGGCGGTGGCCCCGGTCGGGCCGAAGCTGCTGGAAGATTGACGGGGCGGCAGCCCCCCAGGGACAAACGACAGGAGGCGGTTAGGTGTTTACTCCATTGGGCGCACTCGCAGCGGGCCTGGTGCTCGTGCTGGTCATCGTCGTGCTGGTCGCGACGATCAAGACTCTCATCGTCATCTCGCCACCGAACCGGGCGGCGGTGCTGACGGGGCGCAACCGGCTGCTCACCGATGGTCAGCGGGTAGGCTACCGCTCCATATCGGGCGGCCGCGTCTTCCGTGTTCCCATCATCGAGACGGTTCAGCACATGAACCTCGAGACCATTCCCATCGAGGTGTCCGTGAACAACGCCTTTTCGAAAGGCAACATCCCCTTGAACGTCGAGGCGATCGCCAACGTCAAGATCGCCTCCGAGCCGGAATGGGTCTTCAACAACGCCGTCGAGCGGCTGCTCGGAAAGAGCGAGGACGAAATCAAGGCGCTCGCCCAGGATACCCTTACCGGCAACCTGCGCGGCGTGCTCGCCACGCTCACCCCGGAGGAGGTCAACGAGGATCGCCTGGGGTTCGCCAAGGCGCTGTCGGAGGACGCGGGAGAGGACCTGGCATCGCTGGGGTTCCACCTGGACGTGCTCAAGATCCAGAACGTTAGCGACGAACGCGGATACCTGGCCGCGATCGGACGGGAGAAGTCCGCCGAGGCCATCCGTCAGGCGGAGATCGCTGAAGCGCGGAAGCGGGCGGACACGCGCGAAGCCCAGGCCGAGGCCAGCCGGCGTGCCGAGGTGCGGGAGGCGGCGGCGTCGATCAAGGTGGCCGAGGCGAAGAACGCGCTGCGCGTGCGGCAGGCGGAGCTCGACCGTGAAGGGGAGACCGCGGAGAAGATCGCGCGGGTGAAGGCGATGGAGGCGGAGGTGGAGGCCGAGCGGATTCTCGAGATGAAACGCGTGGAGCGCGAGGAGCAGAGATTGCTCGCCGACGTTGTCGAGCCGGCCAAGGCGGAAAAGATGGCGGCGTTCGCGCGGGCCGAGGCCGAGGCGGCTCCGATCCTCGAGCGCGGGAAGGCGCAGGTCGAGGTGTTGCGACGGCTCTACGGGGAGGTACGCGCCGGTGGCGAGGCGGCGTTCGCGGTATTCATTGCCGAGAAACTCCCCGAGCTGCTGGAGATCGCGGTGGGCGCGGTGGAGGGAGTCGACATCGACCGCGTGGTGGTCATGGACGGTGGCCAGGGCGAAGGCGTGTCCAACGCGTTGAACCAGCGGGTCAGGGGTGCCTACGGGACGATGGAGGGGCTGGCGTCGGTGCTGGGACTCGACATCCAGGAAGTCCTGAAGCGCGCGGTCGGCGGCGACGCGAGCCAAGGCCCGGACATGGAGCCCGCTCTGCCTCCGGAGTAGCCGGCCGTGACCCGTCCGTCGAGGTATTGGGCCCGTAGTGACCGTCTGGCGATGGCAATGTGACTCGTTCGTTACATGTAGCTGGTAGCATGTAACGCTTCGATGCCCGGGCCGGCACGGCCGGGCTTGCGAGTCCCGGCCACGTTCCGGGCGCTCATCAACCGGGAGGTAACGCTGCGTGTTCAGGTTCCGTGTGTTGACGATGGCGGTTCTCGTCGTCGCCGGTACGGTCGAGACCGGGCTGGCACAGGTGGAGATTTCCGCCCGCAGCGCCGAGGTGCGCTTCGGCGGGCGGCTCCATTCCCAGTTTGCGACAAGTTCGGCCGAGGGTGGGAAGTCGACCGATTTCTTTACGCGGCGGGCCCGGTTCACCCTGGACATCGGTGTCACGGACCTGCTGGATGCACGCGTCCAACCCGATTTCGGCGGAGGCGAGCTGGATCTCAAGGACGCGTACTTCCGCCTCAACGTCAGCCCTGGATTCCGCTTCTCGGTGGGTCAGTTCAAGCGGGCCTTCGACATTTTCGAGCTCAACAGCTCCACCGACATCGTAGTGGTGGAGCGCACCGGACGTATCAACGGGCTCCGTGGGTGCGCGGGACCCGGCGGCACCTGTACGCTGAGCCGCTTCACGGAAAAGCTCGCCTACTCCGATCGGGACATCGGATTCAAGGCCGACGGTTCGCTCGGCGACAGACTGTCCTACATGGCCACGCTGACGAACGGCACGGGGACAGCGGGATCGGACGAGAATTCGGGCAAGTCGCTCGCGGGACGCGTGACGCTGCGCCTGGCGGACGGCGTGTCGGCCTCGGCCAACGTGTCCCGGCACGACTATGTCGGCCCGCATGGCGAGGGTGCCTCGGCCACGGCCTTCGGTGGCGACCTCGAGATCGGGGGCTTCCGCAGCGGTACGCACCTGCAGGTGGGATTGATCGGCGGTGCGAACTGGCGGTTGCCGGAGGCCGCCGGTGAGATCCCGCGCTTCCTGACCGCCCAGGCGATCCTGAGCCGATATGTGCGGCTGGAGAACGCCAACTTCGAGGCCGTCGAGCCCATGGCGCGTGTGAGCTGGGGAGATCCGCACCGTGGCGCCGCCGACGATGGCGGCCTGCTCGTGACCCCGGGGCTCTTCCTCTACGTGGCCGGCAAGAACCGGATCGGGGCGAACCTGGACATATACGACTCCGGCACGGGCACGCGGGAAGTCTCCTTCAAGCTGCAGACCTATCTGTACTACTGACCGCATTGGTACAGTGTCGTCACCGTCCGGTGACATGGTCGTGACAAACCGTCGCGACAGTTCCAAACACACCCAATCAGGAAACGGAGCGAGAAGCCGAATGAAGAGAGTCATCCCCCTTGCCGCGCTGGTGATCCTTGCCTGCGGGGGCCCCGACAGGGCACAACGGGCCATGATCCAGAACAAGGGCTCGGACACCCTGCTGAACGTGGCCCAGGCGTGGGCCGAAGTGTACAGCGCCGTCAACCCCAATGTGGCGGTCGCGGTCACCGGCGGAGGGTCCGGTACCGGCATCTCCGCGATGATCAACGGCACCGTCGACATCGCGAACTCGTCGAGGAAGATGCGCGAAGCGGAACTCGATGCGGCCAGGGGCAACGGGGTCGAACCCGTCGAGTACATCGTCGGATACGATGCCCTCGCAGTCTATCTGCACGCAGACAACCCGATCCGGAGCATAAGCCTGGAGCAGTTGAAGGACGTGTACGGGGAAGGCGGTACCGCCACGACGTGGTCCGACCTGGGCGTTGCCGTGCCGGGATGCGCCTCGGACGAAATCGTTCTTGTGAGCCGCCAGAACAACTCGGGCACATACGTCTATTTCAAGGAGACGGTGCTGGGTGACGACGCGGAGTACAAGCTCGGGTCCCGGGACATGCACGGCTCGAAGGACGTAGTCGACCTGGTTGAAAACACGCCCTGCGCGATCGGGTACAGCGGGCTCGCGTACGCCACCGAACACGTCAACATGCCCTGTATCATGGTGGTAGACGACGGCGACTGCGTGGCACCCGCCATTGCCACGGCCGTCGACGGGAGTTATCCCATTGCCCGCCCGCTCTTCATGTACACCGCCGGCGAACCGCAGGGTGCGGTCAAGGAGTACATGGACTGGATCCTCTCGCAGGAGGGTCAGTGCGTGATTCTGGAGCGCGGGTACGCGCCCTACACTGACATGGAGTGCGCTTGAGCCTCTACGACCAGCGCCTGGAAGCCGACCTCGACGCGATTCGCACGCGGTTGGGAGACATCGGGGAGCAGGTCCTGCAGAACTTGCTGCACGGCGTGCAGGCGGTGCTCGACCTCGACCCTCGACTTGCCAACGAGACCCTGATCAAGGACCGCGCGGTCAATCAGGCCACGCGCGAGATCGAGCACTTGTGTCACCTCTTCGTGGCCCGGCATCTTCCCAGCGGAAGTCACCTCCGGTTCGTTTCCGGGGTGCTTCGCCTCTCGGTCGCCATGGAGCGGGTGGGCGACTACTCGGTGGCGATCTGTCGAGTGGCGCGCCAGATCGGGTCACCGCTGCCGGATACCGTCCTGCACAATATCGGGTTGATGAGCGAGCACGCGCGACGGGCGCTGAAGACCGCTCTGGACGGGTTCCTCGAAGGAGACCCGGACGCGGCGCATGTTTCGCGGGGGTTTGCAGCGCAGACAGCGGCGGTCTACCCCTATGCCTTCGAAATCCTGAACGCGGCGGCGGACTCGGATTCCCGTCCGGCCCGCGACCTTTTCGGCGCCTTGCTGGTCTTTCGGCTTCTGCAGCGGACCGCGGAGCAGGCGGAGAACATCTGCCAGCAGACGCTGTTCGCCGTCACCGGGGAACGGAAGCCGGAAAAGCGCTACCGCATGCTCTTCCTGGACGGCGACAACGCCATGGCCAGCAAGATGGCGGAACTGGCGTGTGTCGAGAGTTACCCGCACGCCGGCAGCATTGGCTCGGCGGGCCTTGAGGCCGCAACCGGATTTGCTCCGGCGCTGCTTGGATTCTGCCGGCGCCGTGGCATCGTTTTGACGGCTGATGACGCCCCCAGGGCCTTCGCGGATGCGCTCGACCCGTCGTGGCACTATCACGTCATCGTGGGACTCGGGGTGGATCCCGCCAACCATTGTTCTGTCCCCTACCGGACTGCGGCTCTCCGGTGGGATCTGCAGGAGGACGCGAGCGACGGCCAACCGAATGCCGAGGAACTGTACCGGGAACTGATGCAGCGGATTCGTGGCCTGATGACGACCCTGGGGGTTCGGGAAGACGAGTGACGCCTCCGGACCACACCGCGACGGCGCCGACGCCGACCGCAATGGACCCGCGCCGTGCGATGGACCGCCGTGACCTGGCGTGGTACGTGGACCGGGCAGCCCAGGCGCTTGTCTTCGTGGGCGGCATCTCCGCGATCATCTTCATCCTCGGGATCTTCGTATTCGTCACCAAGGAAGGGTTCGACTTCGTTTTCGGTTCCCTCGACGTGGGCGAGTTCTTTACGTCGATCGCGTGGCGCCCCACCTCCAACAATCCCACCTACGGCGCCTTGGCGCTCATGGTGGGCACGGCCAGCGTCACCGGCTTCGCGATGCTCTTTTCCGTCCCCCTTTCGCTGGGCGCAGCGCTCTATATCGCGGAATTCGCGACGGGAAAGACTCGCGAGGCGCTCAAGATCCTGGTGGAAATGCTCGCCGCGATCCCCTCGGTGGTTTGGGGATTCGTGGGCATGTCGATCATGAACCCGCTGATCATCGAGACGTTCGACGTCCCGCTGGGGCTCGGCGTGCTGAATGCAGGGCTGATTCTCGGACTGATGGCCGCGCCGATCATGACGACGATTGCGGAAGACGCGCTCAAGGCCGTGCCTGACACCTACCGGGAAGCTGCGGAAGCTCTGGGCGCCACCCGGTGGGAGGTGATTCGCAAGGTGGTCATCCCGGCCTCCAGGAATGGACTTCTGGCGGCTGTGCTGCTGGGGGTGGGGCGTGGGTTCGGGGAGACCATGGCCGTGCTGATGGCTTCGGGACATGCGATCAACATTCCTACGAGTCCGTTTGATTCGGTGCGGGCCCTTACCGCGACGATTGCCTCCGAACTCGGGGACACCGTAACCGGGGGCAATCACTGGGGCGCCCTGTTCACCCTGGGAATCCTCCTCTTCGTCGTCACCTTCGTGATCAACCTCACGGCGGACATCGTCGTCCGCGGAATCCGGAAGAAGTAGACAGCCCGTGGAAACGCCCATGTTCGCCGCCACGCCTCTCAATCGACGGAGCGACCGCAACCAGAGCGTCGCGAAGGCCGTGTTCGGCCTCATGACGGTGGTTCTCGTGATTCCGGTGCTGCTGATCATCGGCACTCTGGTGGTCAAGGGTGCGCCGGCCATCTCCTGGGAGTTCCTGTTCACGGCGCCCAGGAACAACATGACGGCGGGCGGGATATTCCCCGCGCTGGTCGGTACCATCTGGCTGGTTGTAGTCGCGCTCTTGGCGTCAGTGCCGGTCGGCGTGGCCGCAGCCCTCTATCTGAGCGAGTACGCGCCGGACAACCTGCTGACGAGGGCCATCAATCTCGCCATCGTCAACCTGGCGGGAGTGCCCTCGATCGTGCACGCGCTCTTCGGATTCGGCGCCTTCGTACTCTTCTTCAACATGGGGCAGTCGATCCTTGCGGCCAGCCTTACTCTGGCCGTCATGACACTGCCCGTCGTGATTGTTGCCACCCGCGAGTCACTCCAGGCGGTGCCGCACGCGTTCAGGGAGGCGTGCTGGAACATGGGGGCGACCCGCTGGCAGACGATCCGGAAGGTGGTGCTTCCCAATTCGATCAGCGGGATTCTCACCGGTGTGATCCTCGAGGTTTCGCGGACGTCCGGAGAGACCGCGCCGATCATGTTCACGGGGGCAACCGCATTCCTGGCCTTCCTGCCCGAGAGCGTGTTCGACCAGACGATGGCCATGTCCTACCACCTGTACTACATCGCGACCCAGGCAACCGCTGACGTGCCCGAGGAGCTTACCTACGGCGTGGCCCTGGTCCTGATCGCGATCGTGCTGATGATGAACGCGGTCTCGATTGCCTTCCGGGTCTACCTGCGGGGCCTGAAGAAGTGGTAGACGGGTCGCCCGCGCTGGACGGGTCGGGGGCGCTGGGCGGATCGCCCGCGCTGGACGTGGCGGCGGCACCCGCGACCGTCAATGCCGGCACGGGCCCGCTCTACGGGGAGCCTCCCATCATCGAGGTGCGGGACCTGACGATTGCCTACGATGGCCAACCCGCGTTGCGGGACATTTCGCTGGACATTTTCAGGCACGAAATCTTCGGGATCATCGGTCCCGCGAACAGCGGCAAGACGTCATTCCTGCGCGCGCTCAACCGGATGGACGGCTTCAATCCGGGCATGGACGTGCGGGGAAGCATCCGTCTCAACGGGAAGGACGTCAACGACTGGCGCAACGTTTACGCGCTGCGCAGCAGGATCGGGGTCGTGTTCCCCTTGCCGGTGGGTCTGCCGTTGACCGTGTACGACAACGTGGCCTTCTCGCCGCGGCTGCGCGGGATTCGCAAGAAGGTCGACCTGGACGAAGTGGTCGAACGGTGCCTGACCCGCGCCGCGCTGTGGGACGAGGTCAAGGACCGGCTGGATTCGCTGGGGAGCCTGCTCTCCGGTGGCCAGCAGCAGCGCCTGACGATCGCGCGCGCGCTGTCGCAGGAACCGGAATTGCTGCTCCTGGACGAGTTTTCGATCGCGGTCGACCCGGTGACCACCATGCGTATCGAGGATGTCCTCCGGGAGCTTCGCTCCGAACTGACGATCGTATTGGTGACGAACCTGGTGCAGCAGGCGCGCCGGCTGGCCGACCGCACTGCCTTCTTCCTGATGGGCGAAATGCTCGACATCGGGGTCACCGAGGATCTCTTCGAAGGCAAGGTCACGGACGAGCGCACGACCGGCTACATCGAGGGGCGCTATGGCTGACGAACACCACGGCGACCATGGCGACCATGGCCCCTACGCCATCGAAACCCGGGGCCTGAACCTCTGGTACGGGGACTTCCAGGCCCTGTACGACGTCGATCTGGAGGTGAAGCAAGGAATCATCACCTCGATGATCGGGCCCTCCGGCTGCGGCAAGACCACACTCTTGCGCACCTGCAACAGGATCATCGAGCGACTGGGCTACGTGCGCACGACCGGGAGCGTGAGCATTCTCGGCCACGACGTCTTCGCCGACGGGGTCGAACTGGTCCAGGTGCGCAAGCGCATCGGCATGGTCTTCCAGCGCCCGAATCCGCTGCCGATCTCCATCAGGGACAACGTCCTGTTCGGCTTTCGGCTGCACGAGGCGCGGCTGCGGAAGGTGTCGGCGGCCGAGGAAGACGAGATCCTCGAGTCCTCGCTGCGACAGGTCCTCCTGTGGGACACGGTGAAGGACCGGCTGGACAAGCCCGCGACCGGCCTGTCGCTGGAGGAGCAGCAGAAGCTGTGCATTGCACGGCTGTTGCCCGTGAAGCCGGAAGTGCTGCTGATGGACGAGCCCTGCTCGGCGCTGGACCCGGCCGGGACGGAGGCGGTCGAGGAGCTGATCTGGAAGCTGCGTGGCGACTACACGATCCTGATCGTGACGCACAACATGGCGCAGGCGCGAAGGGCGTCCGACGAGTGCGTGTTCATGCTGCTCGGAAGGATCATCGAGCACGGCCGCACCGACGAGGTGTTCCTCAGCCCGGAAAACTCCCAGACGGCGGACTATATTGAGGGGCGCTACGGCTGACCGGACGGCGGCGACCGTTGACCGGACGGCCCATGGGGTTGAATTGTCGCTGTCATGGACAACGTCACCGTCGTCGGATTGGGCCGCCCGGACGTGCGCGCGCTGGCCGCGGCCGGGTTGCTTGCGGTCACCGGCAGTTGCGCGCCCGAGGAGCAGCCAGCCGACCTGATCCTCCACGGCGGCCGGATCGTCACCGTCGACGCCGGCCTTGGCGATGTGGAGGCGCTGGCCGTGCGGGCGGGGCGTGTGGAGGCTGCGGGCTCCGACGCCGATGTGCTGCGGTTGCGCAACCCCGACACGCATGTCGTCGACCTGGATGGCCGCACCGTCGTCCCCGGCCTGACGGACAACCACTTCCACGCGCTGGGGGGCGGCCCCGGGGTCGACCTGTCGCGCGCACGCACCATGGCCGAGTTGCTGGCGGCCATCGCCACCCGCGCCGCCGAGACCGAACCCGGCGAACTCGTCGTCACCAACAGCAATTGGCATGAGGGTCAGTTGGCGGAGCAGAGGCTGCCCCTGCGTGACGACCTGGACCGGGTGGCTCCCGATCACCCGGTTGTGGTGGTGCGCGGAGGTCACGAGTTCATCCTCAACTCGGCGGCCCTGTCGCGGTGGGGCATCGACGAGACGGACGAGTCGCCTCCCGGTGGGCGCATCGGGCGCTACGACGACGGTCGTCTCAACGGGGAACTGGTGGATCGTGCCAAGGACCCTGTGACGCTGCCGCCGCGAGCCGCGGAGGACCCGGCGGCGCGCTTCCTCGAAACACAGGCCGTGATGAATGCCCTGGGGGTGACGGCGCTGCGGATACCGGGCGGCACGCCCGGGCAGTTCACCATGCTGCGGGGGCTGGCCGAGGATGACCGTCTTACGGTGCGGGTCGAGTTCCTGTTCCGCCTTCGCGGCACATCGGTGGACGAGGTGCGCGACGTGGTGGCGTCCTGGGGCGTGCCTCCGGGCTTCAGCGCGGGTCTCCTCTCTGTGGGAGGCGTCAAGCTGGGGGTCGACGGGGGCTTCGAGGGCGGTTGGATGCGGGAGCCCTACGAGGAGCCGTGGGGCAGGGGGGGTGCGTTCCATGGACTGCAGACCATGCCCACCGAACTCTTCCACGGCACGGTTCGGGAGCTGAACGCGCTGGGTTGGCGCGTCGCGACCCACGCGGTGGGGGACGCTGCGATCGACCTCGTTCTGGACGCGTATGAACAGGCCGACGCCGCCACCCCGTTAGCGCACCGGCGCTGGACGATCGAGCACGGCTTCATACCCGCGCCCGATCACTTCGAGCGAGTGCGCCGGCTGGGCCTCACGGTGACCGCGCAACATCACCTCTACGTGGCGGCCCCGAGCCTGGTCGACTACTGGGGCGCCTTGCGCGCGGCCCTGACGACCCCGCTGGGCCGCTATATCGAGGAGGAGATCCCGGTTTCGCTGGGGACCGATTCGCCGGTGATTCCTCACAACCCGTTTGCCGTGCTCTACCACTTCGCGACGCGCGGCACCCTTTCGGCGGGCACCATGGGTGCCGAGTACGCGGTCGGCCGCATGGCGGCGCTTCGGGCCATGACCACGGGATACGCGTATCAGGTGTTCGCCGAATCGGAACGGGGGACCCTGGCCCCGGGGATGGCCGCCGATCTGGCGGTCCTGTCCGGCGACTACCTTGCCGTGCCCGACGCCGAGGTCCCGGGGTTGACTGCGCTGATCACCGTCGTGGGCGGGAGGATTGTGCACGACGGGCGCTGATGGCCCGCCAGACCCGAAACTGTCCCTTGTCGACCAGGGGACGCACGTCGCGAAACGAATCCTCCAGCACTCGGGCGAGTGGAAGCCGGCGCTGTGCGACGAGCAGGATACTACCCCCCTTGGCAAGCGCTGCCGGAGCGGCTTGTGCAAGGGCCTCGACGGTGCGCAGACTCTGGGCGCTGCCCACGTGGATCGGGGGGTTCGTGACGATGAGGTCGAACGGGCCCGGGAGGTCGGAGAGGTCACTGCCCGCCCACAGGGTCGCGCCTGGAGCGTTGACCGCGGCCGCGGCCAGGGAAATGACGTCGGGCTCCAGCAGGTGGACCTCGGTGCGGCGGCCCGCGCGTTCCAGCACCGCCGCGCCGATGGGACCCGTGCCGGCCCCGAAGTCCAGGACGCGCGACCCGGCGGGGATTGCGGGGAGGGCCTCGATGAGCAGCGCCGTTGCCGGATCGAGGCGGCCGTACGCGAAGACTCCGGGATAGAAGGTCCACGCGCGGTCGCCGGTGCCCCAATCCACGAGTGCCGACAACTTCCAGCTGTCGAGGCGGTCCGGGCGAGGCGGCGGCGCGCTCCTCACGGCGGTGAGGACGCGGCAGCGGCGCTTGATCAAGGCAGCGCGAGGCTCGCCGGTGCCGTCCGGGAAGTGGCGCGCCGCCGACCGGATCCCCTCGCTGTTCGCGCCGTACAGATGGATTTGGCCGCCGTCGTCCATCCGGGCCGCCGCAGCGTGGAGAAGCATGGCGGCCTCCAGGGACGAGCGCGGCATCCGCACCCACACCTCGCCGAAGCGGCCCGGCGGCGGCCAGGGCGTGTGGAGCTGGTTCGCAGACGGAAGCCGGTGCCAACGGGTGACCGTGTGCCGCAGGTCTTCCAGTGCATGGGCGAGGCGGGGGGAGGGGTCGCCCAGTACGAGCGCCGCGCCGTCCCTCGTCTTCGCCGCCCCGCGCGGCCGGGTCCGGGCCCACTCGGCCGCCACCTCACCGGCCATTTCCCCGTGCCGAGGGCTCACAGCAGCGCGGAGACCAGGCCTGCGGCGTTCTCGGCCAGTCTGAGAGGCCAGCTGCGCGCCGACCACCTCGCCGCATCGACCCGTGTGCAGTCCTCGAGGTAGCGCTTTTGAAGGAGGCGGAGCTCGGAGGCAAAATCGCTGTCGTATATGAGCGTGCTGAGCTCGAAATTGATCTCGAAGCTGCGTCGGTCCAGGTTGGCGGTGCTCACGAGTGCAAAGTCACGGTCCACGGTGATGGTCTTGGCGTGAAGCAGCCCTTTCGTGAATTCGTGCACTTCGACGCCCGCGTTGAGGAGCGTCTCGTAGAAGCTGCGGCTCGCGAGCGCGACCAGGGGCGAGTCGTTCCTGGCCGGGACCACGATGATCGTCCGGACGCCACGGATCGCCGCCGTGGTGAGTGACGCGAGTGTACCCTCGTCCGGGACGAAATAGGGCGTTGTGAGGATGAGTTCTTCGCGGGCCATGTGAACGGCGGACTGAATCACCCGCACCAGCGCCTGGTTTTGTGAGTTGACCCCGGTGCCGACGATCTGCACGATGCGGCCATCCGGGAACTCCTCGGGCGGTTGGCCGATGAGGTGATCCAGGTTCTCCTCGGTGTCCATGAACCAGTCTTCGATGAAGAGGGCCTGCAGGTCGCGCACCACGGGCCCCTCGATTCGGAGCGTCGCGTCGATCCACGGTGCGAAGCGCGGCTTCGGGTGAAACGCCTCCTCGGCGATGTTGTGACTTCCCGTGTAGCCAACGTGACCGTCGACGACCGCGAACTTTCGATGGTTGCGCATGTCGAAGCGGATGGAAGCAATCTGCGTGATCCGAGTCGGCAGTGCCGCGACCACCTGGACGCCGGCATTCTTCAGCGTGCGGCAGAGTTCCGACTTCAGGAAGTCACTGGATCCGACGTTGTCCACCAACAGGCGGCACGCAACCCCTCGTCTACTCGCCCTGACGAGCGCGGCGGCGACCGTCCGCCCGACCTTGTCGTCCAGATAGATGTAGGACAACAGGTGGATGTGGTCACGCGCATCGTCCATGTCGGCCACCAGCGCCTGTGTAAAACGCTCCGCCGTCGTCACCAGCTTCAGCCGGTTTCCGTTGCGCGGCAGCGTATCGCTCCCCAGCCGGGCGAGCCGGGCGATGGCCTCGCTGCCCCAGGGCACGACGGCCGTTGCGGTCGTCTCGTGCCATGCGCGCTGCAACACCGTACGGATGTTCTTCTGGATCGTGCGGTGACGGCGCTTGCGCTTGCTGCCGGTACGCACTTCGCCCACGACCAGGTACAGCACGATCCCGCCGAACGGGACCGCGATGATCACGAGGATCCACGCGAGCGAAGAGGGTTGGCGGACGCGTGGACGCAAGAGCACGAAGACCACGAAGACCGCATGCAGCCCGATGACCCCGGCGGTAACGAATACGGCACCTAGGGTCGAGATCATGCCGACAGACGACTACCCGTCCCGAGGCGGAACAATCATGATATGGGCGCCGGGGGTGCCCGCGGACATCAGGTAGGGACCACCCTGAACGGGCGCAGCCGACAGCCCGATGGACTCCTCGGTCGCGCCGGGCACGTAGATGACCCATCGCAGCATGCCCTCGGCGGTCTGCGTCTCGCTGTCCCACGCCCCGTCGAAGATGTACTGGGCGGCGGACATGACCGGCATCGGAAGCGAGCCCGCCTCCATCTCCTCGTAGCGGATGCGGTACCGGTCCTCCCGACTCGTCCCCTCGGCGTCCAACTCGCGCCCGCGGGCGAAGTAGGGCTCCAGGGACGCGTGGTAGCAGGACGAAGAGAACCGCTCATTGGCCGGGTTGGAGGCCAGACAGATGAAGTCGTTGGATCCCTCGCGAATCTGGACGACGGACCCGTCGGTGGCGTAGCCGAGGATTCCGGCCCCTTCGGCCAGGTCATCCGGCGCGGCCGCGAGTGCCTGGGCGACCTGCTCCTCGGGATTGGCCACCTGCGGAGACGCGCAACTCCACGTAGCGGACACGGCCAGTGCGGCCAACGCGAGCAGGCCTTGATGAATGGTCACGGCCAGGCGCTCCAGACGTTTCATGACAGTACATCCTTCCATTGCTGACGGTTTCGGCGGGGGTGGGAGTCCCATCCGGCGATACGGTCCCCAATCACGCAATAACGGTTTGCGGCGGGGTTCGGTTTCCGAAGATTCGACGATTGACGGCCCTGGCGCTAGGGGTGGCACGTGAGGTCTTGCGCGGCGCCGGGGCCGGCCGAGACACCCGAATCGTGACAGGGTGCGCCCCGAAGGCCACCGGCGTGCCGACTGGCGCGCAGGGGTGTTTTTCGTGCAGATTCGGTGTGTAACGCGTTGATTCCCCTACGTGACGGGAAGTGCGAGTGCATCCGCACGGCATACGGTCCAAACTGAAACGGTTGGCCGCTGTAGCTGCGGCCGGCCTGCTGGCGGCTTGCAGTGACGGACCCCTGGGTCCCGGACCTTCGGGCCCCCTTGATATCGATCTGGCCTTGCCCTGGGTCGAAGGCTCCGTGGCCGACGTCGGGGGCTCGCCGGAACGCATGGCTCGCGCCGTGGAGCTGGCCGCCGCCAACGACCGCATGCGCAGTCTGCTGGTGGTGAAAGACGGACGGCTGGTCGTGGAGGAGTATTTTGGCGACGGTGCCGACGAGGCGTTGCACGATATCCGGTCCGTGACCAAGAGCGTCGTCTCGGCGCTCGCCGGAATCGCGATCGAGCGCGGGGACATCGGCGGACTGGACGATCCGATCGGTGACTACCTGGACCCGTTGACGGTGTCGATCGACGCGGACAAGCGCGCGATCACCGTCGGGAATCTCCTCACGATGACCAGCGGCCTGGAATGGGACGAGACGGGTGGATTCGGATCGTATGTGGAGTGGATCCGTTCGGGCGACTACCTCGGCTTCGTGCTCGAGAAGCCGTTGACGGCGACGCCCGGCACCCGGTTCACCTACAACTCGGGGGCCGTGCACCTGCTCGGCGTCGTGATCGAGCAAGCGACCACCATGCACCTTCCCAACTTTGCCCAGCATGTACTCCTGGGCCCCATGGGCATCGCCAGGAGCCGGTGGGAAAGTCTGGGCGGCGGATTCCACAACGGCGGCGCGGGGCTCGATCTGCGGCCGCGGGATCTGGCAAGGTTCGGGCAACTCTATCTTCAGCGGGGCTCGAGCGGGGGACGGCAGATCATTCCCGCCGACTGGGTCGACCGGTCCACGCTGGGCCAATTCGACTGGCGCATTGATTCCGGTTCCCTGAAGGGGATCTCGTACGGATTCCTGTGGTGGGTCGCTCCCGACGCCCCCGAGCCCATGTATTTCGCGTGGGGTCACGGCGGGCAGTACGTCGTCGTCGTGCCGGGCCTCAATCTGGTCGTCGTCACGACCAACAACTGGTGGCGAATGGGTGAAGCGGCGGAGGAGTACGAACGGTTGACCATGGATATCGTGGTCCAGCACGTCCTGCCCGCGTTCCGCTGACGGCACCTCTCGGCCGGAAAGCGACTACCCGGCCGGGAAACGGATGACGTGGGGCCGGTGGCCCTCGGCCGTCAGGAAGCGCAACAGGCCCGCCCTGGACACCGTCGTGGTCTTCGAGTTGACGAGGGGATGGAAGTTGAGTGGCTCCGCGGCCAGCAGGTCCGCGTCGAGTGCCACCTGGACAGTGCCGGTCACGTCGTTCAGGACCGCGAAGGGAGATACGCTGCCGCGCCCGATCCCGAGATAGCCGCCCAGACGCCGGGCGCTGCAGAAGGTGAGCCGCTTCGTGCCGAGCTCGGCCGCCAGCCACTTCAGGTCGAGCGTTCGGTCGGCGAGGCAGGACACCAGCCAGTGCCGTTCCTTCTTGTCGCGTACGAAGAGGTTCTTGGAGTGCGCGCCTTCGATGCGTCCCCGCAGACGCTGCGCCTCCTCGACGGTGAAGACCGGGTCGTGCGTCATCGTGCTGTGGCGGACGCCGAGTTCATCCAGGCGGCCGAAGAGTTCGCGCGGGCCCTTCGGCGTGTCGCCAGTGATCAGCAGTATCGGCTTGTCGTCCATGATTGGCTGGATAGGGCCCGCGCAACTGACGGGGGATCGTGGGGATCTGGTTGCCGCCAAGGCCGGAATGTACGTTGAAACGTAAGCGTCGAGTATCCAAAAGGGAGGCGGACGTGTTTCGTGCCCGATCCAGATTGCTCATTGCGGTGCTGGCAGGCGTCTCCTTCGCGCCGGGCTGTGGCGACGAAGAGGTTGTGGTGCCGGATCCGACGCCCCCCGATCTCACGGGAACGTATGCCCTACAGTCGTTTACCTCCGCGCTGGACGCCGAAACGACCCTTGTGCCTCCGGAAGTGTCTGGCAGTTTCACAGTGCAGCAAGCGACCGCCTCGGGTGGCGAAGCAACCGGAACGTTCACCAGCGATCTGACGCTGCCTTTCAGCGGCAACATCGTCAGACTCGAGGGCACCGGTACCTACACCAATCGACTGGACGGTACGTGGGAGCAGGAGTTCCTGACCGGGGCGCTGGTCCAACTGAGCCCGCAGCAGACGGGGAGGTACACCTTTGAGAACTCCGTTCTGACGGTCGTGGTGGAGCAACCGCCGCTCTCGGCCTCAACCACGGTCTGGCGCCGTCAATAGCCGTGCGTGGTTCCATGCGGGTTTGCGGTGCGCTGGCCGGAATCGCCGCCATTGTCGCTTGCGACCCCTTGATCGCCCAGGAGCGTGCCCCCTTTCGCGGCGTCGTCGTGGACGCGGAATCCGGTGCTGCCGTCGCGCAGGCGGAAGTGCTGGTCAGCGGCACGCCTCTTCGCACTTTCAGTGGTGAAGACGGGAGCTTTTCGCTGGCTCTTCCCGGCCCCGGCCCGCATTCGCTGGTCGTGGCGGCCTACGGCTACGGCACCGTCGAGCTTTCCGTAGTCCCTCAGACTCCCGGCGACCAACCGTTGCGGATTGCGGTGACCCGGCAGCTGTTCGAGGTGCCGGGACTCACGGTCACGGCCAGCCGTGGCGCGGCCCGGCCCGGTGACGCTCCCACGAGCGTGGCCGTGATCGGAGCGGAGGAACTTCAGCGCCGTGACGTGACGTCCCTGGACGAGGCGCTCCCCTTTGCCCAGGGGGTGACCTTCAACGCGGGCCAAATGGACATTCGCGGTTCGACCGGTATTGCCCGCGGGGTGGGCAGCCGCGTCCTCATGCTCCTCGACGGCCACCGCATGCTCAGCGGTGTCAGTTCGGCGATCGACTTCGGGATCCTCCCGATCCTGGACGTGGAACGGATCGAGATCGTGAAGGGTCCGCATTCCACCCTCTGGGGTACCAACGCCATGGGTGGCGTCGTCAACGTGATCACGCGGCCCCTCGTGGTCGCGGCCGAGTCCGTGGTCCGTGGGTACTACGGTGTCTTCGACACGCCCGGCGACGTGCACTTCACCGACGAGCGCCTGAACATGCAGGGACTTCAGCTGCAGCACGCGCGCCGGGTCGGCACCACCGATCTGACGCTCTTCGGCGGCCGCGAGCGATCCGACGGTTTCCGCCAGAATGGCAGCGTGGACCGCTGGCACCTGCGGGCAAAGGCGGTCTTCGGTGCGGAATCCCTGAGCCCCTGGGCCGTCTTTGCGACCTGGAAGCGGGAAGACGCGCAGGAGTTCTTCACATGGCGCTCCGCCGATCGGCGGCTGGAAGTCGATCCCAGCCAGCTGGGCGACTGGATTCGCAACTCCGACCTGATGGTCGGGCTGACGGGCACGCCGTTGGTGAACTCCCGGCTCCAGCTTCAGATACGACCGCAGATCCAACACGTCCGCGTACAAAACCACTTTCACGACAACGAGGACTATCACCGCTCGACGCGGTACGGAACAGATGTTCAGTTCTCGCTTTTCGATGCGGGACGCAACTCCCTCACCTTCGGCGGAGAGGCCGCCTATACCGGGGTGGCGTCGAACTTCCTGGACCCGACGCCGAACGTTACCGACTTCGCGCTGTTCGCCCAGGACGACATCGAGTTCTCCGAGGCCCTGCGCGGTTCCGTCGGCTTGCGGCTGGACAGGCACGCAGCCTCGTTTGTGGAATCGGATCTCACCCTCAATCCGAAGATCGGGCTTGTCCTCCAGCGGAGCGACCGCCTGAGCTTCCGGACTTCGCTCAGCCGCGGCTATCGGGCCCCCTCGGTCTCCGAGCAATTCACCTCCACGGTGGTGTTCGGCTTTCGCGTCGTGCCCAACCTGCAATTGCGCGGCGAGTCCGCCTGGGCCGGCGAGGTCGGTGTGACCGCCAGTCCCCGCGATTGGCTGTGGTTCGATGCGGGTCTGTTCTGGAGCGAGTACGACGGCCTGATCGAGGTGTCGGGCGCCCCGGGCCAGTTCCTGACGTTCCAGTTCCGGAACGTTGCCGAAGCGAGGGTGAGGGGTCTGGACACCGGTGTGAGGATCGGGCTGGTGCCGCGCAAGCTGAACTTCGAAACCAACTACCTTCTCCTCGACAGCAGGGATCTCGACACGGATCTCCGGCTCGCGTACCGCTCCCGACACAACCTCACGACAACCCTTTCCGGCTGGACGGACCTGATCGCTCTGGACCTGCGCTACCGCAGCCGGCCGGAGCAGGTTCTCGCGTTTCCGCTCGACGAGCGCGGAGCGATCACGCTTGTGGATCTGAGGTTCGGGATGGATGTCAGGGACATGGAAGTGCAGGCCAAGGTCGCCAACCTGCTGCAAGCCGAGTACGTCGACGTCCAGGAGCGCAATCCGGGCGCCACGCGGAGCTTCCGCATCACCCTCACTTCCCGTTTCTGATTTCGGACAGGCCCATATGAAGAAGTCGATCGCTCTTGCATCGGTCGTGCGCGCCGCCGCCGCGATGACGCTTTGCGCCCTCCTCATTCCGACTCCGATCGCTGGTCAGGAGTCTCCGGGCCCGTCCGGTGCGCCCGCGCTGCAGACGATGCCCGTCGATCCCCTGATCGAGGCCGATTGGCTCATGATGCACATCGCGGACGAGGACGTCATCGTGATCGAGGCCGAGCGGCGCGCCGGGGCCTTCGCCGCAGAGCATATTCCCGGGGCCCGCCCGTTGCGGTTCGACGACATCGCCTGGGAGGGCGAGGAGGGCTGGATCGCCGAGTTCCGGGAGGCCGACGAGATCGCGGCCGCCCTGCGTGCGGCGGGCGTGAGGCGCGATTCGAGGGTCGTCATCTATGGCGCCAGCATGACGATGACCGCTCGGACCTGGGTGACCTTCGATCTACTGGGTCTGGGCGATCGCGCCTTCGTGCTGAACGGAGGTCTCGAGGCCTGGAAGGCGGCCGGCGGCGAGGTCGCGGCCGGACCGCCAGCAGAGGTCGCGCCGGGGAACGTCGAGCCCGCGAACCGGGTCGACTTCCGCGTGTCGGCGGACTGGATTAACGGGCGGCTGGGCGACGAATCCCTGGTCCTGCTGGACGCCAGACCCGACGACGAGTACACCGGCGAGGACGGAGGCCTCGGCAACGGAGGCCGGCCCGGGCACATACCCGGCGCCGCGCAGCTGTACTGGGAAGAGTTGATGGATCCGGACAACAACACCCGGTTCCGGCCCCGTGCCGAGATTGCGCACATCCTGGGGCGCCACGGTGCGGGGGAGGGGAAGACCCACGTCGTCTACTGCATGATCGGGATGAGAGCCAGCGTGGACTACATGGCGGCGCGCATGATGGGGCTTGACGTCCATTTCTACGATGGGAGCTGGCGCGACTGGGGCGACCGCCTCGACCTCCCCGTTGAAATGGGGCCGGATCCGCGAGACGGGAGCAGCGACGGGCCGGGTCCATAAGCGGTTTTCCGGAAACCCTCCGAGTGTCTGGCCGCTGGCAGCTGGCTAGCGGCCGCCGGTCACCCGGTGCTGCACCATCGCCAGCGCGGGTACGATCATCATCAGCACCACGGTCGCGAACAGGATGCCGAAGCCCAGCGAGGCCGCCATCGGGATCAGGAACTGCGCTTGCAGGCTTGTCTCGAACACCAGCGGCGCGACGCCGAGGAAGGTGGTCACAGAGGTCAGGAAGATCGGACGGAAGCGTGCCTTCGCACCCGCGATGATCGCCTCGCGGCCGGGCATGCCCCGGCGCAGCCGCTCGTTGATGAAGTCGATCATGACCAGCGAATCGTTTACGACGACGCCGCTCAGGCCAATCACCCCGAAGAGCGACATGATGGCCATCTGGAGCCCGAGGATCGCGTGGCCCAGCACAGCCCCGATGATCCCGAACGGGATTGCCGCCATGATGATCAGCGGCTTGGTGTAGGAGCCGAATGGAATCGCCAGCAGCGCATAGATCGCGAGCAGGGCCAGGGCAAAGCCGCCGCCGAGCGCGCTGAACGATTCAACCTGTTCCTGTCGTTCTCCACCGAACGAATAGGTCAGCCCCGGGTTGGCGCTCACGAGTTCCGGAAGGATCGAGCGGTCCAGGATGTTGGTCATCTCGTCGCCGGTGACGACGTTGATGTTGACGTCGGCCGTGACGGTGAGCACCCGGTGGCCGTCCTTGCGGCGGATGGTGGTGGGCGAGCGGCCGAACCGCACGGACGCAACGCGAGCCAGGGGGACCTCGCCGCCTCCCGGGGTGCGGACCAGGTAGCCCTCGACATCGGCGATGGCGTTCCGCTCTTCCTCGGGCAGCCGGACGTAGACGCGCATGTCTTCGCGGCCGCGCTGCACCCGCAGTGCTTCGTCACCGAAAAAGGCCGAACGGACCTGCCTGGCCAGATTGTCCAGCGTGAGCCCCAGGGTTCGCGCTTCGGGCAGCAGATCGAGCTGGATCTCCCTCAGGCCCTGGTCCTGATCCGCCTGAACGTCGAACACGCCGGCGAATCCGCGGAGCCTGGCGATGACGGTGTCGCCGATCGTGCCGAGACGGTCCGGGTCCGGGTGCGAGAGTTCAACGTGTACGGGGGCTCCGAAGCTGATCAGCTCGGCGGTGATGGTCAGTGACTTGGCCTCGGGAAGCGCGCCGACCGCCTCGCGCCACTCCTGTTGAAGGTCGGCTGCGGAAATGTCCCGGTCCTCGGGGCTCACAAGCTTGAACTCGACGGCCGCGATGTTCGCCTGCGGGTTGGCCTGAGCGTCGGCCGCACCGACGGGACCGCTTTGCCTGGCCGGCAGTCCGACCGTGACGTTGACGCCGGTCAGGACGCCGTCCACGCCGTCCGCGCCGTCCGCCGCGAGGCGTGCGAGCGCCTGGTATCCTGCCGATTCCAGCCTCCCGGCCATGTCGGACGTGCGCTGCACCGGCGTGCCCTCCGGCATCTCGAGGCTGGCCGTCACCAGGTCCGCCTCCACCGAGGGCATGAAGTCGACCCTGATGATCCCTGCCGGAATCATGGCCACGGAGATGACGATCATGCCGATCCCGCTGGCGATCACGATTCCGGGCTGGCCCGTCGCGAACCGCAGACCGCGGTCGAGCGGCCCATCGATGAACCGCTTGAGCCCTGCTTCGACCCGGGATCGCATCCGTTGGAACGGGTTGGGATTCCGGCTGGCCGGGGATCCGCCGCGATCGGGGAGGTGGGACAGATGGTTCGGCAGAACCAGCAGGGACTCGATCAGGGAAAAGAGAAGGACCGAGATGACGATGATGGGTATCTCGCCGACGATTCTCCCGATGGAACTGGGGATGAAGAAGAGCGGACAGAAGGCCACCACGGTGGTCAGGATCGCGAAGATCACCGGCTTGGTCACCCTCCGTGCGCCGCGGATCGACGCGACGACGCCGCGGTCGCCCCCCTCACGGGCCGCGTAGATGTTCTCGCCCACCACGATCGCGTCGTCGACAACGATCCCCACGGCGAGAATGAAGGCGAAGAGCGACATCAGGTTGATGGACACGCCCAGCATGGCCATGACGCCGAACGTTCCGACGAACGAGACCGCGATCCCCACCGCCACCCAGAAGGCCAGCCTGATCTCCAGAAAGATCGCCAGCGCGATAAGGACCAGGGTCAGCCCGAGCAGGCCGTTCTTTACGAGCAGTCCAAGCCGGTCCTGGAGGATGTCGG
Source organism: Gemmatimonadota bacterium (assembly GCA_009844885.1). Classification (GTDB taxonomy): domain Bacteria; phylum Gemmatimonadota; class Gemmatimonadetes; order Longimicrobiales; family Gaopeijiaceae; genus Bin94. The sequence continues at coordinate 35,617 of VYAQ01000229.1, forward strand.
CGTCGTTGTTCCAGATCTCGAGCGCGACGCCCGCCGGGAGCGTGGGAATCACCTCCTCATCGAGGTGCCGCTCGACGGCGTCCACGATCTCGAGAGCCTTCTCGTCGGCGGTTCGGAAGACCTCGACATACGCGGCGGGCTGTCCTCCGTAGCGGCCGACGAGGTCCACCTCGCGGAAGCCGTCACGCACTTCGGCGATGTCGCCCAGCCGCACCACGGTTCCGTTGGCCCGGCTGACGACGATGATCTCCTCGAAGTCCTGTTGCGTATAGTTCTGACCGGTGGTGCGTATTCGCACTTCCTCGTCGCGGGTGTCGATGCTTCCCGCCGACAGGTCGAGGGAGCCACCGCGAACGGCGTTCGAGATGTCGCGCAGCGTGAGACCCAGCGCCCGCAACCGTTGGAGCGGGACTTCGATGGAGATCTCGTAGTCGCGTACTCCGGTGGTCTCCACATAGGAGACTTCGGGCAGCGCGGAGAGCGCGTCCTCGGTGTGGTAGGCGAGTTCCTTCAGCGTCCGCTCGGACACATCCCCGAAGAGGACGAGGCGGATGACACTCTGTTGGTTGGTAACCTCGGTGACCTCCGGGCGCTCGGCGCCGGCGGGGAAGGTCTGGATCCTGTCGATCTGTGCCTTGATGTCGTCGAGGAACCGGTTCAGGTCCTCGCCCAACTCCAGTTCGGCCACGACGGACCCGCGGCCCTCCGCCGCCGTGGATCGGATCTGCTTGAGCCCTTCGACGCCCTCGATCTGCTCCTCGATCTTCAGGATGATCGATTCCTCGACCTCATCCGGAGTGGCGCCGGGATAGGGGACCGAGATGCTGACCCGGTCCAGCGAGATCTCGGGAAAGACCTCCTGCACCAGCGTCGTCAGCGCGAAGAACCCGGCCAGGAGAATGAAGAACATCAGGAGGTTGGCCGCGACACCGTTTCGCGCCATGTAGGCGATCGGTCCTCGCGACTCCCGCGGGCCCAGGCCGTCGTCCCGATTCACGGTCGCCGGCCGATCCGTGTCCACAACATGCTCGCGCAGTCGGCCGCCCATTCGGCGGCCGCGCTCACCGCGTATTCCCCGTCTGAACCAGCATGCCCTCGGTCGCGATCTGGATTCCCCTCACGATGACCGGCTGGTCCGGTTCCAGCGCGCCGGTCACGTAGACCTGGTCCTCCGACCGCTGCAACACCTGTACGGGTACGATGGTCACCTGCGTGTTCTGGCGCGTCGCCCAGACCTCGTTGCCGGTCCGCAGCGCGGCGCGTGGCACCACGAAGTACCGGTCCGGGGCCACGCCGTCGATCCGCACTTCGACGAACTGGCCCACCAGAAGCGGCGGCCCGGATCCGGAGAAGGGGTTCGGCACGCGCACGATCACGTCAATCGTGCGTGTCTGCTCGTCCAGGGCTGCCTCCGCGCGGTCCACGTACCCTTCCCAATCGTGGTTCGCCTGACCATAGCCCGCGGTCACGACGGCCCGGACGCTGCGGTTTCCGTCACCGGCAGCCAATCGCCACAGGTCCGGGATCAGCGCGGCATCCGAGTCGGACAGCGGCACCACCACCTCGACCGCGTCGTCGGCGTACAGTCGGCCGACGCCCTGACCCGCCGCGACGAACTGCCCGACGTCGACCGATTCGGTCCGCACGGCCCCGCTGAACGGCGCCAGCACCTCGGTGCGCGACAGGGCAAGTTCGGCGTCGGCCAGCGCGGCGCTGTCCCGCGCGAGTGCGGCGCGGGCGGCGGCGAGCTGTGGCTCGCGCAGCGTCAACGGGCTGGCTTCGCCCGAGCGTGCGGCGTCCGGCTGGCGCCTCAGGAAAAGCGCATACTCCTCGCGCGCAATCCGGGCGTCCTCCTCGGCCTGAAGGAGCGCGACCTGCCCCGCTGCCACGTTGGCGCGCGCCTGCTGCACGCGGTTGCGGTAGTCGGCGTCGTCGATGCGAAAGAGAACGTCGCCGCTCCCGACGCGTCCGCCACCCTGAAAGGCCGGTGACACCCAGGCGACCTTGCCGTTGATCTGGGCCGCGACGTCGATCTCCGCGTGTGGCCTGACCGTGCCCGCGCCGAAGACCGGGATCGCGCCCTCGCCGGCGGTCGTGGGGACGGTCGTGACGAAGGGGATCTGCGATGGCGGTTCGCGGAGCGGGGGCTCGGGCCTGAGCTGAAACATGATCACCGCGATGACGATCGCACCGAGCAGTATACCCGAGGCTATCAAGGCGTTCTTGAAACGACCCATCTATCTGCTCCCTTCGGAGTTGCGTGCATTGCCACCGGCGGCCGACTCCGCCACGGGGACCATTTCCAGCCCTTCCAGGGACTCGGGCGGTGCGGTCCATTCACCTCCCAGTGCGCGGTGCACGGCCAGACGGGCCAAAGCCAGGTCGCGGCTTGCCCCGGACAAGGTCGATTCGACATTGAGCAGTGTGCGCAGCGCGTCCAGGTAGTCGGTGTAGCCGCCGACCCCCGATGCGTACCGCTCCGACTGGAGATCGACGGAGCCCTGGGCTTCGTCCCGCTGCGACACCAGCAGGGCGTGGCGGCGGTCTTCGTTGGCCAGCGCGGCCAGAGCGGCTTCGACCTCGTATACGGCCGTGACCACCGTGCGGCCGTACGCTGCCGCAGCCTGGCCGAACTGCGCATGCGCCAGCGCGATGTTTTGCCGAATGCGGCCCCCCTGGAAGATCGGAGCGGTCAGGTTGCCCAGCAGGTTGCGGAACCACTGGTCCACGTTGAAGAGCCCGTCGGCCTGTGCGGACTGAACGCCGATCGTGCCGGACAGCGACAGCGAAGGAAGCAGTTCCGCCCTCCGCGCGCCGATGGCAAAGCGCGCTGCGTCCAGCCGCAGCCCCGCGGCCAGCACATCGGGCCGCTGGTAGAGCAGGTTCGCGGGGACGCCCGCCGCGACCGGGTCTCCCAGGGGCACCGGAGCGAGCGCATCCGGCAGGATCGCGTCGAGCTTCCCGCGGAACCCGCCCATAAGAACCGCCAGGCGCCCTTCGGCATCGGTCAGGAGGGTCTCCAGCTGGGGCAGGGTGGCCTGCGTGTTGCGGAGGTCCAGCCTGACCTGATAGAGCTCGAACGAGGTGACCAGCCCGCGGTCGTATCGAGTCTCGGTCAGTGCCTCGCGCTCCAGCAGCACATCGATCGTGCGGCGGGCAAGTTCCGTGCGGTGACGCAGGTCCACGATCTCGAAGTAGGTCGAGATCGTAGTCGCGAGCACCCCGATGCGGGCCGCATGGTAGTCCGACTCCGAGGCCATGTACTGGGCGCCCGCCGCACGGGCGTCGTTACGGGCGCGGCCCCAGAAATCGAGCTCGTATGCAAAGTCGATGCCCAGCGAATACGTCGTGAACGCCAGCCGGTCCGGGAACTGAAAGCCACCAGGCAACGCGCCGTCTTCGCCGCCCGCGAGCTTGCGAAACTGCTCGCCGAAACCGGCGTTGGCCGGCGTGTCCTGATCGGTCGCGGTGGCGCTGGCCTGCAGCGCGGGAAACAGTCCCGCCCTCGCGATCCCTGCCTGTGCCCGGGCCTGCTGTACCCGGGCCACCGCTTCGGCCAGATCGAAGTTTGCCGCGAGGACCGAGTCCACAACCGTGCTCAGCACGGGATCCTGAAAGATCTCCCACCACTCGCGCGACTCGTAATCCCCGGGCAGCGCGCTGCCCATGAAGTTGCCGGGCAACTCCGCGACCGGCTCCGGAACCGCCGGCGGCGGCGCAAACGAGCACGCCGACGACAGGAGGAGCGCGCCCGCGGCCACCAGCAACCGTCGCGCGCCATGCTTGGGGAATCGAGTCCTGCCGCCAGCGCGGGCTGGTGAGGCCAGTGTCCCGTTCATGTACCCTCTCGACCGTTGGTATCGTTCCAGCGCACGTTCCGCATCGATCACGAAGCCACTCGCGCGGGGCTGGCGTGATCGCTTTCCCACACGAAACTTTCCCGGGCGTCCGGCACCGACGCAAGTACGGCGGGGCCTGCTTTCCCACGACAGCGAGATCAACAATGACGATAACCAGATGCGTGGCCAATCGCAGACTCCGCAATCCGGCGGCACTGGTCGCAATTGCACTTGTCGCCACCTGCGACCTTCCGCAGGACGCCGGACCCCCGGAAACGGACGTCAATCAGGGTGGCGCGCCTCCCGCGTTTCAGGTCGACGCGTCGTGGCCGCTGGAAATGCCGGACAAGTGGATCATGGGGGCCGTGACGGCGGTGTTCGTCGACGCCCGCGACCACGTCTGGGTGGCGCACCTGCCTGAAACGCTGACGCCGGAGGAGACCTCGGCGGTTCAGGATCCGCCCATCGGGACCTGTTGCGTGCCCGCTCCGTCCGTGATCGAGTTCGATCCCGACGGGCGCGTGGTGCAGGGGTGGGGCGATCCGTCGCAGGACATCGCCGAGTACCCGCGCAATCCCCACGGTCTCTTCGTCGACCACAACGACTTCGTTTGGGTAGGCACCTACCGGCACCACCGGGTCATGAAGTTCACGCGCGAAGGCGAATGGGTCATGACCTTGGGCGAGTACGACGTCACCGGCGGGAGCGACGACCCCCGGCTGCTGGGAGGGCCGGCGGGCATCTGGGTGGATCCCGGCTCGAACGAGGTGTTCATCGCGGACGGCTACGCCAACCGCCGCGTCATCGTCTTCGACGGCGAAACGGGCGAGTACCGGCGCCACTGGGGCGCGTACGGCGAGCCGCCCGACGACGAATACGGGTACGACTATTTCGGCCGCGAACCGGACGCACCGCCCCCCCTTCAATGGTCGACCGTTCATGGTATCCTCGGGTCCGCCGACGGCCTGATCTACGTGGCGGACCGGCGGGGCAACCGGATCCAGGTCTTCCGGCAGAGCGGAGAGTACGTCACCGAGAAGACGATCGCGCCACGTACCCTGGCCTCCGGTTCAGCCTTTCTCCTGGCCTTTTCGCCGGATCCCGGGCAGCGCTGGCTGTATCTTGCCGACGGGACCAACCACAAGGTCTGGACCCTGCGCCGGGAAGACCTGGAAGTGGTGGGGGAATTCGGGCGCGGCGGACGGCAGGCGGGCCAATTCCTGCGCCCCCACGGCATGGATGTCGATTCGCACGGCAACCTGTACGTCGGCGAGGCGTCGACGGGCCGCCGGGTGCAGAAGTTCACGGCTGTCCCGGCCCGTTAGGCAAGCTGCTGGATCAGTCCAGCTCGTAGTCCAGGGCGAGGGTGTGGGTGCCGTCCTCCGCGACGGCGATCTCCATCGTGCCGGTCAGGCCGGCCAGTTCATCGGTGCCGGATCCCGGGACGACGTGTCCCGCGGTCCTGGGGGGCGTGCCGTCCGCCACCACTCCCCAGTGCTGCAGCACGAACGTACCGCGCTTGCCCGCCAGACGCCCCTCGACCCTTTCCGATGCCACGTACCCCGCGTTCTCGCTGTTGCTGGCGGGATCGGCCCGGCACATCAGGAGCCGCGCCCGGCCCACGCCCTCGAGTTCGCCGGTGTAGCTCTTGAGCACCAGCGCTTCACCGAGGCTCGGGCCGTCGCCTTCCTCCCCGTACGGCGTCTCCTCCCAGCCCGTCACCTCGAACGCCGAGACGATGCGGCGGCCCATCAGATCGCCGCCGGTTCGGGCGCGGGAGTCGCCGCATCCGCCGCACCCGCTCCCTCACCTTCGAGTACCTGCTGCAGTGCCGCCGCAAAGGTGTCGACCGTGCGATCCACGTGACCGAGCTTGTCCAGCCCGAAGAGCCCTATGCGGAACGTGCTGAACCCGTCGGGCTCGCCGCACTGCAGCGGCACGCCGGCCGCGATCTGCACGCCCGCCCGCGCGAAAGCGGTCCCTTGCCTGATTTCGGGATCGTCGGTGTAGCAGACAACGACGCCCGGCGCCTCGAACCCCGGTGCGGCCACGCTCCTGAAGCCGCGTTCGGCGAGAATCGCCCGGATGCGGTCGCCGAGCTGCCTCTGGCGCTCCCTGGCCCGCTCCAGGCCGAAAGCCTGCAGTTCCACCGTCGCGTCGTGCAGCATGCGGAGCGCGTCGGTGGGCATGGTGGCGTGGTAGGTGTGACCGCCCTCTTCGTAGCTTTTCATCACGTGGAGCCACCGCAACAGGTCGCACGAGAAGCTCGTGTTGTCCGCCGGCTCCATCCTGGCCAGTGCGTCCGGCCCCAGCATCACCAGCCCGGCGCACGGAGAGCCGCTCCAGCCCTTCTGCGGTGCGCTGAGCAGCACGTCGACACCGCAGTCCCTCATGTCGACCCACATCGCCCCCGACGCGATGCTGTCGAGCACGAAGAGTCCCCCGACCGCGTGCGTCGCGTCCGCCACGGCTCGCAGGTAGCCGTCGGGCAGGAGGATTCCGGCCGATGTCTCGACATGGGGCGCGAAGACGACCTCCGGGCGCTCCGCCGCAATGGCCGCGGTGACCTCGCTGATCGGCGGCGGCGCGAATGCAGCCTGCGGACCGTCCGCCACGGGACGCGCGGTCAGCACCGTCTCGGCGGACGGGATGCCCCCGGCTTCGAAGATCTGAGTCCAGCGGTAGCTGAACCAGCCGTTGCGAATGACGAGGCAGCGCTTCCCGGTTCCGAACTGGCGCGCCACCGCCTCCATGGCGTAGGTCCCCCCGCCGGGAACCACCGCGACGGCCTCAGCACCGTATGTCGTCTTCAGTGTGCCGGAGAGATGCTTCATGATGTCGCGGAACCGCTCCGACATGTGATTCAGCGACCGGTCGGTGAACACGACCGAGTACTCCAGCAGTCCGTCGGGATCGATGTGGGAATGCAGCCCGGGCACTTCCGCCTCCTTGGATCGGGATGAGAAGTGATACGTTAGCCAGAGGGCTCCACTATGAGAATAGAGGGCGCATCGGCTCCGGCGCCGGTGCGCCATGGCATGCGAGGCAAGTGATGATTCGGCGAGGCAGACTGTTGGTTGCGGCGGTGGTGGTGCTGCCGCTCGTGTTCGGGGGTTGCGGCGACTCCGTCGCGGTTCTCGACTATGAACTGAGGCGCACGCTCCCGCACGATCCATCCGGATACACCCAGGGATTGCTGATCCACGACGGTGTGTTCTTCGAGAGCACGGGCCAGTACGGGGAGTCCGATGTCCGGCAGGTGGACATCGCGACCGGCGAGGTGCTGCGCAGCCACGCACTCTCGGACGAGCATTTCGGCGAGGGGATCGCCGTGGTGGAGGACAAGCTGATCCAGCTTACCTGGAAGGCCGGGCTGGCCTTCGTCTACGATGCCGCGACGCTGGTGCCGGAGGGCACGTTCGCGTACGAGGGCGAGGGCTGGGGACTCTGCTACGACGGCGCGTCGCTGTTCATGTCGGATGGATCGGACACCTTGCAGCGGCGGGATCCCGCAACCTTCGAACTGCTGGACCTGATCGACGTGAAGCGTTCCGGGTTCTCGGTGCGCAACCTCAACGAACTCGAATGCGTCGGCGACGACATCTACGCGAACATCTACATGAGGGACGAGATCGTTCGGATCGACAAGGCGACCGGAGAGGTCACGGGCCAGCTCGACGCCTTCGGACTCTCTTTGTTGAGCGGCCGGTCGACGGACGCGGGCGCGGTCTTCAACGGCATCGCCTACCACGATGCCACGGGCACCTTCTACGTCACCGGCAAGCTGTGGTCGTCGATGTTCGAAATCGTCATCACGGAGGAGTAGCTCAGCCTCCGGAGCAGCTCGGCCTCCGCCGCAGCTCCGTCCCGCTCATCCGAACAGCAAGCGGTCGAGCCCGCGCACCACCCCCGTGACTTCACCGACCCGGCGCGCCGCCAGCAGCGTCCCCGCGACGTAGGGCTCGGCACTCTCGCCCGCGTCGTGGCGAATGGTGAGGTGCTCACCCGGCAGCCCGAACAGCACCTCTACGGAGATGACGTAGCCGGGGAGCCGTACCGAGTGCACCTGCGTGCCCCCGATGCTGGCGCCGCGGGTCCCGGGCACGCCCACGATCTCGTCCACCGGCACCGGGATCCGGTTGCGTGAGACCGTGTCCAGGTATTCCGCCAGTTCCATCGCGGTGCCGCTCGGGGCGTCCGGCTTGCCGGCATGAGCGTAGTCGACGATCTCGCGGTGGGGCAGGTGACGCGACGCGATCCCGGCCAGGTGCTTGAGACACGCGGCGGTCAGCGAGAAATTGCCGGCGGCGATGACACCCGCACCGTGCGCGGCCGCCGCGGCCTCGATCTCCGCGTAGTCGGCCGCGCCCAGGCCCGAGGTGCCGATCACCACCCGGGTGCCCGCCTCCAGAGCGGTCAGCGCGTGGTTCTTGACCGCCAGCGGGTGCGTGTAGTCGATCCAGACGTCGGGTGCGCGGGACAGCGCGCTTGAGGGGTCGGCCGTGATCTCCACTCCCGCGCGCTCCTCCCACCCGAGCGCCTCGCCGACATCGCTGCCCGCCGCCCGGCGCGCGACCGCCGCCACCAGTTCGAACTCGTGCGAATCGCGCACGGCCGCCGCCACCTCGCGCCCGGTCCAACCCGTGACGCCCGCCACACATACCCGCAGGCTCACCCGAACAGCTCGTGGAAGTCCGCGCTGCCCACAAACTCGGCGAAACCGGCGTCGTCCTCTGCAGCCTCAGCGATCCTCTCCACCCCTCGACGGATGTCCTCCATGCTGTTGGCGATCGACAGCCGCAGGTAGTCCTGCCCCTCCGCACCGATCCTGCCGAACGACGCCCGGTCCATCGACGCCACGCCGTAGCGGTACAGCAGGAACATCTGGAGTATGGCCGCCGGAGTCGCCCGCCTGCGCGCCTCGGCCGGCAGCCCCGCCCGCGCGTCGTACACCCCCAGCCGCTCGCACATCCCCGACACGCCGGGGAAGACGTAGAACGCGCCCTTCGGCAGCCGGCACCTCACGCCCGGAACGCCGTTCAACGCCGGCACGACCCAGTCCCGCCGCCGCTCGAACTCCCGCACCATGCGCCCGACCTGCACCGCGGACTCCGGGTCCTCGTACGCGGCCGCGCCCGCCTCCTGCAGGAACGGCGGCACGCACGACATGATATTGATGTTCAGCTGCTTGAAGATCGCGGCCTCTTCCTCGGTCGGCAGCACGGCCCATCCCAGGCGCCACCCGGTCATCGCGAAGCCCTTGGAATGGCCGCTCGCCAGGACGGTGCGCTCGGGCATGCCGTCGTGGGACATGATGCTCTCGTGTTCGAGCCCGTCGAAGAGGATGTGCTCGTAGATCTCGTCGGCGTAGATGCGGACATCCGGCCGGCAGCGCTCCCGCACCAGCGCGGCGATCCCGGCCAGATCGTCGCGCGACAGCACGCCCCCTGTCGGATTGGAGGGCGAGCACAGGATGATCACCTTCGTCCGCTCGGTGACCAGCGCCGCGAGATCGTCCGCGGTGAAGGCGAAGTCGCGCTCGTCCGAGAGCAGCAACGGCACCGGCACGGCGCGCGCGAAACGCACCCACGACTCGTAGATCGGGAAGCCGGGCGAGGGGTAGATGACCTCGTCGCCCTCGTCCACGTAGGTCTGCAGCGTGTAGCCGATCGGGGGCTTGGCGCCGGGCGTGACGATCACGCGGCCGGGGGTGACCTCCACGCCCCGCGTGCGCGTCACATGGGCCGCGATGGCCTCGCGGAAAGGCAGGATGCCGGCGGGGTCGCAGTAGCCGGAATTGCCGGCGTCCAGCGCCTGGCTGGCTACGCGGTTGAGGTGCGGGGCACTGCGGAAGTCGGGCGCGCCCAGGTTGAAGCGGATCACGTCCATTCCCCTGTCGACGCATCGTTGGATGTCGTCGCCGAGCCTGAAGGCGTTCTCCGTACCCAGGTGGTTCATGCGCTGGGCGATCAATGACACGGTGCTCTCCTATGCCTGCGGACACCAGAGACTGGCAAGGGAAGCTGCCCCACCGGTATGATCAGAGCAACCCGCCCGTTCGGCCCAGTCCCAGGAGGCAGTCCCGTGAAGCGTCGAACCAGCCGCCGCTCCTTCCTCACCGACGTGGCCGCCGGAGCCGTCGTCCTCCCTGTGGCCATCACGCGTGCAGCCGATCCTCTCGTGGGTCCGGGCGCGCCAGCCGAGGCTCCCGCCTGGCCTCCCGCAGATCCGGCCTGGCCTCCGACCACTCCCGCCTCGCCAGCCGACGAGTCCTACTGGGAGCAGGTCCGTGCGCAGTTCTCCTTCACGGAGGAACGTGTCCCGATGAACGCGGCCAACCTCTGCCCGTCGCCGCGCTCCGTGGCCGCTCGCGTGGAGAACCTCACCCGCGACATCGACCGCGACTGCTCCTCCAACAACCGCGCCAAGTTCCGCACCCTGACCGAGGCGTCCCGGGCGGCCGTCGCGGCCCAGCTCGGCGTCAGCCCCGACGAGATCGCGATCGTCCGCAACACCAGCGAAGCCAACAACACGGTCAACAACGGCGTGCCGCTGAGCGCGGGCGACGAGGTGGTTGTTTGGGATCAGAACCACCCGACCAACAACGTGGCGTGGGACGTGCGGGCGGCGAGGTTCGGGATCAAGGTGAAGAGGGTAGCCGTGCCTCGTCACCCGGCTTCGGCCCAGGAGCTGTTCGACCCCTTCGTCGCGGCTCTGACCGCCCGGACCCGGGTCCTGGCGCTTACCCACGTCTCGAACGTCAGCGGTGTGCGGCTGCCCGTTCGCGAACTCGTCGAGGCGGCTCACGCCCGCGGCATCCACGTCCACCTGGACGGCGCACAGAGCTGGGGCGCGCTCGATGTCGACCTGCGGGAACTCGGCTGCGACTCCTATTCGGCCTCTTCCCACAAGTGGTTCATGGGACCCAAGGAGGCGGGGGTGCTCTACGTCAAGGAGGACCGGATCGCCGGGATCTGGCCCAACATCGTGGCGCCGGGGTGGGGCAGCGACGCCGACCCGGACGTCGAGGGCGCGCGCAAGTTTGAGTCGATGGGCCAGCGGGACGACGCGTGCCTGGCTGCGGTCGGCACCACGGCCGACTTCCACGGCGCGATCGGCGGCCCGGCAACCGAGGCGCGGGTGACGGAACTGGCCACCGCCTTGAAGCAGGGGCTCGCCGAGCTCGGGATGACCCTCGTGACCCCGATGGAACCCGGGCTCTCCGGCGGCGTCTGCATCATCGAGGTCCCCGGCGATCGTAGCACCGCGCTGCGCCGCCTGTACG